>CAYOAV010000010.1:4641-46494 GCA_964402055.1 uncultured Ruminococcus sp. | reverse complement strand
AGGGACGTTTCCGTCAGAACCTTCTCGGTAAGCGTGTTGACTATTCGGGACGTTCTGTTATCGTTGTTGGCCCTGAGCTTAAGATGTATCAGTGCGGTCTTCCTAAGGAAATGGCTCTTGAGCTTTTCAAGCCATTTGTTATGAAGCGTCTTGTTGATACGAAGGTTGTTACAAATATAAAATCTGCAAGAAAAATGGTTGAACGCTCCAAGAATGAGGTTTGGGACGCTCTTGAAAACGTAATTAAGGATCATCCTGTTTTCCTTAACCGTGCCCCGACGCTTCATAGACTTGGTATTCAGGCGTTTGAGCCTATCCTTGTTGAGGGTAGAGCTATTAAGCTTCACCCACTCGTATGTACAGCGTTCAACGCAGACTTCGATGGTGACCAGATGGCTGTCCATCTTCCGCTTTCACCTGAAGCACAGGCAGAGGCTCGTTTCCTTATGCTTGCGGCAAATAACCTCCTTAAGCCGTCAGACGGCCGTCCAGTTGCTGTTCCTTCACAGGATATGGTACTCGGTTCATACTATCTGACAATGAAAAAGGCAGGAGAACCCGGTGAGGGCAAGATATTCCGTGATGTCAATGAGGCTCTTATGGCTTATGACGCTCACGTTATCTCTATCCATGCCGCTATCAAGGTTCGTATTTCAAGAGAGGTCGGCGGAAAGACTGTTTCCAAGCTTATTGAATGTACAGCAGGCAGACTTATTTTCAATGAAAATATACCGCAGAATCTCGGATATGTTGACAGAACAAACTCCGATAAGCAGTTTGATCTTGAGGTTGACTTCCTTGTTAAGAAAAAGCAGCTTTCCGATATTATCGAACGCTGCATAAGAATCCACGGAACAACTGTTACCTCCGAGGTTCTCGATAAAATTAAGGCTCTTGGATATAAATATTCCACAAAGGCTGCTCTCACGGTTGCTGTTTGCGATGCACTTATTCCTCCTGAAAAGAAGGAAATTGTTGCAGAGGCTGACGCTCAGGTTGAGAAGATCAATAAGCTTTATAAGAGAGGCTTTATTTCATCTGCTGAAAAGTCCAAGCGTTTTATCAGCATCTGGAATCAGGCTACAGACGATCTTACCGGTTATATCAAGAAGCATTATGACATCGAGAACAACCCTATTCATATGATGGCTGACTCAGGTGCCCGTGGTTCTATCAACCAGATCAGACAGCTCGCAGGTATGCGTGGACTTATCGCAAATACCTCGGGTTCAACTATCGAGATGCCTATTCGTGCTAACTATCGAGAGGGTCTTAATATCCTCGAATACTTCATTTCTTCCCGTGGTGCTCGTAAGGGTCTTGCTGATACGGCTCTTCGTACCGCTGACTCGGGTTACCTTACAAGACGTCTTGTTGACGTTTCGCAGGAGGTTATTATCCATGAGGAGGACTGCGGAACAGACGAAGGTATTGAGGTTTACACAATCAAGAACGGCAACGAAATTATCGAGCCTTTGAAGGAAAGACTTCTCGGAAGATATCTGCTTGAAGATCTCAGAGATCCTGAAACAGGCGATCTAATCATGAGCAAGAATAAGCTTATGAATGAGGCTGACGCACAGAAGGTCGTTGACAGCGGAGTTGAAAAGGTTACAATTCGTTCAGTTCTCAATTGTAAGGCTAAGAATGGCGTTTGTGCAAAGTGCTATGGTGCTAACCTTGCAAACAATAATATAGTTCGTGTCGGAGAAGCTGTTGGTGTTATTGCCGCACAGTCTATCGGTGAGCCTGGTACACAGCTTACGATGAGAACGTTCCATACAGGTGGTATCGCTTCCGCCGAGGATATCACACAGGGTCTTCCTCGTGTTGAAGAGCTTTTTGAAAGCCGCCGTCCTAAGAATGCTGCAATTATTGCTAAGGCTGCTGGTTCGGTTCGTATGGAAGAAATCAAGAAAACAAGAAATGTTATCATCAAGAGCGATGAAACTGGTGAGGAAGAGTACTATCCTGTTCCTTACGGCTACAAGATCAAGGTTTCCGCTGGCGATAATGTTACCGCAGGTCAACCGCTTACAGAGGGTTCTATCAACCCTGGCGATATTCTCGCAGTAAACGGTCAGCAGGCTGTTCAAAACTATATCATCACCGAGGTTCAGAAGGTTTACCGTTTACAGGGTGTTGATATCAACGATAAGCATATCGAGGTTATCGTTCGTCAGATGCTCCGCAAGGTGAAGGTTGACGACAGCGGTTCGAGCTATCTGCTCCCAGGTTCTCTTGTTGACAGAAAGGAAATTGCCGAGATCAACGCTGAAATACAGAAACGTATGGACGCAGGCGAGGAAAATCTTAGCTTCGTGACATATCTTCCTGTTCTTCAGGGTATCACAAAGGCTGCTTCAAATTCCGAAAGCTTCCTTTCAGCTGCTTCATTCCAGGAAACAACGAGAGCTCTTACAGACGCTGCTATCAAGGGCAAAACTGACCACCTTATGGGTCTTAAGGAAAATGTCCTTATCGGTAAGCTCATTCCTGCAGGTACAGGTATGGCAGTTTACAACAATGTTGAAATTGTTAAGAATGAATCCGAGCATCCTGTTCCCACACCTGCTCCTACACTTTAAAATCTAAAAATATGAACCGCTGTACTAAATTTTTCGTACAGCGGTTTTTTTATGCTTTTTCTATTGAAAAATATGGTCGGATATGATAAAATTTAATGTAATGAAAAATATGGAGGATAGCATTATGCTTGAAAAAATTAACATAAGCGGAAGTTGGGATTATATACTTGAAAACGCTGAACATAAAGAAGTCGGCAAGGGAATTACTGAGCTTCCTTCGACTGTTTCGCAGAAAAGGCTTTCACCCTTGAATGAACACAGGGAGGACGGTTATCTCGGCGACCCTTATAAATTTGAGGGCTTTATACATTATAGCAGAAAAATCGTTATTAACAGAATTTGTGCCGATGAGGAGCTTTTTCTCTTGCTTGAAAGAACAAGAATGAGCGAGGTTTATATCAACGGCAAGCTTGCAGGCAAGCAGAACAGCCTTTGTACTTCGCATAAATACAACATTACAGAATTTGCTGTTGAGGGTGAAAACAGCGTTGATATTATCATAAGCAATATTGGCTATCCTGTTCCAGGGGGACATATGACTTCGCCTGACACGCAGACAAACTGGCTTGGTATTCTTGGTGGGATGTATATTTGCACGGAGGCTGTTGTGCGTGCTGAAAAGGTTAAGATTTATCCTCGCAAGGACAGCATTATCATCAAGGGTGCTGTTATTGGCGGCAAGGCTTCGCTTTCGGCAGAGGTTGACGGCTTTGAGCCTTTGTATTTTAATGCAGAGGGCAATTTTGAGGTCGAATATAAGCTTGATGGTGCAAAGCCTTGGAGCGAATTTGATCATAATATTTATACGCTTACGCTTAAATGCGGTCACGATATTACAAGCGTTGATTTTGGCTTAAGAAGCTATGAAACAAAGGGACGTGAGCTGATCATTAACGGCGAGAGAGCCTTTTTGAGAGGAAAGCATGACGGAATGATCTTCCCGATGACAGGTGCTGCACCGATGGATAAGGAGGGCTGGTTAAAGGTTATGTCAGCGGCTAAGGCTCACGGCATAAATCATTACAGATTCCACACCTGCTGCCCTCCGAATGCGGCTTTTGAAGCGGCTGATGAGCTTGGAATTTATATGGAACCTGAATTGCCATTCTGGGGAACTGTTGAGGAGGAGCTTAATGATGGTCAGCGTTACCTTATTGACGAGGGTTACAGAATACTTGACGAATTTGGAAATCACCCATCATTCTTTGCACTTTCGCTCGGAAATGAGCTTTGGGGAAGCAAGGAACGCTTAAATGAGATACTTCTCGGCTATAAGGCTTATGATGACAGGCATCTTTATACGCAGGGCTCGAATAATTTCCAGTTTATTCCGTGCGTTGTTGAGGGTGATGATCTTTTTGTCGGAGTGCGTTTTTCGCGTGACAGACTTTTCCGTGGTTCATATGCGATGTGTGACGCTCCGCTTGGTCATATTCAGACTGACGCACCTAATTCCAACTATAATTACGATGCAATTATCGCTCCGAATGCTGTTGCGGATGGTGTTTCAGGCGGCGGTACTATTGAAATACAGTATGGAACAGGCGTAAAAACTGTTTCTCTCGGTGAGGGCGGCAGTGAATTTATTCCCGAAATCCCGGTTATTTCGCACGAAGTTGGTCAGTATTTTATGTATCCCGATTTTAACGAAATTCCAAAGTATACTGGAGTTTTGAAGCCATATAATCTTGAAATTTTCCGTGACAGGCTTGAAAAAGCAGGACTTCTGCCGCTTGCTGACAGCTATTTCAAGGCTTCAGGAAGATTTGCCGCAGAATGCTATAAAAATGAAATTGAAACTGCACTGCGTTCAAAGGAGCTTTCAGGCTTTCAACTTCTCGATATTCAGGATTTTACAGGTCAGGGTACTGCACTTGTCGGTGTTCTGAACAGCTTTATGGAGAGCAAGGGAGTAATTTCCCCCGAGGAATGGAGAGGCTTCTGCTCGGAAAGGGTGATCCTCGGCTGTCTGCCAAAATTTGTTTGGAGCTGTGGAGAAAAGGCTGAATTGGAGATAATGCTTTACAGTTATGCAAAGAATGCTGACGTTGATCCTGCTGTTGAGATAACGCTTGAAGTAAACGGAGTAAAGCAAGGCTACACGCTTAAAGCGTTGGGTAGTTTCAAGAGTGGTGTTTTCAAGCTTGGAACGGTTGATATTATTATGCCAACGCTAGCAGAAGCCGCAAAGGGACGACTTACTCTCACCTGTGGAGATATCAGCAACGGATATGATCTTTGGCTTTATCCCGATGAGAATAATTGCGAGCTTTCCTTTGAAACAAATTGGGAAAAGGCTAAATCAAGGCTTGAAAATAGCGAAGCGGTGCTGTTTATGCCCGATGAACTCCCAGCGGATAAGTCTATCGAGGGTACATACTGCACGGATTTCTGGAATTATCATATGTTTAATCTTATATCCGTTTCGATGAAGAAGCCAAGCCCTGTCGGAACGCTTGGTCTGCTTATTGACAATAAAAATGCTATGCTCGAAAAATTCCCGAGTGAAATTTATTCAACAGCACAATGGTTTGATATTGTTGAAAATTCACGCACGGCAATACTTGACGGACTTTCGATATCGCCGACGGTAAGAACCATTGACACCAATGACAGAAATCACTCACTCGGTACGATTTTTGAGGTTAATGTCGGAAAGGGCAGGCTGCTTGTCTGCACGGCTCGTCTTGATAAGAAAAAAGAAAGCGTTCCATGCCGCAAATTGCTTTCCTGTCTTTGTGAATATGTAGGCTCGGAAAAATTTGCACCTAAGGACAGCGTTTCTGCTTCGGAGCTTGATAAAATTTTTATGGAATAAGGAATTATTATGGTTTATGAAAAAAATATGACGGAGGGCAGTGAGCTTTCTCATATTATACGGTTTACGCTTCCTTTGTTGTTCGGAAATCTTTTCCAGCAGCTTTATAATGTCGTGGATTCGGTAATTGTCGGACGTTATCTTGGGTATGACGCACTCGCTTCGGTGGGTGCGACAGGCTCACTGACATATCTTTTTTACACGCTTTGCATAGGCTTGTCTGTCGGTTCGGGTATTCTCATTGCACAATGCTTTGGTGCAGGACGTGGTGACGATGTAAAAAGATATATAGTTAATTCAGCATATGCGGCAGGAATTTTCGGTATTGTTATAAGCGTTATTGCATATCTGCTGTCAGGTCCGCTGCTTCGGCTTATGAACACTCCATCGGACATTTTTGATGCGGCACATGGTTATATGCAGATTGCATGCCTTGGCACAATTGCTGTTTCGCTTTATAACTGGATAAATGCGGTAATGCGTTCTCTCGGCGACAGCAAAACTCCGCTGATATTTCTTGTAGTTGCGAGCGTAATAAATGTTGTGCTTGATCTTGTGTTTGTAATAACCTTTCAAATGGGAGTGAACGGAGCGGCTCTTGCAACGGTTATTGCACAGGCTGTTTCTGCGATAGGATGCATTTGTTTTGCGTTTATTCGTGTAAAGTATTTCAGGCTGAAACGAGATGAACTAAAGTTCAGAAGCGGCTATTTTGTAAAATGTATAAAAACGGGTGTACCGATAGCATTGCAAAATTCTATGATATCCGTTTCAATGATTTTTTTACAGAGAGTTGCAAACGGCTTCGGCTCGGTGGTTATGGCGGCTTATACCGCTACAATGCGTGTTGAACAGCTTGTACAACAGCCCTTTGCTTCACTTAATGCCGCACTTTCGACATTTGCAGGGCAGAATATGGGTGCTGGAAAAATCGACAGGACTGTCAAGGGCTACCGTCAGTCGGTAAAAATTATGATAATATTTGCACTTGTTATGCTTGTGATTTTCCTGCTGTTCAGCCGTGCGATAGTTGGCATTTTCGTTACAGAGGAGGCAGTTATAGAAATAGGTGCGAAGGCATTGAAGCTTTCGGCATTTTTCTATATTGCGCTTGGACTTATCCATACGACAAGGGGACTTCTTAATGGTGCAGGTGATGTTACATATGCAATGATAAACGGCTTCGTTGAGGTTATCGGTAGAATTGGGTTTGCATTGATACTTTTGCAGTTCCCGTCTGTGGGAATGTGGGCAGTATGGGGAACGACCTGCCTTACATGGTTGCTTACAGCTGTGATGAGCGTTATAAGGTATCATTTCGGAAAATGGAGAAGCAAGGTTAGTGCTTGAATAATAAAAAACGCCATTTACGGGGAAATTCGTAAATGGCGTTTCTGTATTATTCAGAAATTGCCTCTGTGAGAAGCTGTTCTGCGGTAACTGAATCGGGGCAGATAAAGAAGTAAGCGTAATCGCCCTTTGTGCCTACGATTGAGTTTGCGGCTCTTTCTATATCATCGGGGTAGAATGCATCGGTGTCCTGTGCCTTTTTCTGTCTTGCTTCGAGGTCAGCCTTTGCAGCTTCTACGTCCTTAGCCTTGATAATGATTATCTCACACATCTGAGCACTCATAGGGCATTGCATTGCTATGATTTCCTCATAGTTTTCGTTATTCTTATCAAGGAGAAAATAATCGGAGAAGATGAACTCATCGGTTACTTCATCGAGGTAAGGCCAGTTGCTGAAATCGCCCATTGCTGCAAGCACAAGCTCCTGAAGGGGATTAGCTTCATCGGGATTGAATGACGGCATAATCACGTCTGATTCGTCATCTTCTGTGGAATCAGCGACAATTTCATCGGTTTCTTCTACTGATGTATCCTCGGTTTCTTCGGAGGGAGCGGTTGTTTCCTCGGAAGTGCTTGTTGTTGCTTCAACGGTTGTGTTGTCGGTGTTTGTGCTGTTGCTGTCGGAGCATCCTGCAAGGAGAAGTCCTGAAACAGCAAGTGCGGCAACAGCGGCTAAAATCTTTTTCATAATAAACTATCCTTTCGTTTTGTAAAAAATTCATTCTCGCATAAGCGTAAGGATATTATAGCATATACTACAAAAAAAGCAAGATGTTTTTGTGATTTTTAACCGAACTGTAACTGTTTTTCTATATTTTTTCAGTTATGCCATAAGAAGATAAACGAAATATGCGGCATATGAAGCTTGAAGCGAATGGTATTTCTGTGATAAGAGCAGTTGTACCCAGAATAAAAAAGAATGTTGATATGTTACTGCCGACGATATTTCCTATCGCAATATCGGAATTTCCTTTTCTTGCGACAATAACAGAGGTTACAAGCTCGGGGAGGGAAGTACCGAATGCGACATATCCTTTCATTAAAAAAGACTTTCAGTGCATACCCGTTTTCACGGTTAAAATGCTCTAAAAGTCTTGTTCTCAATAGTTGAGTGAACAGCCACGGAAAAAACCGGGTATGTTGACTGTTCATTCACGCAAAAGCGTGATAACTACTCCCTTTTAATATTTAAAAAAGTGGATTAAAGAAATTCTCATCTACGTCAATTTCAGGCTCTGATTCTTTGGGTTGTTCAGGCTTCTCGTTTTTATAGCGTGAGCTTGAACCGCCATTTGATGGGATATCGGAGTCAATTGAGCTTGTAGTCGGAGCGACGACATCGGGGAATTTTTTATTTTTTGAAGCAGATTTTGCGTAAGCGTATGAGGATTTGCCGTGCTTTTTGATATTATACATTGCTTCATCAGCGGCGGCAACGACTTCATTTGTGGTTTTTCCGCTTTCATGGAGAAAAGCAATACCAATTGAGCATTTGATATAAAGACGCTGATTGGTTGATTCAGAAATAAATCCGTTTCCAAGAATGTCAATAATTTCCTGTGCAACCTTTCCAGCCTCGCCGAAAAGGGCAAAGCCTGTAATGCAGGCAACAAATTCATCTCCGCCGAAACGTCCTGCAAAGCCACGTTCAAAGGTGATTTCCTTGAGTGTATCGGCAACAAATTTAAGAACCTCATCACCGCAGGCATGACCAAATTCATCATTGAAATATTTGAAATCGTCAAGGTCTATGAACATAACAGCGTCAAGAGTTTTCTTATAAGCAGAAGCGGCAAGCCTGTCTGTAACTGCTTTAAGGAAGCTTTCACGGTTGAAAAGCTGAGTGAGGTTATCGTAATTTGCACGCTGGAGAAGGTGCATTTCGCTCTTCTTTTCACGGTCGATATCGACAATGACACCGATGATCTTTGATGGGGATTCATTTCTATCGAAGAATTTCGTAGCCTTGATCATAACCCATATAAAATCTCCGTAGATGCTTTTTACACGGTATTCGCCCTGAATAAAGTTCGCTTTTGGACCTAAGATTTTATCCATATCGTCGAGATAGCGTTCCTTATCGTCCTTATGAACCCTTATTTTATAGATAAAGCTTTCGTTAAGCGAATCGTCCTTTGGTCTGAAGCTGAATTTTTTGTTGAAATTCTTTGATACAAAGACGGTATTTTTCTTATAATTTATTTCAAAGGTGATATTGTTTGTCATTTCAACGATTGTTCGGTAACGCTGTTCGCTTTCGCTTACTGCGTCAAGCATTGAGTTGAAGCTTTTACCGATAAGGCTATATTCGTCCTTTGAATTTTCGTTGAATCTTGCACTTGTATTGCCCTTTTTCTTTTCTTCAAAGGTATTCAGGATTGCTTTTATTGGCTTCACATAGCTCCCTGTTAAGAAGAATATAACGGTGAAAATAGCGATACAGAGAGGAGCGGCAAGTGCGTTTACAGTTCTTGTTGACTGTTTTGAAAAGCTTTTTATGCCTGAAAGCTCAGATGAAGCGACAAGATACCAGCCTGTATTTGCTACAGGGGAGGCATAATAGCATTTTTTGCCGCTGTTATCCTCGACAAGGGTTTCCGTAAACTGCTTATTATCCTCTGTTCTGTAGAGATAATTAAGCTGCTCGGTATAAATTGAATAGTTTTTATTTGATGAATAATGATTTATTGATTTAAATGGATATTCAAGCACATTTCCGCTTGCGTCCATAAGGGAAACGATCGTATATTTATCGGTTTTGACGTTATTAATATACTTCTGAATGGTTTGAGAATCGAAGGTGATGTAAAGCAGACCTGTTTTTTCATTTGACTGGGAATAAACGACCTTTGAAATGCTGAAAACAGGATATTTATTATCATTTTCCTCGCTCATTGAAAATCCGCTTATGCCACCGTTTTTTACGGCAAGGTTAAGCATTTCCTTATAATTAAGGAGCTTTTTTCCAAGACTTTCATCATCAGCAGACGATGCGACTACTATTCCCGAATCGTTTATCAGCATAGCTTTTAAAACGGTATTTTCCGAGGAAATATTATCTAACTGGTGGAGAACCTCAATATAATCGGGATCTTCTTCATTCAGGGAAAAGCCGCTTTTTGAAGCAGCTTCTGCGTATCTGACCATACACGGCAGGATTGAAACGTTTTTTGCTCTGGAAATTTCCTCTGAAACGAGGGTGCTGATATCCTCCGCCTGACTTTTTATGGAATAAAACATATTTCTTTGCAGATACTCAAGATTATCCTGCCTGATTCTGCTGTTTGCAACGGCACTTACGATAATCACGGGTATAATGGCCAGCAACGTCATTGCTGCGATCAGCTTTAACCTTATTTTCAAGTTATCACCCCTTATTCGGCGAATGCAAAGTTAGCTCTTTGTATTTCATTTTCGGCACGATATGCCAAATAGTTTATTATGTTCACTCCAATATTTTAACATTTTTTATTGCTTTTGTAAATCGTTTTTTATCTTTTTCAGCATATTTAACTAATTAAGTATGTTTTTTTGTGCATTATTGGAAGAGGTTTCCTTTTTATTCGGAATTTTAGGGCTATTTTTCCTTTTTTTCGTGACCGTCATCGATAAGCACAAAGACTACTGCTGCCGCAACAGCTATAGTAAGCGTAACGCCGATTATTTTTACCCATTTCGGAACAGTTTTTTCTTCGTTATTCTTTTTTACCGCGGTTATTTCCGTTTCATCGGAGCTGACTGTTACTATCTCTGTGACGATACTTGTTATGGTTTCGCCGTAATCGTCTGTACCGAGGACGGAAACGGAGGTTTGTATTTCGGTATTAATATCGGCAGACTGCTTTGTCTGCGCTGTGACTTCAACGTGTTCGTGAGCCTGCGTTGCAGAGGAGGTGATTTTTCTTGTTGTTGACACGTTTTCGCTGTCTTCATCTGAATCGGGATCGTCAAAAATTTCCTCGCATTTAAGCTCAATAAGGGTAACAGATAGTGGTTCTGCTGTGAAATTGAGTGTACAGTCTGTTACCTTTACAGGCTCGTCTGCGGCAATTATATCGCTATGCTCGGCATTGAAGCTGTAAAGGTTAGCATAATCATAATCAAAGGCGGAAGAAATTGCGATTTCCGTTTCCTTTTCGGAAGCAAGCTTATTTATAAAAATTATCTTAAGCTCGCTTTCGTCCTCGGAGCTGACGGAGGCATAAACGGAGCAGTCGTTATTTCCGTAATTATCGGCACTTACGGCGATATTTCCATAGGAAGAGCCTTCGCCGTCATAGTTTGTATAGATATTGATACCTGATTTCTGGTAGAAAAAATCCTCACTATCGGGCTTAAGGCAAGCCATATAGACATTCTGTTCGCCGAAAATTCCCAAGGTATCAGCTTGTGCGATACCGCCGCTGATATCATCGCCGCCGCCAAAATTATACTCTGAAAAGGAGAGCTTTGTTTCAGGGAAATACATTCTTATTGAAGCCTGGATTGTCGGGATTATGGGCGTATGCTGTTTATAAAGTATAGCATTGGTGCTGTTTTCGGTATAATTTGCGTCCCAGAGTATTCTTGGTGCCTGAAGGCGCTCGGAATTTGCGGTTGCACTGTTCGTTCCGACTATTGGTTCAAGTATAACACTTCTTGCTTCTGAAATAAGGTGCAGGTCAAGGACATCAAGCAATCTTGTACCTGTCTGCTCGGATGCTTTTGACATTTTATCAAGGTAATAATCGATAAACCATGAATAGGTTGATTTATACTGCTCCCAGTCGTTTTGATTTTTCAGATTTACGAAGCTTTCAAGTCCGCCTATTGAAGGGCCGTATATAAGTGCTGTCGGGTCAATTTTCTTTGCGGCGTTTGCAAGGCTTACCGATTTTGCGAGCAGAGTTTCCGCTGTCAGCTGTTCTGTAAAAAGCTTGGGATAAAGGCTGTTCCAGTTTTCTGGTTCGTTATCAAGGAAATATCCGTTAATACCGCCGTCCTCGGCAGAGCCGTAGTTATAGACAAGTGAGCTGATATATTCGTCCATATAAACGGTATTGTCGTATATATCGGGAGTTGTGAGCAGGCTATCGTTTTTTACGCATCTTACAGTTGCAAAGCGTTTTTCTATATCATCAGCAGAAACTATGCCATTGCTGTCGTTTGCGACGTAACCCATCATTTGTAAGGTTATATATCTTGACGGGATGTTATACTTTTCTGAACGCTCGATAAGCTTTTTTGCAAGGAGAGCAGGCTCGCTTCTTTTCTTTGATGAATAGCTTTTTACAAGGTCAAGGTTATTTTCAAAGCCGTTAAGTGTGGTAGAATTTGAAGCGTTTATTTCCCAGTTATAGGAAGATATTGATGGGTCAGACTGCTTGACGGAATAAACTGTAACATCATCAAGACCATAAACGTCATTTATTCCGTAAATATATCTGCTGATAGGCGTTCTTTTTTCCGAAGTATCTATAGTTGCCGAGAAGCTTTCCGCTTTTGAACCGTAGGCTGCATCGGAGCATATACCTGACATTGTAAGGGTATATGCTGTACAAGCGGCAAGGCATATTGTTTTTTTCAGAATATTTTTCATAATACCGTTCCTTTCGGGAAATGAACCTTATGGTTTTTCGGTCAGAGGATAAAAAATGCGGTAAAGGCATACATAATTGCAAGCAATACTATATTTATAGCAAGAAAAACGGACAAAAATTTCATTGATCGGGAATTTTCTGTACTGCCATAGATACGAAGTGAAATAAGGCTTGCCATTGAAGCAACGGGAGTTCCAAGGCCACCAACGTCAACGCCTAAAAGTAAAGCTTTCCAATTGTCTGTAAAGCTATTGAGCATTACAGCTGCTGGCACGTTGCTTATGACTTGACTTGTTATCACTGCGGCAAAAAATTCCTTGCCCGAAACCAGTTTTTCCGCAAAATCATTGACAGCGGGGATGTTTTTTATATTGCCAACGAAAATGAAGAAGAAAACGAATGTCAGAAGCAGTCCGTAATCAATTTCATAGAAAAGCTTAGGATCAATTATGACTGCGACAACGCATACCGAAGCGAAGATAACGAGAACATCAAGTATACCGAAAACTCCGAGCAATGACAGCACAAAAAGCACACCGAAAAGTGCGGCATACCAAGGGTTTGCTATTTTTATGTCAGGCTGAATATCGGGACAGAGCGGCTTATTCGGGATAAGAAGCGACAAAATCAGCACAAGAAGAAGTCCGAGTGCGGCTGTTGGTAGGACAGCGGCGAAAAATTCAGCTGAGGATATTTCATAATCGGTGAAAATAAGAAGATTCTGCGGATTTCCGAATGGAGTTGCCATACTTCCGAGATTTGCCGCAACAGTCTGGACGACAATTGAATAAACAAGATAAGTCGGATATTCCGAGAAAAAGGTCACAGTCACAGGCACAAGAGCTATCAGAGCGGCATCATTTGTGACGAGCATTGAAAGGAAAAATGTGATGAGTGAAAGGACAACAAGAGCCTTTCTTGTACCATAAATATGAGCCTTTTCAATGAGAAAGCTCATTGCCTTTGACAGGACGTTATTCTGCTTAAGACCTGCTGTTATCAGCATAAGCGAAAAAAGTATCCCGATAACATCCGTATCGACATAATCGATATAGCTTGTCACAGGCACTGCCGCACATGAAGCGAGAGCCGCTGCAAATGCGATAAGCACCATAAGATTCCTTTTGATAAATGCTTTGACCTCCGACATAACCAAAGACCTTTCATTTTAAAAGAGATTAAAAATTGTTCCTGTGGCAATTCCTGTGATAAGGACTATTCCAAGAATGGCAAAATTTTCCTTCATTTTCTTATTTGTCCTGAAAAGAACGGCAAGTCCTATTCCTGCTGATGATATAAGTCCCGCAATAGCTGAACCGAAGGAAAGTATGCCCTCGCAGTAAAGCTCGGTGATAAGCACGGAAGCGGCACAGTTTGGTATCAGACCGACTATTGCTGTTATTACCGGCTGGAAAATGCCTGTTTTTTCCACGGCGGCAGAGATAGTTTCCTTGCCTGCTATTCCCATAACAAAGCCGAGTACAAGATTAACGATAAGAATAAAAATAAGTATTTTTATAGTATGCTTCATTGCAGAATACCATATGCCATGACTTCCGCAGCCGCATTCCGAGCAGAATTCCTCGAAATCAGGTTCTTCCTCACGGAAGGATTTACGCATATGGTCAATAACATCAACAATAAGTCCGACTGCAACAGCTATAATGACCTTTGTAAGCAGAAGCGGAAGAATCATTGATATTTTGTCAGGGTGAGCGAGAAGCACGGGGACAGCCTCGTCAGATGTTGATACAAAAACGGCTATTAGCGTTCCCATAGTGATAAGCCTGCCGCTGTAAAAATTTGAAGCGGCAACGGAAAATCCGCATTGAGGTATACAGCCGAGTGCGGCACCTGCCAGTGAGCCGACAAAACGACCGCCGCCAGTTCGTTTGAGTATGCCCTCAAGCTTTTCGCCTGCTTTATGCTCGATAAATTCCATTAAAAGGAAGGCAAGAAACAGAAAAGGTATCATTTTTGCGGAATCAATAACTGCGTCAAGAATGATATCAACGGCGTCAAAGCCTTCGTGCGAATGACCCTCGCCGTGAAAAGCTGAAACAGCGGCGGCAAGGCTGATATAGTTGTTAAAAAAGTTCATTTTTCTCTCCCAAAATTCATAAAAATGCAATCATACAAATTAATTATATCACAATTATCTATATTAAGCAAGAAAAAATAAAAAAATTCGGTGGAAAAAAGTATTGAAGTTTCATTTTTTTTGTGGCATAATAGAAAAAAGAATTTTTTAATATTTTGTATCATTTTGGAATCGAGGAAGCTTTATGGAAAATGAGATGATTGTGATTCTTGATTTCGGCGGTCAGTATAATCAGCTGATCGCACGAAGAGTAAGAGAATGCGGCGTTTACTGCGAGGTTATGCCGTACAAAACTCCGATTGAGCAAATTAAGGGAAAAAATCCCAAGGGTATTATTTTTACAGGCGGACCTAACAGCGTTTATGACGAAAATTCGCCGCATATCGACAGGGAAATATTTGAGCTTGGTGTACCTGTCCTCGGTATTTGCTATGGCTGTCAGCTTATGGCATATACACTTGGCGGCAAGGTTTCTTCCTGCGTTACATCGGAATATGGAAAAACAGAAACATTTTATGATAAAAAAAGCAGACTTTTTGGTTCGGTCAAGGAATTGCCCGAAAAGGCTGTCTGCTGGATGAGCCACACGGATTATGTTTCAGAGCTGCCCGAGGGCTTTAAAATTACTGCCCATACTGCGGACTGTCCTGCGGCGGCTTATGAAAATGAAGATAAAAAGCTCTATGCCGTGCAGTTCCATCCAGAGGTCAATCACACCGAATACGGCTGTAAGATGATAGAAGCGTTCGTTAAGGATATATGCGGCTGTAAGGGCGACTGGACTATGGAAAGCTTTGCAAAAACAGCGATCGAAGATATCCGCAGAAGAGTGGGGGACGGAAAGGTTCTGCTTGCACTTTCGGGCGGAGTTGATTCGTCCGTGCTTGCGGCATTGCTCGCAAAGGCTGTCGGAAGTCAGCTTACCTGCATATTTGTAGACCACGGCTTTATGCGTAAAAACGAGGGCGATGAGGTTGAAGCCGCTTTCTCTGATTGGGATATAAATTTTGTAAGGGTGAACGCCAAGGAACGCTTTATGGGAAAATTAAGAGGTGTTTCCGACCCTGAAACAAAGAGAAAAACTATCGGCGAGGAATTTATCCGTGTGTTTGAAGCTGAAGCTAAGAAGATAGGCAGGGTCGATTTCCTGGCACAGGGTACTATTTATCCCGATATTATAGAGAGCGGTCTTGGTGAAGCCGCTGTTATAAAATCGCATCATAATGTAGGTGGTCTGCCTGATTATGTTGATTTTAAGGAGATCATTGAGCCGTTAAGACTGCTTTTCAAGGATGAGGTAAGAGCCTTGGGACGTGAGCTGGGACTTTCGGACGTGCTTGTGAACCGTCAGCCTTTCCCGGGTCCCGGACTTGCTATAAGAATTATCGGAGAGATAACCGATGAAAAGCTTGAAATTTTGCAGGACGCTGATTATATTTTCCGTGAGGAAATTGCTAAGGCAGGACTTGATACATCTGTTAATCAGTATTTTGCCGTTCTGACGAATAACCGTTCGGTAGGTGTTATGGGTGATGGAAGAACCTATGATTACACACTTGCATTGCGTGCGGTGGAAACTACCGATTTTATGACAGCTGAATTTTCGAGAATACCTTATGACGTGCTTGCTGTCTGCTCGGCGAGAATTGTTAATGAGGTTAAATCTGTGAACAGAGTTGTTTATGATATTACGACAAAGCCGCCTGCTACTGTTGAGTGGGAATGATTTATCTGAGCTATCCTTTTGGGTAGCTCTTTTCGTGCAGAATAAAGGATGATTTTATGAATAAAAAGCTATTAAAGGATGCGTTTATAGCAACCCTGCCTGTGCTTGCGGGTTATCTTGTTTTAGGCTTTGGTTTTGGTTTGATTTTAAAGGCAAACGGTTATGGTACATTTCTTGCTTTTGTTATGAGCCTTTGCATTTATGCAGGATCGATGCAATATGCGGCAATAGGGCTTGTAACGCAGGGAGCGTCGCTTCTGACTGTTGCTTTAACAACGCTTATGGTTAATATACGTCATTTGTTTTATGGTATATCAATGCTTGACAAATATAATGATACGGGAAAATTTAAGCCGTATCTGATTTTCTCACTTACAGATGAAACGTATTCTCTTCTTTGTGACGAAAAAGCGGATATACCCTCCGAAAAACGTAAAATATATTATTTCCTTGTGTCGCTGTTAAATCAGATATACTGGGTTGCAGGCTCGGTGCTTGGAGCATTGGCTGGGGATATTATAAATTCTAAGGGGATAGATTTTGCTCTGACTGCCTTGTTTATAACTATTTTTGTTGAACAATGGCTTTCCTGTAAAAAGCATTTTTCGGCGATACTTGGTGTAGGTGCTTCTGTTTTTTGCCTGATTATTTTCGGAAGAGATATTTTTCTTATTCCTACAATGCTTATAATTACTTTGGTTTTTGTATTCTGCAAGGAGGATAAAGAGAATGATTGATTCGGAAATATTGCTTAAGGTCGGAGTTATCGCACTTGTTACAGCTATTATACGATTTCTGCCGTTTATGATATGGAGTGGAAAAAGGAAAATCCCTGCTTTTATAGGAAAATTCAGCCGTATGCTTCCATATGCGGTAATGGGAATGCTTGTTGTTTACTGCCTGAAGGACATAGGGTTTGGGAATGTATCAGATTTCCTTCCTGAAATTATATCCAGTCTGCTTGTTGTAGGCTTGTATGCATGGAAGAGGAATACTCTGATAAGCATTATATCGGGAACGGTTTGCTATATGCTTCTGTTACAGGCGGTTTTTGTGTAAATTTATCGAAAAATTCACAATTCAGCAATAAAATCGGCTGTTAATTTTGCATATGAAGTGATAAAATTGCACTGTATATTTTTGTGCAAAGGAGAATATGGAAAATGAGATCCATAAAAAAGAAAATAACTCTTTCTATGTGTATCGTTATAGGTGTTTCAATGTTTGCACTTATGGTCGTTTGTAATGTCATAAATTATCTTGCGACTAAAAGCCTTATGAAGTCGAACCTGACAGTTGTTGCCGAGGAGGCTGCAAGCAGTGCTTCATGGGAGCTTAAATCCAGTATCAATACCGCTGTTGCCGCAGGATATGTCAGCGAGCTTTCAAGCTCAAAAATTTCCGAAGAGCAAAAGGCGAGTATTATCACCGCACAGGCTTCAACGCAGGATTTTATTCTCGGCGGCTTTTATATAAACAGCGAGGGTTACGGCAGTAATAATCGTGATCATTCGGGTCAGAGCTACTTTACTAATGCTATGAACGGCAAAACTACTATCACCGAGCCTATCATTGCGGAGGGTATCTCTACTATAATTATCGCCGCTCCGCTTTATGAAAACGGCGATCCATCGGGGAATGTCGTTGGTGCGGTATGCTTCTATGCAAACGGCATTATTCTTAACGATATTATGCGTGATATCAATGTGAGTGAAAACAGCGGAGCTTACATAATAGATTCTGACGGAAATACCATTGCCCATATTGACGATGATGTTGTTTTTTCGGGAGAAAATATCGGAACGCTTGCTGAAACTGATTCAACATACAGCGGCGTAGCTGATATTCATAATAAAATGAAAAACGGTGAAACAGGCTGTGATACATACCGCAGAGAGGGCAAGTCATGGATAATGGCTTATTCTCCCGTGGAAGATACAAACGGCTGGTCGATCGCTGTTTATGCTCCGCAGAAGGATTTTATGTCGTCAACCTATCAGTGTATACTTTTTTCCGCTCTTACGCTTGCAATTTCTATTTTAGTGGTCGTTGCGGTTGCTATTTATATGGGAAACAGCATTGGAAATCCTATAAGCAGATGTGCAAAGCGTCTTGAACAGCTTGCAAAGGGCGATTTGAAAAGTCCTGCACCTGAGGTGAAAAGCAATGACGAAACAAAGATCCTTGCTGACGCTTCAAGCAGGCTTATCGAGGATTTTAACCTTATTATAGATGACATCGGCGGCAATCTTAAGTCTATGTCCGAGGGTAATTTCAATATCAAGAGCAATAATGACTGCTATGCAGGTGATTTCGCTGTTCTGCTTGATTATGTCAACGGCATCAATTCAAAATTGAGCGAAACGCTTAACAGCATCAAGGTTTCAGCGGCACAGGTAACATCAGGCTCGGAACAGGTTTCGAGCGGTGCACAGCTTCTTTCATCAGGTGCGGTCGAACAGACAGCTTCGGTTGATGAGCTTGCTGCCGCTATAAATACCATATCGTCTGTTATAAGCTCAAATGCCGAGGCCGCCGCAGAAGCAAGTATGAGAACGGACGAGGCAAGCGGATATGTTTCCGATGCAAATGAGCAGATGGACACTCTCGTTTCTGCAATGGAGGAGATAAGACGCTTCTCCGATGATACGCAGAATATTATCAAGACGATCGAAGATATAGCTTTCCAGACAAATATTCTTGCACTTAATGCGGCTGTTGAAGCGGCAAGAGCAGGTGCGGCAGGTAAGGGATTTGCTGTCGTTGCCGATGAAGTCAGAAATCTCGCCGCAAAATCTGCCGAAGCCGCACAGACAACGACAACGCTTATCCAGAGTACGGTTGACGCAATAAACAACGGAAATGCGATAGTTGATAAAGCGGCTGAAAAGATGAAAAACGTGTCCAAGGCAACCGACAGAGTAACTGAAATAAACAGACAGATAGCCGATAATTCAAGAGAAGCGAGCGATTCTGTTCAGCAGGTCACAGCGAATGTTGAACGTATTTCACAGGTCGTTCAGACAAATTCCGCAACCGCACAGCAGTCCGCCGCCGCTTCCGAGGAGCTTTCGGGACAGGCACAGCTTCTTAATGAGCTTATCAATGAATTTGAGCTTAGAAAATGATGAATTAAATCAGCCTATGACTGCCCATTATCGGGGAGTTGTAGGCTTTTTTTCGTCATATGTCATAAAAACACCCACTCCTAAATTTGTTAAAAAGTGCCTTTGAAAAAATATGCCAAAATATGGTATACTATTAATATAGCAAAAAGGAGGCATTGATATGAAAAGAGTAAAGGCGGCTTGCATATGCCAGACGCTTCATTTTATGCTCAAAGATGAAATTGCCCGTGAACAGGCTGAAAAAATCATCGGGCAGGAGGTCGAGCAGTATCTGAAAAGCCTTGAACGTAATCGCACGCAATACAAAATTGTTGATAAAAGCGTTCAGGCTGACGGTTCGGTCATTATGAAGGTCATCAAGCAGTACAATGCAAGTCCTGTCGGAGATTATCTTGATTGACTAAAAAATGCAGGAAGCTGATTAATATGATCGGCTTTTTGCTGTTGCATAATTCTGGAGGTTATTATGGCAGTAAAAAAGGCACAGCCAAAGACGAAAACAGCCGCTGAAAAGCTTCGTGAAAACAAAATTGAAGCTTTCCGTTTGCGAATATCACATGATGAAGAAACAATTGCGGAAATGGATACTTGCCGCAGTGAGCTTGCGAATGCCGATATCAAGGGACTTTCCGTTGCACATAAGATTTTCGGTGCAGGCACGGTCACAGAACAGGAAAGCTCTGCTTTTACGGTCAATTTCGGTACGCAAAGCAAGAGATTTGTTATGCCGTCGGCTTTTATTGACGGATTTTTAAGCACCGAGGACGAGCGTTTTAACGGAATTATAGAAAAATATAAGGAAATGTACGGAAAAACTCTTGAAGCAAAGCGTGAAATAAGCGAAATGAACCGTTCGATAGAAATATTAGAGAAAAAATAAAAATATTTGGGAATTTTATCGAAAACGCTTGACAAGTGTGTGCGTGTGTGATATAATATATGTCTGTAAGTGATTGAAAAATAGCACTACTGTCCGTGTTATGTGATGGGCTGCTATGCTAATCATATAATATTAACAGAGATGAGGTGTTATGAATGAGAGAGGGTATCCATCCTGATTATCAGGAAACCACTATTACCTGTGCTTGCGGTAACGTGATCAAGACTAGATCCACTAAGAAGGATATCAAGGTTGAAATCTGTTCCAAGTGCCATCCTTTCTACACAGGTAAGCAGAAGCTTGTTGACACAGGCGGACGTATCGACAAATTTAAGAAGCGTTTCGGTATGGATAAGTAATTTTCATTTTACGGAACATCAACAGCCTGCGTTGTCTTTTCGCAGGCTGTTTTTTTATATGGAGGTTTTGCGATGGAGGATTATTCAACAGTCCGAGGGTTTGCCAAGGATAGCTTTATCGAGAAAAAATCGGAATTTATCGGATATATTACCCATGTTGAAACTAATGATGCCGCCGTTGAATTTATAAATAGTATCCGTGCCGAGCATCGTAAGGCAAAGCATAATGTCTATGCGTATATTCTCCGTGAGGGGAATACTGCGAGATATTCAGACGATGGCGAGCCGCAGGGAACGGCAGGAGTGCCTGTGCTTGATGTTCTGCAAAAGGAAGGTCTGACGGATATATGCTGCGTTGTAACAAGATATTTCGGTGGAATCTTGCTTGGCGGCGGAGGTCTTGTCCGTGCGTATTCACATTCTGCGAAAATTGCCGTTGATGCCGCTGAAAGGCTTATTATGTGCAGGTCTTATCCCGTGAAAATTACTATGGATTATGATTTGTACAGCAAAATAAGCTATATTCTCCCTGATTTTGAGGTGAAAATTCTTGATACGGATTTCGGAGCAGATGTGACAATATCATTGCTTGTGAAAAAGGAATTTGCGAAGCCGCTTTCCGATAAGCTGACAGATGTTTCAAATGGAAGAATATCTGTTGTACAGGGTGATGAGGTTTTTGAAAATTTTGCTTAATTAAATTGTTAAATGTGCTGAAAATTATGCGTAAAAAAGGGTTTTTGAGGGCGGAATTTGTATTTTATTAAGGATAGATTTTTTAAAGGAGGAGTTTGTTATGACGATAAGAGAGCAGAACGAGGTTATGGAGCTTGGAACTCTCTGCGAGTTTGCCTGCCTTTCAAGAAATTCGGGCAAAAGAGCAAGACCTGAACCGAAATGCCCTATAAGAACTGAATTTCAGCGGGATCGTGACAGAATACTCCACAGCAATTCCTTCCGCAGATTAAAACATAAAACACAGGTTTTCCTCGACCCTGTTGGCGATCATTACAGAACTCGCCTTACGCATACCTTGGAGGTTTCTCAGATAGCAAGGACGCTTTCAACCGCTTTAAGGCTTAACAGTGACCTTACCGAGGCTATTGCACTCGGTCACGATCTTGGTCATACTCCGTTCGGTCACGCAGGGGAAATGATACTCAATGAAATATGTCCGACAGGCTTCACGCATTATGAGCAGTCTGTCCGTGTAGTCGATTATATCGAAAAAGAGGGCAGGGGACTTAATCTTACATATGAAGTCAAAAACGGTATCGTCTGCCATACAAATAAGGTGGCAAAGACGAGAGAGGGTTATTTAGTCCGTCTTGCCGATAAAATAGCGTATATCAACCACGATATCGATGATTCCGTCCGTGCTGGTATCATTACCGAAAATGATTTGCCGAAGGACGCAACAGCGGTGCTTGGTCATTCTAAAAGCGAGAGGATAACTACCCTTATAACCTCTATCATAGATAATGGTGCGGAAAATATTGCTATGTCCGATGAAGTCGGAAAGGCTCTTGAAAAGCTAAGCGATTTTATGTTTGAAAATGTCTATCGTAATTCAATTGCAAAGGCAGAGGAATATAAAGCAAAGCTGCTTATCGAAAAGCTTTACAGCTATTTTCTGAAAAATCCCGATAAGCTGCCCGAAGATTTCAGAAGGATCCGTGAGATGAAAGGCTCTGACAGGGCTGTTTGCGATTATATTGCAGGAATGACGGACAGCTACGCTATCTCTGTTTATGAGGAGCTGTTTATACCGAAAGGATGGAATGTTCTGAAGTGAGCCGAAGGTGAGGTTATATGGCATTACCCGAAAATTTTATTTTTGATTTAAAGCTGAATAATCCGATTGACGAGGTTATGGGAAGCTATGTTACGCTCAAAAGAAGCGGCAGAGGATATGTATGCCTTTGTCCGTTCCATTCGGAAAAATCGCCGTCCTGCAGCGTTAATACAACGGGCGGATATTTCCATTGCTTTGGCTGCGGTGCTGGCGGAGATGTTATTACCTTTATTATGAAAGCGGAAAATCTTTCATATATTGAAGCGGTGAGGTTCCTTGCTGACAGGGCAGGCTTACATATGCCCGATGATAATGTCAGCGATGATTTTTCAAGGCTTAAAGCAAAGATTTTTGAAATGAACAGAGCGGCGGCAAGATATTTCAATGAAATACTGACACGCTCTCCGCTCGGAGAAAAGGGTAGGAGATATTTCGCTGAAAGACAGCTTTCAAAGGATACTATTATTAAATATGGTCTTGGATATGCCCCCGATAGCTGGTATGGACTGAAAAACCGTCTTAACGAAATGGGTTATACCGATGATGAGCTTGTTGCGGCTAATTTATGTTATAGAAGTCAGAAAGGAAAGGTCTTTGACGCATTCCGTGACAGGGTTATTTTCCCGATAATAGATTTGCGTGGGAATGTTGTTGCATTCGGCGGCAGAATTATTGACGGTGAGGGCCCTAAGTATCTTAATTCATCCGATACTCCTGTGTTTAAAAAAAGCAGAAATCTTTTCTCGCTGAATTTTGCAAAGCGTTCCGATGAAAAAAAGCTTATCCTTGCAGAGGGATATATGGACGTTATTGCGATTAATCAGGCTGGGTTTGAAAACGTTGTTGCAACGCTTGGAACGGCTCTTACCTCCGAACAGGCAAGGCTTATGAAGCAATATGCCGATGAGGTTATAATTGCATACGATTCGGACGGGGCTGGGCAGACTGCAACGCACAGGGCGATAAATCTTCTTTCCGAAGCAGGCATTGGTGCAAGGATAATCAAAATGGAGGGAGCTAAAGACCCTGATGAATACATAAAAAAGTTCGGTGCTGTCCGATTCAAGCAGCTGCTTGAACGTTCGGACGGAGCGATTGATTTTGAAATGCGTAAATGTGCGGCAGGACTTGATCTTGAAGCGGAAAACGACAGGGTGACATATCTTAAACGATGTGTTTCGCTTTTTGCGGATATTTCCTCGCCAATTGAGCGTGAGGTGTATATTTCCAGACTTTCCAAGGAATGCGATGTCAACCGTGATATAATTTTTCAACAGGTTAACAGTCTTATAAAAAAACGTTTGAAAAATGAAAAAAATGACGAGCTTCGTGATATCAGAACCTTCAGCAAGCAAAGACGTGAAAATCCTGAAAGTGTTTCCCATGCAAGGGAATACAAAGCGGAATGCGGAATAATCGCTTATCTTTCTACAAATCCTGATGAGCTTGATTATATTCTCGGAAAGATTACTGCTGATAATTTCGTTACATCGTTCAATCGTCAGGTCTTTGAAAAATTAACAGAAAAGATAAAAAATACGGTGGAATTTGATATTTCTTTGCTGCAAAGCGAATTTTCCGCTGATGATATGGGGAAAATATATTCGGTTATTGTCGCAAATGAGCGGGTCGATATCGGCAGAGAAGCTCTTGATGATTACATAAATACGCTTTGCAGCTACTCAGAAAGGAATATTGATGCATCGTCAATGTCGGACGATGATTTTCTGCGGCTTTTTGAAGATATGAAAAGAAATAAATAAGGAAGTTAAGAAATAAGGAACGCTTATCGGAATTATGCGATGGCGGTCAAGAAGAAAGGAACGGTCATTATTATGGCAGAAAAAAGAACTATTGAAAGTCTTATGGAACAGGGAAGGGCGAGCGGTAAGCTTTCCACAAAGGAAATAACCGATGTTCTGGAGGATCTTGAATTTGATGTTGAGCAGATGGAAAACTTTTATGAAAGCTGTGCAAACAGCAATATCGAGATAATCGATGATTTTTCCATTGAAAGCTTTGACGAGGATATGGCTATTCCTCTCGATTTAAATGGTGATGACGATCTTGAGCTTTCACTCTCGACAGAGGGTATTGCAATTGACGACCCTGTTAAGATTTATCTTAAGGAAATAGGCAGAGTGCCGCTTCTTTCTGCGGAAGAGGAAATCGAGCTTGCGGAAAGAATGGCGAAGGGTGATAAAAGGGCGAAAAAACGTCTTTCCGAGGCTAATCTGCGACTTGTTGTTTCAATTGCGAAGCGTTATGTCGGCAGAGGTATGCAGTTCCTTGATCTTATTCAGGAGGGAAATCTTGGTCTTATCAAGGCAGTTGAAAAATTCGATTATACCAAGGGATTTAAATTCTCTACCTATGCAACATGGTGGATACGTCAGGCTATAACAAGAGCCATCGCAGATCAGGCGAGAACTATCCGTATTCCTGTTCATATGGTGGAAACAATTACCAAGGTAAAAAAGGTTTCAAGCGCACTTCTTCATAAAAATGGTCATGATGCTACTCCTGAGGAAATCGCCGCAGAGCTTGATATGGATGCAGAGCGTGTTCGTGAGATAATGCGTATCGCACAGGACCCTGTTTCACTCGAAACGCCTATCGGTGAGGAGGAGGACAGTCACCTTGGCGACTTTATCCCCGATGATGATGCTCCCGCACCTGCTGATGCTGCTTCGCTTATTCTTCTTAAGGAGCAGCTCGGAGAGGTTCTTGCAACGCTTACGGAGCGTGAGGAAAAGGTACTACGTTTACGTTTCGGTCTTGAGGACGGACGTTCACGGACTCTTGAAGAGGTTGGCAAGGAATTTAATGTCACCCGTGAAAGAATAAGACAGATCGAAGCCAAGGCTTTGCGTAAGCTCCGTCACCCAAGCAGAAGCCGTAAGGTAAAGGATTTTCTTGATTAATTCCGAGAGGTTTTATATATGTGTATAACGTTGGAATCGGATTATGCCGTTCGTATTGTCGGTTGTCTTTCAAAGGAGGGCAAAAGGCTTGACGCAGGCATAATTTCGGAGAGAACTGCTGTATCGTTAAGATTTGCACTTAAAATACTACGCAAGCTCGTTGCGGCAGGTCTTGTAGTTTCGTTCAAAGGCTCGCAGGGCGGTTATGAGCTTGCAAAAGCTCCGTCTGAAATATCGCTTATGGATGTTATAGAAGCTATTGATGGCAGATGTGATATAAGCAAATGTCTTTCAGAGGGGCATTCCTGCAGCAGGGGAATGTCAGGAAAATGTGCATATCAGAAGATATTCGGGGAAATATCCAAGCTTATTGAGGAAAAGCTTGCAGAAAATACATTTGACAAATTATGTGATGGGGTAATTTCGGAGAGAGAACCTTGAACAGAAAAAGATTTATTCAGAAAATAAAAAAGCTTTGCAGGCTTTTTTTCGGCAGAACAACGGTAGTTTTCATTTTCGTGCTTATTCAGATCATTTTCTTCTGGTTATGCGTGAATTATATGAAAAATTCGATGGAGAATTTCTATGTTCTCAATCTTATTATATCCTTGCTTGCGATGATATATATTATCAGCGATAAATCGAACACAAGCTTTAAAATGGCATGGATAATACCAGTGCTGACGCTTCCTGTTTTCGGAACGCTGATGTATACCTATGTCAAACTGGAGCTTGGAACTCATGTTGCAAGGAAAAGGCTTGCGGTTGTTATAAAAAATACGGAGAGCTGTTTACAGCAGAATGATGAAGCTGTGAGCGAGCTTGAAGAAATTGATCTTTCAGAGGCACGCTTTGCGGAATATATGAAAAAACATGGTCTTTTCCCTGTGTATAAGAATACAGCAACGCAGTATTTTCCGCTTGGCGAGGATAAATTTGAAGCATTGAAGGATGAGCTTAGAAAAGCGGAGCGTTTCATTTTTATGGAGTATTTCATTGTTGATGAGGGCTATATGTGGAACTCGATACTTGAAATACTTAAAGAAAAGGTTAAGCAGGGCGTTGAGGTTCGTTTTATGTATGATGGAACGTGTACATTGATGCTGCTTCCTGTAAATTATCCGAAAAAATTAAAGGCACTCGGCATAAAATGCAAGGTATTTTCACCGATAAAGCCTGTTCTTACCACCGTTCAGAATAATCGTGATCATAGAAAAATTGTTGTTATTGATGGTAAAACCGCCTTTACGGGAGGTATTAATATCGCTGATGAGTATATCAACAGGGTTCAACGCTTCGGGCATTGGAAGGACACGGGAATTATGCTCAAAGGCGAGGCTGTAAAAAGCTTTACGATGATGTTTTTACAGAATTGGAATGCTGACGAGCTTAAGGAGGATAATTACAGCGATTTTATTGTTACGGATTTCCCCGAGCTTGCAGGTACGGCTAAGCCTGGGTATGTTATACCATACAGCGATAGTCCTCTTGACCATGAAAACGTCGGTCAGAATGTCTATCTTGATATTTTGTACAGGGCAGAGAAGTATGTTCATATAATGACACCGTATCTGATACTTGATGACGAGATGATAACGGCACTTTGCTATGCCGCAAAAAGGGGAGTGGACGTTTCAATCATAATGCCGCATATCCCCGATAAAAAATATGCTTTTTGGCTCGCTCACACCTACTATGAAGCACTTATTGCGGAGGGTGTTTCGATATATGAATATACGCCTGGCTTCGTTCATGCAAAGGTTTTTGTCAGCGATGATGTCAGAGCGGTCGTTGGTTCGATCAATCTCGATTATAGAAGCCTTTTCCTGCATTTTGAATGTGCGGCATATACCTATGGCACAAATTCCGTTAGACAGACAGAAGCGGATTTTATTGAAACCTTAAAAAAATGCCAGAAAATGACGCTTGAGGATTGCAAAGGATTCGGATTTTTTTCGAAATTTTTCGGAAAAGCACTGCGATTTATTGCACCGCTTATGTAAAGTCTGCTCTACAACCGAAAAAGTGCGTAGAAGCCTTGTTTCGGAGTACCTTTTCGGTTGTTGGGTATTGAGTACGCACTATGTAAATGGGAGTTCGATCTCCTACTGAACGTTTGCTTCGTTTAATGACGAGGCAAGCTTTTTATTGAAAATTTAAAAATTCGGAGGGAGCATATTATGCGTATAGATTGGCAAATTCTTTGTGAAATGATAGAACGTTCCCATCTTCCAGCAGTTATTGCAATGGGGGATGATGTTTACGAAAATAGCAATTTCAAGGAGTTGTCAATTCATCCTATGCAAAAAAAATCCTTGATTTTAAAATATTCTATGAAACACAGCACTGGTGATGAAGATATTGACGGCCGCTATTACGGAGTAAATACAGTCAAATATGCAGGAATTACGATTATTGAATTTTACCCCAAAAGCCCTGTTGACAAGCTTAAAAAAGATCCTGAGGTTATTAAATATTTAACGTGCTTTTTTGAAAAGCTTCGTTCGGAGGTTTATGATATTGCACGAAAGTCCGAGGCTTTGGAGAATAAGCTTACAGAATATCTTGACAAATATGAGGACGCTGCATTAACCTTAAAATATATTGATAACGATTTGAACAACATTATGTCAATTATGCTTAATCCTGAGCAGATAGTTTGCTTAGCAAGTGACAGATGCAATGAAGATAATATCAACTTAAGCAGAGTTATCGTTGAATTGGCGAGAAGCTTTAATGCTTATCACTATGAAACAATTGTATCTGTTGATGCAGATGAAATTTATATGACGAAAATCAACAAATATGGTTTTGAAGTTATAATTTCCAATTTTCTTGAAAGAGTTTGTAACGGAGAATACAGACCTGACAGATTATTATTCAAAATAAATCAGGTTGATGAAATAATCACTGTTCAGATAAAAGCTGATTTTTCAAGCAAAACTCCATCAGAAAACAATTATTCCAAGGACAGAGAATTTGCCGATGATTTTTTCTTTCAATATGTGCTTGATATGTATTGTTCAAGATTTAATGCAAAAGCATGTATGGTGAAAAATCAATCCTTTGAAATATCATTTCATGCAACACCGTTTTATGAGCTTGATCTTCATTCATCCAGAAAATTCATTCCAGACCCGGATAGGTTTGCTCCTATTGTTGTGAAAACTCGGAAGAAAATTGTTTAGTTATTGCTGAAAATCTTTGATTTGTGCTGTGTTTTCTGATTGATGTCTGCTTTTGCCGCCGCTGTGAGTGGCAAGGGGCAAGATTTTTCAGGTAAAAGCCAATAATTCTTGCACCAAACAACCGAAAAATTGCATTTTTATCAGATCAGAAAGGTGGTTTGATTATGCCATTACAAATTGTCAGAAATGATATCACAAAAATGGAAGTGGACGCAATTGTCAATGCTGCCAATTCATCACTTCTTGGCGGCGGAGGTGTTGACGGTTGTATTCATCGTGCGGCAGGGTCAGAACTGTTGGCTGAATGTGAAAAGCTTGGGGGATGTGAAGCTGGAAGTGCCAAAATCACTGGTGCGGGAAAACTGCCGTGCAGGTATGTAATACATGCCGTTGGACCTCGTTGGTATGGCGGCAGGCTTGGAGAACGTGAAAAACTTATCTCCTGCTATCGGACATCACTTTCTTTGGCAAAGGAAAACGGTTGTGAATCCGTTGCTTTTCCGCTTATATCTTCTGGTGCTTATGGTTATCCAAAGGATCAGGCACTTCGTATTGCCATTGACACAATCAGCGAATTTCTGCTTGAAAATGATATGACTGTCTATATTGTAATATTTGATAAAAAGTCGTATCAGATCAGCGAAAAACTATTTTCTGATATTGCTGAATACATAGATGATAATTATGTGGACGAGCATTCAGACAGCCGATATGAAAATCTGCACCGGATAAACAAAATCCGCAGAAGTAAGCCTGTTTTAGAAGAGGATATATGCTACGAATCAGATTTGCTTATGGCACCTGATTCAATGACCGATTCGTTGAAAGCCTTATCATTAGATGACGCTATTGAGCAGATCGATGAGGATTATCATACAAGAAAAAGCAAAAAATAAAATATGAGCCTGTCTTCATAAGCTTCGGTCATAATTTTGCCAAAAGGACGTTATGAAGACAGGTTTTTATCATTCTCTGTAATATTGTGCCTGTGCGGCAAACATTTCGGCATAAACTCCGCCGTTAAGCACTGATAATTCATCGTGAGTTCCGTATTCCTTGATCCTGCCCTCCGAGAATACTGCTATCCTGTCGCAGAATTTACAGCTTGAAAGCCTGTGTGAAATATAAATTGCGGTCTTTCCGCCCACAAGGGTATCGAACTGGCGGTAAATATCATACTCCGCAACAGGGTCAAGGGCGGCTGTTGGCTCGTCAAGGATAACAACAGGAGCTTTTTTATACAATGCTCGTGCAATCGAGATTTTCTGCTGTTCACCGCCTGACGGTTCAATTCCATTTTCATCAAATGCTTTGAACAAATTCGTTGACGTGCCGTTTTCCAGTGTGGATATTTTTTCCTTTAAGCCTACCTGTGTTATAAGCTTATCAAGCTCCTCATCTGAACATTCATCATCAAGGGCGATATTCTCCTTAATGCTGAAGCTGAAAAGCTTGAAATCCTGAAAAACGGGAGAAAACAGCGACATATACTCTGAATAGTCATATTCCTTTATGTTCACACCGTCAAGAAATATCTCTCCCTCAGTTGGGTCATATAATCTGCACAAAAGCTTTATAAACGTGGTTTTTCCTGCACCGTTTAAGCCCACCACCGACAAATGCTCGCCTTGTTTAATGGTTATGCTCACATCGTCAAGCACCTTGACATCGGTGTTCGGATAGGTAAAGCTAACGTTTTTGAACTCAATGGTGTGAGGGGCATTTTCTATGTGACGCTCGCCCTTTTCAATAGCCTGGGGATATTCCATAAGCTTGACATATTCATAAGCATAGTTTGAACGCTTGACTATTTCCTGAACATTGTAAATAAGGTTATTCATACTGTCACTAAACGTTGCACCTGCGGTCAGAAGCTGTGTAAATGTGCCTATGGTAATTCTGCCGATTATAGCTAAAAATCCCAGATAAAAATATGCTCCGAAACTTCTCACCGTTGCCGCTATGCTTGACAAAATAGTAAGAGGAAGATTTTTGTCAGCCTGCCATTTCCATTCCTTTGTCAGGTCATCATTGAATGCGTCCCACTTGTTTACCATCATATCCGCCGCACCGTAAAGACGTATATCCTTGCCATATCTGAAATCCGTCAGACTCCAGCCGAGATAACCAAAAATGCGGTTGGTTTTTGCCATTCTGTTGTAGGATTCCGCTTCGTATTTGTTCGACTTATTTTGTATCAGGGCATTTATAACGAGAAGAATTGCTGTTATAAGAAAAAGCAGAGGTGCTTTTGTCAGAATAATTGCCATAACGCCGACAATTGTTGCCACGTTGACTGCAATATAAAATACACATCGGAAAATTCCGACTATACCGCCCGAATACCAGCCCATTCCCTCACGGGCAAGATGTATCTGATCGAGAGCTTTTTTATCCTCGGTATGCTGAAAATCAAGTCCCATAATATGCTTGCTCATATGCTCTGTGATATGATTTTTATATTTTTCATCATACTTTTCAATAACAATGCTGATAACCGAAGATATCAGACCTAATACAGCCTCAATGAGAACAAGAGCCGCCGCATAGAAAACAAGCTTTTTAACATTTCGCTCCCCCATAAGCTCATCAATTATCATAGGCGAGATCATAATTCCCACAAATGGTGTTATTGTGGATAATATAACGCTAAGAACCCCGAAGAAGAAAAATCCTTTATGTGATTTCCATGCAATGGGAAAGAAAAATTTCAGCGTTTTTATAACATTACCAACGTTGTTTGTTTTATTCATATTCTTTTTCCTCCTCTCTGTAATACTGTGCCTGAATATTGAACATTTCGGAATATGCTCCGTTTTTGGCGAGTAGCTCCTCATGTGTTCCGTATTCCACCATTTCTCCTGCCACAAACATAGCTATGCTGTCGCAAAAGCGTGTAGAGGAAAGTCGGTGTGAAATGTAAACCGCAGATTTATCTCCTATTATTTCGTCAAAGCTCTTGTATAGGTTATATTCAGCAAGTGCGTCAAGAGCGGCTGTCGGTTCATCAAGGACGATAACAGGTGCACCCTTGTACAATGCCCTTGCAAGTGCAAGCTTCTGTTTTTCACCGCCTGAAAGGTCTACGCCATCATCATATATGACCTTTAAAAGCTCAGTCGTTATTCCGTCAGACAGGCTGTTCAGCTTTTCGCCCATACCTGCCTTTATTGCACACTCCTCCGCATATTTTTCATCGGTTTCCGTAGGCGGCTTCATGGAAATATTTTCGCTCATCGGGAATGCGAAAACCTCAACATTCTGAAACACAGGCGAAAACAGGGTATAATATTCATTACGTTTAAATCGCCTTATATCAATGCCGTTAAGAAGAATTTCTCCCTCTGTCACGTCATAAAGTCTTAGCAGAAGCTTTATAAATGTAGTTTTTCCTGCACCATTAAGTCCTACAACTGCGAGCTTTTTCCCTGCTTCAAGGGTAAGGTTTAAATTTTTCAGAGCATATTCCTCTGCACCCTTATAGCGAAAGGAAACATTTTTAAATTTAAAGGTGTATTTTTCTGCTTTGGGAATTGGAATAGCATCATTTTCGGGATCGGTTTCATAATCAAGAAAGCTGCGGAAATCATCGGTCTGCATGGATTGCTCTTTAAATCCGCCGAGGGAGTTTAAAAAGGTTGTAAGCGTTCCCGAAAAGGTTGCGGATAATCCGAGAAACAGGGTAAAATTACCGATACTCATATCAGTATCAATTACGGAATATATCAGTATTCCATAAACAGCACCTTTTGAAATAATTCCTATCAGATTTGAAAAAACGGAATTTGCTATCCATAGATTTCTGCCGTGGAGCATTCTTTTTTGCTTTTCATCAAGTATATCATGCTGTTTATCGAGCAGCCAGCCTTTCATACCGAAAAGACGAATATCCTTCGCATAATCAAAATCCTGAGTTACACGCTCCATATAATGGATTTTTCTCCAGAATGGTGCAAGCGTATCCCATACTTCCTTTTTATCACGCTTGACGGTATGCTTGAAATACAGAAATTGCAAAAATGAAACAACCGAAAGAATAAGTATAAGCTTCCAGTCAAGAGTAATAATTGTTGCAAGAGTAACAGCCATAATAACAAGATTTGTGCCTATATCGTAAATCGAATGCATCATACCCTCAATGCCGTCGTAATTACCGCCTGTTGATCGATTTGCTTTCTCGAACATATTCAGAATATCAGGATTTTCAAGGGTCTGATATTCCATTGAAAGGGTCTTACGGATCTGTTCGCTTTTCAATTTCATTCGCACATTTACCATATTGAACCATATTCTGTTATTTGCAAGGCTGTCAAGCACCCTTGCAACAAGCTCAATAATAAGAGTTACAATAAGCAGCGACAAAAGCGGTGAAATATCCTTTTCGGGAGATGACGACTGCTGCTCTATAATGTCAATAACAAATTTACCGATAAATGACCATAGATATTGCATAACAGAGCCTGCAAAAATGCCAATAAGCATAAATGCGATAAGTATAGGACTGTATTGACGTATCTTTCCCATTATATATACGGAATTGCTAAGTATTCCGTATTCCGTGTGGAGAGGCGTACTCTCTTTTTTATTTTTCTTCAGCATCTTTTCTCTCCTTGTAGGTATTATTTTTGAAAAATGGCTTTTCTCGTGAGTTTGACTGATAATTAAAGCTGTTAGGTCGGTTTAAAAGGGTATGCGTAAAGGTCAGAAAGGGTATCAGCCTGTAATCTGCAAGGTATTGATAAATTTTCTCGCTTTCCTTTGTACCTCCGTCAAGGGTTGCTTCCCATATGAAGTTAAATTTGAGAAGATTATCAATAATTTCCTTTGCATTGTCATGAGAAATCGAAAGCTCGTGTATAAGCGTTTCTATCTTAAAGAAAATAGTTGTACTTCTTCCTGCAAGAAAATACATAACACGCAACGCGTTCGGCATACCGAGAAATCTGAAAAGCTCCGCATAATCCTTGTTATATGCAAGCACATTGTCATATCCCTTTTCAGGCTCAGGCATAACAAGCATAAAAGGGAGATTTGCGTTAAGCCTGCCAAAAATAAAGCCTGCGTCACACTCGAATAAAGTGTATGAACCATATTCACTGACTCTTACGTTTTCAGGAATTGTTCCATATTCATTACAACCGCAACAGCCCATAACAGAGACTCTCATCAGCTCATAAGCATATTCCAGCTTTTTTCTGTCATTCTCCACACATTGTTCCATATCATAAATTTCAAGCATCGCACGTTCAGGTACGCTTATTTCCTTTTCCGAAGCCCGTCCGAAAAGCTCGTCTATTGTAACTCCAAGATAATCAGCAATTTTCGGCAATAGCTGTGGGTCGGGATAGCTTGACATTTCCCATTTAGATACCGCCTGCGGTGATATTCCTATATGTTCTGCCAGTTGCTCCTGTGTTATGCCTTTTTCCTTCCGGATTTTTTTAAGGCTTGCGTTAAAGCTGTTTTCCATTAAGCCCCCTCCTTTGTGATAATCCTTTAATGTCAGTATATCATAATTTGCGGTTGATTTCAAGATATGTATAGCTTATAAACTCAACTTTTGGTTTACAGTTTTTTTGTTTTCAATTTCAAGTTGAATTGAGATAATGCAGCATTTCGATTAGTGAACAAAAAAATGGATATTCTATGAAGAATTTGATGTATAAAATAGGGGATGGGTCACCCGTGCCGTTTTTTAAATGGTGTCGGTTATGACCTACAATAGTTATTCAAATAATAATTCGCTTGTGAAATACCGTGACCTATTGATATGACATTATTGACAAAGCTTTGATTTTGCTTTATAATTAGTTAAGATTATTTTAAAAATGAGGTCAATATTATGCCACCTGTTTTATATATTGTTTCGCCCTGTTTTAATGAGGGGGAGGTTCTTCCGATAACCTCCAAAATGTTTCTGAATGAGATTATGCTGCTTATTCAAAAAGGTCTGATCAGCGATAAGAGCAGGATACTTTTTGTTGATGACGGCAGCCGTGATGATACTTTGAAAATAATTAACAGCCTTGCAGAGGAAAATGAGCATTTCTGCGGAATAAGTCTTAGCCGAAACTGTGGGCATCAGAATGCGTTGCTTGCAGGACTTATGGAGGCGATGGATTGCTGTGACATAACTGTTTCAATTGACTGCGATGGTCAGGATGACATTAACGCTATTGAAAAAATGGTTATCGAATATAAAAACGGTTCGGAAATCGTATTCGGGGTAAGGAATAAGCGTGAAAAGGACAGCTTTTTCAAGCGAACGACTGCCGCCGCCTTTTATCGCTTTATGAATATAATGGGAACGGAGCTTATTCCCGAACACGCTGATTTTCGGCTTGTTTCATCACGGGCATTAAGGGAGCTTGAAAAATTCGGCGAGGTCAATCTTTTCCTGCGTGGACTTGTTCCGCTTATCGGCTTTAAAAGCAGTATTGTTGAATATGAACGGAATGAACGTCTTGCAGGAGAGAGCCGTTATCCGCTGAAAAAAATGCTTTCCTTTGCGGCAGATGGCATAACCAGCTTCAGCACAAAGCCGCTTAAAATGATAACCTTGCTTGGAATAATAATTTCCGTGATAAGCTTTATCGGAACTATATGGGCAGTCGTTGAGCATATTATCGGCGGAACAGCCGACGGTTGGGCGAGCCTTGCTTGTATGATATGCTTCCTTGGAGGAATACAGCTGATAAGCCTTGGGGTAATCGGCGAATATATCGGTAGAATTTATATGGAAGTCAAGCACAGACCAAGATATATAATTGAAAAAAGAATAAAAATTGAGGAAAAGAGGTAGCTTTTTTTGACTTCGGTAATGATTTATGTGGGGATCGCCTGCTTGATTTTTTATATTATAAATTTCACGGAGCTTATGCGGAAAAAATACTATTTTTTTGAGCTTATTGTGTATTTTCTGCTTATGAGAGCTGTCCCATTGCTTATGCTTGAAGAACGCATTGCAATGAATTATGTTATTTTTGTGGCGGATATTATTTTCGGGGTGTTTATTTCGTATTTTTCGGGGAAATTTTTCGGCAGTGGAAGGGAGACATCTGCGGCGGCGATATATCTGTTTGAACCCTTGGCTGTTTTTGCCATTGCAAAGGGGGATATAAGCTTTTTTTCTATTTCTGTGGCGGTTTCCTGTCTGCTGATGATTATATTTTTTAAAATATCAGCAAGATTTACTTTAAAGAAAAAAAATGCATCCGTTTCTGAATTAACATATGAAAAAGTTGGAAAGAAAGACTTTGTTTTTATGCTTATTCTGACAGCTTTTTCTACGGTTACTATTTTTTTCAGGCTTGGCTGCACGGAGATACCCTTGACATATCAAAAGGTTACAAAGGGCGATGAAATAATACTTGATCTTGGCGAATACACAGATATTTCAAGCGTGGATTTTTTTCTGCATTATAAAAGCGGTGCAGCTGTGGCTTTATCCGTTTTTAATGAGGTGAGTGGCGAATGGATACCTGTAGCTGATGATAACAAGCTTAAAGGCTGTCTGACATGGAGCAGCTTTGATGTAAACTGGAATGCACGTTATCTTGGAATTGTTTTTACAAGCGAGGGGAATTATTACATAAATGAATTGGCTGTTTATGGCTCGGAGGGTCAGCTTATTGAGCCTTTGAACGCAGGCGATTATCCAAAGCTTTTTGACGAAAGGGAGCTTATCCCAGAATATAAAACATATTATTACGGAACAATGTTCGATGAGGTTTATCACGCAAGGACTGCATATGAATTTAAATATGATCTGCCGATATATGAAAATACACACCCTCCGCTCGGAAAGACTATAATTTCGCTCGGCATATCACTTTTCGGAGTTTCGCCCTATGGCTGGAGATTTATTCCTGCTGTATGCGGAGTGCTTGCCGTTCCGCTGATGTATATTTTTATTCGTCTGATATCGAAAAGGTCGGATATTGCGTTCCTTGGCGGTATGCTTTTCAGCACGGAATTTATGCATTTTACGCTTTCAAGAATTGCAACGCTTGATATAATTATAGCACTGCTGATAATGCTGATGTTTTTATTTATGCATTGTTTTGTTACGGAGCTTGACAGGAGAGGAGATTTTCGCAGGCAGTCGTTATGGCTTCTGCTTTGCGGAGTTTCGACAGCGTTGGCTGTTGCGGTAAAATGGACGGGAGCTTATGCAGTAGTTGGGATAGCAATACTGTTCTTTATTTCGCTCACGGAATACTGTACTGAAAACGGAGGATTTATTGCGAACAGGAGATATATTTTAAAGCTTGCTGCGGTTTGCGTCCTGTCGTTCATTGTTCTGCCGCTTATTGTTTACTGCTTGTCATACATTCAATTCAGCGAGGTTTATCCTGAAAAAAGCTTTATTGCTCATGCGATAGAAAATTCAAAATATATGCTTAGCTATCATTCGGGAATGAAGCGTCAGCATACATATATGTCGGAATGGTATGAATGGATAATCGACAGGAGATCTCTTCTTGATTCGTTTACGAATATGGGGGATAAGGTAAGCACGGTTTCAACGTTTATCAATCCGCTTATTGCGATATTCGGCACTTTGGCATTTATCCATAATTTTTATCTTTGGAGAAGAAAGGGCGACAAGGCTTCACGATTTCTTGTTATTGCATATCTTTCAATGCTTATGCCGTGGCTCTTTATACACAGGACTGTTTTCATATATCAGTATTTCGGTTGTATTCTTGTTATGATACCATTGATATGCAAAAGTGTTATGTCGATGAAGCATTACAGGATAGCTTCTGTTGCTCTTATTGTAATTTCAATGGCATTGTTTATAATGTTCTATCCAGCAATAAGTGGCATTGACGTGAGCAGGTCTTATGTTAAAAATGTTCTTGAATGGTTGCCTACATGGGTATTTGAATAAGAATTGGTTGCATTTTTGGTAAAAGTATGGTATAATATTGAATGATTTTGAAAAAGGAGTTATGAAAAAGATGGATATTAACAGCACTCTTGCCGCTGAATTCAAGTTAAGGCAGGAACAGATCGATAATACCGTTGCACTTATTGATGACGGAAAAACTATTCCATTTATCGCACGTTACCGTAAGGAGTTGACTGGCTCGCTTGATGACCAGCTTCTGCGTGAGATTTTTGACAGACTTAATTACCTGCGTAACCTTGAAAAGAGAAAGGAAGAAATTTCCGCAGCTATTACAGAGCAGGAAAAAATGACCGATGAAATTGCGGCGGCTATTTCTGCGGCAGCTACGCTTGTTGAGGTAGAGGATATTTACCGTCCTTTCAAGCCGAAAAGAAAGACCCGTGCTTCTGTTGCCAGAGAAAAGGGATTGGAAACGCTTGCGGTTTTCCTTATGCTTCAGCAGAATGGCTCTGACCCTGTTTCAGAGGCTGAAAAGTTTGTAAACGCTGAAAAGGGCGTTGAAAATGCCGTGGACGCTTTGCAGGGAGCTATGGATATTATTGCCGAGGACGTTTCAGATGATGCAGAGCTTCGTAAGGAGCTTAGAAAAATTTTCTCAAAGCAGGGAAGTATATCATCTGCGGCTTCCGACCCTGAGGAGGATACGGTATATAATAATTATTACGAATATTCCGAGCCTGTTTTCAAAATTGCTGGGCATCGTGTGCTTGCACTTGACCGTGGAGAGCGTGAGGGCAAGCTTAAGGTCAATATCAGCGTTCCCGATGGCTTGGGAGAGAATACAGTATGCGGAAAATATGTGAAAAATCAGTCGGCTTCTGCGGAATATGTTAAAAATGCCTGCGAGGATAGCTATAAGCGTCTTATTGCACCGTCAATCGAGAGGGAAATACGCTCCGAGCTGACCGAAAAGGCGGCAGAAGCGGCTATAAAGGTTTTTGCTTCAAATCTTCGTCAGCTTATTATGCAGCCGCCTGTTAAAAACAGCGTTGCACTCGGACTTGACCCTGGTTACAGAACAGGCTGTAAGCTTGCTGTTGTTGACGGAACAGGAAAGGTGCTTGATACAGGTGTTGCATACATAACAACAGGTGATAAGCATTTGATAGAGCGAGGAAAGGTGCTTGTGAAAAATCTTATCCAGAAGCACGGAGTAACTATTATTGCGATAGGAAACGGAACTGCTTCGAGAGAATCCGAGGCTTTTGTTGCGGAGCTTATAAAGGAAATTCCGCATAAGGTTTCATATGCTGTTGTATCGGAGGCAGGAGCTTCTGTTTATTCTGCATCAAAGCTTGCCGCAGAGGAATTTCCTGAATATGATGTATCGCTGAGAAGTGCTGTTTCAATCGCAAGAAGGCTTCAGGATCCTCTTGCCGAGCTTGTAAAGATTGACCCTAAGGCGATAGGTGTTGGGCAGTATCAGCACGATATGCCTAAGGCACGTCTTGGCGAGGCTCTTGGCGGAGTTGTCGAGGACTGCGTAAACAGCGTAGGAGTTGACCTTAATACAGCTTCACATTCGCTTTTGTCATATGTTTCGGGCATAAATTCGACGATTGCGAAAAATATTGTTGCATACCGTGAGGAAAACGGTTCATTTACCGATAGAAAGCAGCTTTTAAAGGTTTCAAAGCTTGGACCTAAGGCATTTGAACAGTGTGCAGGATTTTTGCGTGTGCGTGACGGAAAAAATCCGCTCGATAACACGGCTGTTCATCCTGAAAGCTATGAAGCGGCAAAGAGGATAATAGAGGAATGTGGTTTTTCTCCTGTTGATATCGGAAATGCTGGTATGGGAGAGATTTCTGCCGCCGCAAAAAAGGTTGGAATTTCAAAAATTGCCGATAATGCAGGAATAGGTGTTCCTACCGTGAACGATATTATCAAGGAGCTTGAAAAACCAGGACGTGACCCTCGTGACGAGTTACCTCCTCCGCTTATGAGAAGCGGCGATGTTATGGAAATGAAGGATCTTAAGCCAGGAATGGAGCTTATGGGAACGGTTCGTAACGTTATAGATTTCGGCTGTTTTGTTGATATCGGCGTACATGAGGACGGACTTGTTCATATTTCGCAGATATGCGATAAATACATAAAGCACCCTCTTGAAGCTGTCAAGGTCGGCGATGTTGTCAAGGTAAAGGTGCTTGACGTTGATGTTAAGCGTAAGAGAATTTCGCTTACAATGAAAAATGTAAAATAAAAAATCTGCACAAGGCTGAAATAAATAGCTTTGTGCAGATTTTTTTATTCCGTCAGAGAAGCGGTATAGAGCTTGTAATAATCGCCCTTTTTCGCCATAAGCTCATCATGTGTTCCGCATTCGGTTATGCCTTTATTGGAAACATACATAATTTTGTCGCAGTTGCGTATAGTTGAAAGTCTATGTGCAATGATGAATGATGTTCTGCCCTCAAGGAGAATATCAAGTCCGTCCTGTAAGAGCTTTTCCGTTTTTGCATCAATCGCCGATGTCGCTTCATCAAGGATAAGTATTTTCGGATCGCTTAAAAGAGTTCTTGCGAATGCGATAAGCTGACGCTGACCCTGTGAAAGCGAAGCTCCACGTTCGATTATCGGAGCGGAAAGTCCCCCCATATTTTCGATAAATTCATCGGCACGGACGGTTTTTAATGCACGTTCGATTTCCTCGGGAGTAGCGTCAAGCTTGCCGTAACGGATATTATCCTCGACTGTTCCGCTGAAAATAACGCTGTCCTGAAGCATAATGCCCATTTGTGAACGCAGGGATTTAAGTGTTACCTCGGAAATATCCGTACCATCTATAAGTACTCTGCCGCCTGTTGTATCATAAAATCGTGAGATAAGATTTACGATAGTTGTTTTTCCCGCACCAGTCGGACCTACAAGGGCAACGCTTTCGCCAGCTTTTATGTCAAAGGAAAGGTCGTGGAGTATCTCCGCAGTTTCATCATAAGAGAAGCAGACCTTATCAAAGGTGACATTTCCCTTGATTTCGGGCATTTCACCTGCATTTTCCTTATCGTTTACTGTAACAGGCTCGTCCATAGTTTCAAAAATTCTTTCAAGGTATGAAACACCGTTGATGAAGTTGTTGAAAAGGTTTGAGAGGTTCATTATCGGCTGCCAGAAGCGTGAAGCATAGCCGCCCATTGCAACGATAGTACCGAACGAAATATTTGCAGGCCCTATAACAACAAGTCCGCAGAAATATATTGCGGCGGAAATTATTGCCGATATTGTATCAACTGATGGCCAGAGCAGGTTATTATATGTAACTGCTTTCATCCATTTTTCACGGTAAGCCTCGGAAAGTCCTCCGTAAATTTCCGCATTTTCGTCCTCACGGACAAAGAGCTGTGTGACCTTTGCACCAACAAGGCCCTCATGAAGATATGCGTTGAGGTTTGAGCTTTTGTTGTTGACCTCCTGCCATGCCTTACGCTGACGCTTTTTTATAAAGCCGATGATAAGTGCAAGCAGGGGAACGCCTGCCATTATGACAAGAGCCATCTGCCAGTGCATAATGAACATAAAGATGACAATAAACACAAGGTTGAATATTTCAAGCACAAAATTGATGATACCGTTAGATAGAATGTCTGAAACGCTATTGACGTAGTTTATAACACGGACGAGAATTTTTCCATGAGGGCGGCTGTCATAATATTCAAAGGAAAGCCGCTGTAAATGCTCGAAAAGATCGGTTCTTATGTCAAAAATTATATCCTGACCGACATCTGTCATAATTCTTGAACGGATCGTTGCGAAAATAACGCTGATGATTATTGTAACCGCAAGCAGAGCCGCCATAAGCAAAAGCTGTGTAATATCGCTGTTGGGAATGGAATTATCGAGGGCATACTGCGTGATAACAGGAGCAAAAAGTCCGATTATTACAGAAGCCGCCGAAAGGGAAAGTGCGATAATCATTTTTTTGCGGTATTTTTTTACATAGACGAACGCACGCTTGAGATGCCCTATATCAAAAGGGGTTTCAAGATTTTCGTCTACATCGAATTTATTTCTTGCCAATTAAACCGCCTCCTTTTCGCCGCCGTTCTGGAGAGTATAAATTTCGTGATAATAGCCGTTTTTATTCTGCATAAGCTCCTCGTGAGTGCCGAATTCTGCGATTTTGCCATCCTTGAGGATCATTATTCTATCGGCATTCTTTGCAGTTGAGGTTCGCTGTGCGATTATAAGCTTTGTGCAGTTGAAATCAAGTGAATCAAGGTTATGCCTGATACGTCTTTCAGTTTCGGTATCGACTGCCGAGGTTGTATCGTCAAGAATGAGTATCGACGGCTTCATTGCCAATGCTCTTGCAAGAGAAATTCTCTGCTTCTGACCGCCTGAAAGACCAACGCCTCTTTCACCGACTATGGTATCATAGCCCTCGGAAAGACGTGAAGCAAACTCGTCAGCGTCGGCAAGGGAAGCAAAATGCCTTACTTCTTCAAAGGGCATATCTGAATCATAGAATGAAATATTGCCCTCGATAGTATCCGACCA
>CAYOAV010000010.1:0-4541 GCA_964402055.1 uncultured Ruminococcus sp. | reverse complement strand
GAAGCTAAGAAATGCTGGAAATCATTGATAAGGGCACCGACATTTCTCATTGGGTTGGAGAGCGTCCAAATTAATCCGCTGAAAGCGACATAAACGCCCATTGTTATTCTGCCCTTTATGACGAAAATTCCTCCGACAATGAGAAGTACAACGGAAAGTGCCTGTGCAAGTGTTTCAATATATGGGAAATATGTAAGCCACGTTAGTGCTGCATCCTTATTTGCACGGGAATATTCAGCGTTCTTCTTACCGAATTTGTCAATTTCATAATCCTCTCTTGCAAATGCACGGACTACACGGTTTCCTGCGATATTTTCCTCGGCAGATGAATTGAGCCTTGACATCTTTTCACGCAAATCTACATATTTAGGACCAACCTTATCTCTGAAAATACCTGAAATGATGAAAATAAGCGGAGTAAGTGCTATCAGGCAGAGTGCAAGTATCGGGTCAAGGCGGAGGAAATATATTGCCGTTGTAAGGTATATTGAAATGCTTTCGACAAAGGTTTTTATTATCCATGCAACGGTATGGCGAACCATATCGAGGTCGCCCGAAAGCCTTGTCATAAGGTCGCCTGTGGAATGCTTATCATAGAAGGACATATCCTGCCCCTCGGCATTTCTGAAAAGGAAGCTTCTTATTTTTGAAAGCATACCCTGTGAGCATTTTTCATAAAGCATATTCGATATAAATTGCAATACTGCACGCAATGCGGTAAAGCCGATTATACAGCAGCAAAGACCTATCAGCAGATTCTTCTGCGTTGAAAGATTTTCTGCGGCATTTTCGTTGTAGATGAATGTATCTACGATTTTGCTTGCAAAGGTCGGGTTAAGAATGTACATTATCTGACATACAACCGAAATGCAAAGTGCAAGGATATATCTTTTGCGATACCCTTTAAGATTTTCCCAAATCCATTTTATTTGGAACATAAGAAACAGCCTCCCTTCAATTGTCTGGCGATTTTCCAAACGTCTTTGTGTATTATAAGCTTTATGATAATTTTTTTAAAAGGGTAAATAATAAATTTACTCCCGTTTTTGTGAAGAAAAAATATGTATTTTGTTTGAATACAGAAAACAATTGCGGACTCTTCCGAATATCGGAAAAATCCGCAAAAATCACTTAAACGATTAGATTAAAGCTATATCAGAAAAAACTAAGGTTGACAATTATGCTGCGTCATAGAACACTCTGTAATTCTTTTCTGAATGTGAATACACGCTCATAACAAGCCCTATGCTTATAAACATACTTATCATTGATGTTCCGCCCTGACTGATAAACGGCAGTGGAACTCCGATAACAGGCATTACCACAAGCACCATTCCGATATTAAGCACACAATGAATGAATATCATTGCAAAAACTCCGTTGCACATATTCCGCCCAAGGTCGTCCTTGGCAGTCGTTCCGTCCGTGATTATTTTAAGGCATACATACGCAAGCACGGCTACAAGAGCTATACATCCGATAAAGCCGAAGCACTGACCGACAAATGTGAAAATAAAGTCGTTCTGGACATATGGCACGGGTACATACTCATCTGCGTGAAGTCCCTTTCCGAAAAGCTGACCCGAACCGAGTGCGAGCCTGCCCCAATGCTGTTGATAGAAAATATCTGTAAATTGAGGGTCGTTTATGGGATCTTCTTGGAAAAGAACAAGGAAACGGTTCTTCTGATGTGGCTGCATAACCTTTTCCCATACAAACCATATCGCAAAAGGAGCGGCACAAAGCACAGGGATAATATATTTCCATGAAAGACCTGCCGCAAAAATCATAACCGCAAATATTACAAAGAAAACGATAGCTGTTCCGTCGTCGCCTTGCATAACAACAAGCAAGACGGGGATAGCACCATGAATACAGAGCAGAATCACGTTTAAAATATGATTGATATTATCCTTGACCTTATCAAGGTGATAGGAGAAAGTCATAATAAAGGCTATTTTCAGAAATTCGGACGGCTGGAGCGTTGTAAAGCCGATATCGATCCATGCACGGTCGTCCACTCCCTCGTGCGGCTGATATCCGAGCGAGGTAAATGTTAGAAGCGTCAGCCCGATACACAGCGGAGCGTACAAAAACCACAGCTTAGTGAACCAGTGATAATCAAGTCCTGACATTACTAACGCTATAACAGCTCCGAGGCAGGTTGCGATAAACTGGATTTTATACATACTTGATTCCTTGGAGGTTACACCGTTGGTGACAAGTGCATACATAAGTATGACCGAAAAAATTGACAATGAGCATACCGCAATGAACAATCCCTTATCAAGCTTGCGGAAATAATGCCATATTGCTTTAAATAATGTTTTTAACATATAATTGATCCTTATCTATTTATCATTATATCATATATTATACACCGTTTTCAGCCTCGTTTCAATAGGGAAAAGCAATAAAAAGCAGATTATGCAAGTTTTTTTCACATAAATTGGGCATTGACATAAAATATAGAAAAGGAGATGAGAATTTTGAAAACATTATTTTTGGGAGGAAGCTCGCCAAGTGGATTTTCGCCTGCGTTTGAGGATATTGTAGCTGATACGGATTATCATACCTACATAATCAAGGGCGGCCCAGGAACAGGTAAATCCTCGCTTATGAAAAGGCTGCTTGCGGAATTTGAAAATGATGAAAATGAGCTTTTTTTATGCTCGTCCGATCCTGATTCTGTGGATATGATACGTCTTGCGGAGCAAAAGGTGAATTTTGTTGACGGAACATCGCCGCATATATGCGACCCTGAATATCCTGGGGCAGTTCAGGAAATAATAAATATGGGAGATTGCTGGGATAGTTCACTGCTCATAAGCAGAAAAAATGAGCTGATAGCGGCTGACAGCGAATACAGGCAGTTCCATCAGCGATGCAGGAAATGTCTTGCGGCGGCTGCGGCTGTTCTTGCTGATACAAGGGCAATTTCGGATAATGCTCTGAATATAGCAAAGCTTGACGGATTTATAAAGCGTTTTTCAAGGAAGCTGTTTACAATGAAGCCTGTCGGCGAGGGGCGGTTAGTTTTCCGCAGGATCTCTGCTGTAACTCCCAAGGGTTATCTAACGCTTATACCTGAAAATGACAGGATATTTTTGCTCTGCGATGAATATTACAGCGGTTCGGAGCATTTCCTGCGTGCGTTTGCTGATATTGTTGTAAAAAAGGGTCTGACTGCCGAGGTGAGCGTATGTACTGTTCATGCTGACGAGGTTTACGAGCATCTTCGCATACCTGAGCTTTCAATTTCGTTCATATCCTCAAATCCGATGAACAAAACGGAGCAGGTTGATTCTGAACGTATCAATTTCGGCAGATTTTACGATAAGAAGCTTATTTATTTAAGGAAAAACCGTCTTAAATTTAATAAAAATGCTGTAAATGAGCTGCTTGGCGAGGCTGTAACAGCTTTAAAAAACGCAAAGGACGCACACGACAGGCTGGAGTCATTTTACATTGAGGCGGTGGATTTTTCAAAGACGGAAAGTATTTTCAAAAAGCTTTGCGATAAATTAGTACATACTCAATAACTGCCTGAAGCAAAGCTTATACGCACTTTTTCAGTTGTTGAGCAGACATGAATCAAGAAAATAAAAGGAAGAATATAATGGAAATTTTAAGGATCATAATAACCTCGGCGGTATCGCTTATAGTATTGTTTCTTCTAACGAAGCTTATGGGGAGCAAGCAGGTTTCCCAGCTGACGATGTTCGATTACATTATCGGCATATCAATAGGCTCAATAGCTGCGGAAATGGCGACAGAGCTTGATACTCCGTTAAATTCACTTGTTGCGATGATAGTATATGGTATCATTGCGGCGGCAGTATCATATATTTCGGAAAAATCGCTTAAAGCGAGGAAGCTTTTATCGGGCAAGCCGCTTATACTTCTTGACAACGGAAAGCTTTATCGTGAAAATATGAAAAAAGCAAGAATGGATATAAATGAATTTCTTATGCAATGCCGTTCGCAGGGATATTTTGACATAAGCAATATACAGACTGCTGTAATGGAATTCAACGGGCGTATGAGCATACTTCCGAAAAGCACGGAAAGACCTCTTACACCTAACGATATGAACATTGATCCCGGACAGGAGCATATGACGATAGCACTTATCGAGGACGGAGTGATAATAGAGGAAAATCTCAAGGCTTCGGGCAAGGATTATATCTGGCTGAAAAAACAGCTTAAGGAACAAGGCTATAACACTCCTGAAGATGTTCTTCTTGCGATGTGTGACAGAGATAACAGGCTGACTGTTTTCAGAGAATAAAAACACTGACCTCCAAATCGTTAGGCTTTTGGTCTAACTTTTTGGAACCAGTTCATTAAGGCAACACCGCACAAAGACTGCCTGATGGCTTTGTGCGGTGTTGCCTTGAAATTTGAAAAAATCTGTGCCGAAAATCTCGTAGCTGTTGAAAACAGGCTTGTATTGGATTTCGACACTTTTTTTCTGTATTTTGGGGTGTTTGGTATTGTTAGTGTTTAGATAACTGCCGCTGTACAATGGCAACCGTTGA
>CAYOAV010000009.1:30821-46524 GCA_964402055.1 uncultured Ruminococcus sp. | reverse complement strand
GAGCCTTGCGAAATTGCCGATATAAAATCATACAGACCAGCTTCAAACAGTATCAGCACAGGGCAGGTTTTGCAATGTGCATACAGCAATGAAAAGGGACGGCTTATTATCCGTGAAATGGCAGATCAGCTTTCGCTTGACCTTGTTGAAAAGGGGGCTGTTACCAATCAGATTATTCTTAACATTGGCTTTGATACGGACAATTCCAGCTATGTTGGTGAAAAGGATACTGACCGTTACGGCAGGGCTGTTCCAAAGCCTTTTCACGGTTCAAAAAGGCTTTCCTGCCGAACCTCATCGTCACGTCTTATAACCGAAGCCGCACTTGAAATTTACAGCAGAATAGAAGATACCTCGCTTACAGTAAGGCGAATCAGCATCGCCGCCGCAAATATTATTGACGCAGCTTATGCAGATGAGGTTGATGAGCCTGTACAGCTTGATTTTTTCGGAGAAGCAGAGCTTAGGGAAAATACTGATGCTGAAGAAAAAAAGCGATTGGAGCGTGAATATGCAATGCAAAAATCGATACTTTCGATAAAGAAAAAATACGGAAAAAATGCAATTCTGCGAGGAACAAATTTTGAGGAGGGTGCAACCGCCCGCCAGCGTAACGAACAGGTCGGTGGGCATAAGGCTTGATATGAAAAATAATAAAAATAATTACGATGATATCATTGAGCTTTCACGTCCTGAGCCATATTTTCATCAACCGATGTCAAGGCACAGCAGAGCGGCTCAATTCGCACCATTTGCGGCTCTGACAGGATTTGACAGCTTCACAGATGAGGCGGCAAGGCTTACAGAAAAAAAGCCCGAGCTTACAGAAAGTATGCAGGACGAGCTTAACAGAAAAATGCAATATCTGAGCGACCATATAGCAGAAAAGCCAGGGCTGAATGTAATGTATTTTATCCCGGATCCATATAAGGAGGGTGGTTCATTCGCCGTTTACAGCGGCAATCTGCGGCGAATCGATGAGCTTGAAGGACGGCTGATTTTTACCGACCGCACCGAGCTTTTGCTTGATAATATTATAAAAATAGAGATCAATGATTTTGAAATGAGGGGAATTTAATGTATTGTTCAATTTATCCTGTTATAGGAAAGCAGACAGAACTGCCGTTTTATATTTCGGGCATTGGAATTTCCGAACCTGAATATCATATCAAGCGTGAAAACGGTCTTTCATCGCATCAGTTTCTTTTTGTGAAAAGAGGAACTGGCGTATTCCGCTGCAATGGCGAATGCTATGATATAAAGGAAGGCGATATGCTTTATATGGCAAAGGGCGTGCCGCATGAATATTTTCCGATAGATGAAAGCTTTACAACCTGTTGGACGGTTTTCCGTGGGGAACATCTTTCCTTGCTTATGAAAGCTCTTGGATTCGGTGATTATGGAATAGCGAAAAATGCGATTGGCGATACGGTTTCTTCAATATTCAATATGCTACTTTCCGCCGCAGGTGAGACGGTTTGCGACGCTGAAAAATGCTCAAAAATTCTTTATGAATATATCCTTGAAGTAAAAAGACTTTTCTGCGAGGATAACCAGCCGAAGGATTATACAAAAAAAGCGGCTGAAGATGCCGCACTTTACATATGTGAGAATTTCAGCAAGGATATCACACTTGAAGAATTATCCACAATGGCAGGAATATCCAAGCAGCATTTTGATAGGATCTTCAGGCAGAAATTCGGGCTTCGTCCGATGGAATATATCGCACTCAAACGCATTTCCTATGCAAAGACCCTGCTTGAATCGACCGATAAAAAAATAGCTGAAATCGGCATACTTGCAGGCTATCCCGACCCGACATATTTCGGAATGGTTTTCAAAAAATATGAGGGAGTAGCACCTAAAGCTTACAGGGATATGCACGGCAACAGATAATGTTCATTTTTTGTGATAAAGCTAAATATTTATGATTGAAAACGGCTGTTTGTTTATGATATAATGTAGGCAAATAGCTTGAAAGGATATCATAAAATGAATATTGAAAAATTAACTGATATAATTATAAACGGTGAAAATGCGAATACTCTGCCAAATATGCTTTATCGTGGTATGGGTATGGTTTCGGGCAATAATTCCTCAAGGCTTCTGCTTGATTATAAGGCTGAACAGCCTGAAAAATATTATGAAATACTTGAGCATATTTTCGGCAAAAAGGGGATAGGAGTTATCTTTCTTAAGCTTGAAATGGGTTCGGACGTTAATTCATCATCGGGAACAGAGCCTGCTGTCAAGCGTACCGAGGATGAAAAAGCTGATGTAAGACGTGGAGCAGGCTTTCAGCTTGCCGCAGACGCAAAAAGGATAAATCCCGAACTGACGTTGGATATGCTCTGGTGGAGCGAGCCGAGATGGATAACAAATTCGGATGATGTTTATTCCGCAAGATATAAATGGTACAAGGAAACGCTTGATGCAGCATATGAAACCTACGGCTTATGCTTTGATTATGTGAGCGTTGTGCGTAACGAGCGTGCGGCTGATTATGAATGGATAAAATATTTTTCAAAAAGGCTGAAAAGCGAAAGTGACTGCCCATATGATTATTCAAAAATAAAAATAGTCGGCGGTGAGGAGGTCTGCACCTGGAATTTTGCAGATGAAATGCTTGCAGATAGGGAATTACTTGAAGCTGTTGACGTTATCGGCAGTCATTACACAAGTATGTCCTCTGAAAATGCAAAAAAGCTTGCATATGAATATAAAAAAGAGCTTTGGTTCAGCGAGGGAAGTACCTCTATGGGATATTCAAAGGGTGCTTGCAGATTTGACGGAAACGGTTCGGGTCTTTCGGGACTTAACGGCGTGCTTGATATCGCAAACAGGCTTATTATGATGTATGCAAGCGGAAAAATGACGATGTGCGAGCTTCAGCCTGTCGTTGCGGCTTATTATGATGGTGTTTGCTATTGTCAGAAGCAGTATATAAACGCCTGCGACCCTTGGAGCGGGTTTTATACGCTTGAAAGCGGATTTTATATGTCATTGCATTTTTCAGAATTTATAAAAAAGGGCTGGGCATTTATCGATAGTGCCTGCCATGCTGACGGTCAGATAGGCGGCGACGGTCACTGCCTTGAAAATTCCATTTATAGCTACCTTACGGCAACAGATACCTTAAGCGGAGATTACAGCACTGTCATAACTAATACAACAAATGAACCTATAACCTATAAGCTTATCGTTTCAAGGCTAAAAAAGGCGGCTTCTCCCGTTGAAATATGGGAAACAAGAGGTCCTGACAGCGATAAATATGACGAGAATTATTTTAAGAAAGCATCAATAATCACACCCGAAAAAAGCGGTGATGAATATATATTCAGCGTAACTGTAAAGCCATATTCAATAGTTACCGTTTCAACGCTTTCTTCGGATTATATAAATATGCCCGAAAGCGAGCATACAATACTTGAACTTCCGTATTATGATGATTTCACATATCAGAATTATCCCGAGGATTATCTGCCGTCAAGAGGAAATGCTCCACGCTATACGACCGATCAGGGAGGTGCTTTTGAGGTTGAAAAAATTGATGGTAAAAATTATCTTGTACAGCAGATAACAGCCGACCTCAAAGCTGAGGAATGGGGTGCAACCCCAAACCCGACAACAAGCCTTGGCGATGACAGGTGGAACAACTACAGCGTTTTTTCAACCGTAAAATTATGCAGGAGCAATGAGCCAGAGGAAAATTACGCAGGCATTGGTTTAAGATATTGCCTTGCAAGCGTTGGCGAGAGCGGTTATTGGTTCAGACTTTTTGAAAACGGCTCATATAGCCTTATGAGAAACAATGCCGAGGTGATGGGCGGTAAAGCTGACGTTGACGTTTATCATTCAAATACGCTTGGAATAAAGGCGGTTGATGATGTCATATGCTGTTATCTGAACGGAAATGAGGTCATACATTATGAGGAAAAAAACGCTGTATTGAGTGCAGGACGTGCGGCAATTTACAGCTCCTTTCATAGAAATATGTTTTCAGAAATAAAAATCGAACCCGAAAAGTCTTGCTATATCACACGTTATGACGATACGGATAGTTGCTGTGAATATTCTGGAAGCTGGACGCATAACCTTATGAGCAGCTTCAGGGTGTATAAGCGAACCTGTTCAGACGGCGAAAAGGATGCTGTTCTTACGGTTAAATTCAGCGGAACAGGTATTGCGATAGTCGGCGAAAATACGCATAATTCCGTGATTTCCGTAAAGCTTGATGGAGATATAGCAGAGAAAGAATTTAACGTAAAAAACAGCGGCCCGAGAGAGATAGCTTACAGCATAAATAATCTGAAAAATTCAGAGCATACAGCAGAAATAACTGTTAAATCGGGAATATTCAATGTTGACAGCGTGCAGGTGTGTGATTGAAATGTTGAATAGGGGATGTTTGTGGTTTTCTTTCTGGAATTTCAGCCGAGGTTCTTCATATAAAGTTTCATCAGTTAACTGATGTAGCACTAAAAAGCAGCTTTATCGACATGAGAACAGACGATAAAGCTGTTTTGTTAATGTTTAGCATAAGATTAATTGTCTTTTATGAGTATTACTTTGATAATGTTTTCGCTGTTACAACATCAGATTTTTTCATAGTTGTCCATTTACCATCAACATAAGCACGAACGATATATTGGTACTTTGTATCAGGTGATAATTTATTAATTTTTACTGTTCTTTTTGTAGTCTCAATGAGCTTGACTGCCTTGCCGTTTATATACTTATATACAGCGTATTTCTCTGCACCAGTCACATTGCCCCATGTAAGCTTTACACTGTTTTGTGAAGCGGATACTTTAACGATGGGTTTATATTTTACTGTTACAGATGCTTTACCTGAATTTGAATTTGAGGATTCACGACCGTTTACGGTGTATTTTACAAGAAAATTGTATGTTTTACCATTTTTCAGGTTTTTATATGTAATAGATGTTTTATCTGTATCCTTTAATTTTACATATTTGCCGTTTATAAGTCGATATACGGTATAATTTTTTGCGTTGGCAATCTTATTCCATTTGAGTGTTACCTTGTTTTTGTTAGTAATTGCTTTTAATGTCAGCTTAGGTTGTGTTACTGATGTTGTTGAGGTAGTTGAAGTGTATGATGGGGTTGATGTTGTTGGATTATATCCATTTGAGTTACCGTTTCCACCATTGTTTCCTGAATTTCCTGTATTTCCTGTTGCAGGAATTGTTTCAGTTTTAATAACATATTCACAAACTGTGCAGGAATAAGCTTTCACACCAGTTGATGTTGCTGTCGGTTTAACGGTAATCTTTCCATTATCTGAAATATGGTCTGCAATGTTGGACTTTTCTCCACAAGAGCATTCGTGCCAGTGTGAAGAAGAATTATATTTCCACTCACTTCTATAAGAATGTGTGTGATTATCTATATCAATATCACTGTCAGCATTATACGTTTTTCCATTACTATCGGTAAGTTTAAAATACGATGTGTCTTTTTTAGTGTAGTCATTAATCTGTCCAGTATAAACAATTCCCTTATTTAATGACAGATTCTTAAAGGTAATTGTTCTTGTTGCATTACTATTTTCTGACTCGTAAATATAGTAATTCATTGTACCATCATCAGTAGCTGTCAATGTAATTGAGAAATCGTCTAACGAGTGGAATACACACTGTTTTTGATCACCATTTATAACATTTATAGTAACTTCATCTGATGAAACAATTACTTTATTATCAATAACAGATGCGACAATTTCTCCGGAAGAATTTTTGACCTCAACATTAACCGGACACGTTATTAGCGTTTCAAAGTCTTTTGCTGTCATATCCGATTTAACAAACTGTGTTATTTTATCTGGCACCTTCAATGCATCTAAGGGACTTTGTATCTGGAAGAAAAATCCCTTGAGACTCTTATTGGTAATGGCTTTATAAACCTTGTTACACCAAGTAGAAATATTTTGTGCCTTTGACAAATCAAGTTCGCCTTTTTGGAATGTCAGACCATTGTAAACCATATTTAGGTCTTTGTATGTGCCAAGAATATAATTCTGGAACCAAGAAATGAAATCGCCTACTGTGCCATTAGTTTTTGTACTATCTTTATATACTTGAACTAATTGATTTGTAAGGTTGTTTAAGTCAGTATATGACAAGGAAATTATATTCTTATTTGCACAATATGTGCCATTATCATCTACTATCCACCTAACGAAGAAACACGAAGCACTGGAAGCACCTGAATTTGATGAACCCAAACTTGAACCAAGCCAAGATAAGCAAATATATACATCCAGATTATTATCCATAGAGAAAGATAAAAGAGTTTTTCCATTTGCGAAATTTGCCGTTGCACCTGTCAGATTATCAGACGAATCCAAGTAATTCTTCCACGGTCCTATCAAGTTAATACCATACTCACTATTGTCGGTAGCAATCGCAAGATTTTCAAGTTCGCAGAACATCATAACGTCAGCCACGATTTTGTCATAGTAGTCATCATTTAAATATTTTCTTAATCCTGACATAGATTTTTTAAACTGACTGTCACTCAAATAATCGTTATATGCTCCTACAATTGTAGAAACAACCTCCTCATGATCCTCAAATAGGTAACTTAAATCGGTATTTTTTCCATACAGATAGAATTTGCCCTTAACATTTGATGAATATAATTTGAAGAATTTTAATTTATCATTATATGTAACAGAATTCAAAGCATTTTCTGTAAATGACAAATTATTAAAATAGGATTTCGATTTGTCAATTGTAATATCAAAGTCACTACCATAGAATAAGGTTAAGTGACTGCCTGTTGCTTGGAAATTGCCGGGATATTTTCCGGAAGATTCAAAATCACCACCAATTTTTAAGATACCATTAGATAAAGAGCATGTATATTTCGTTGAATTTGTAGTAATTGTAAAGTTACCTTTTACGTCCACAATACTCTTCGAATTAGTCATTTGCAGTATTCCACAAGGCGCACTTACAAGCATATTATTGCCAACATTAAGCTGTCCGTTTACCTTTAAAACTCCACCTTCTTTGTCAAACGAAATAGGATTTGACCAATTAGTATATCCGCCCTTAACTTCAACATTATTTTTTACATTTAATGTTGCTGTATCAGATATTACACATGTACCACCATTTACATATAAATTGTTACAGTTGACATCAACCTTGTAGTTTTCACCATTTGCGTTGCATATTACAACATAATCACCTTCATTTACTACAATATCTTTATCTTCTATTACATCTTTAGAAATTATTATAGCATTTTCTGGAATATCATCTTTCGGTTCACTATTTAAGGGTTTATATTTCACAGTAATACTTTCTTCAAATGTCTTAACAAAGCCATTGTCGCCGTAAACAGTAATAGTTAAATTAGGATAATATGTCTTATCTACAACATTACCGTCTAAGAATTCTTTTGTAGGAGCATAAAGTGTAAAATCAAAAGATGGATTTTCATCTCCAATAGTATATATCGATTCAGGTGTAACACAAGTCTGTGTCAGGCTTTCCTGACTGCGGCTTTCATTAAAGCCAAATCCTTTAGGAGCTTTAATTGTAACCTTATTTACTTCAAGAAACAACTCTTTATCGATAGCAATCTTGCCATAAGCCAAGCCTGCGGAGCAATCGGAAGAAGCTGGCGTAATTTCACCGTTCTCTTCCGAATATTCAAACGTAAGATTAGCAGGTGCGAAATCAAGCACTAAATTTTCATATCTTGAATCATTAGTTGTATCTGTTGCATTTTCACTATCAGATTCCCATTCACATATAAAATTCGTATCACCATTAAATGTGTTTTTACCAAAATCTCCATCATTCCATGATCCATCTTGGTATTTATAATAAAACATGGCATAATCTTCATTATTATCATTATTTGGCTCATTTTGATGCCAATTGGTGTACTGACTTTCGTCACCATACCATTTCCAAACGCCTTCCTTTTCATAATCAGAAAAACCAAAATAAGCATTCTCTAGTCCAATTTTTTTCATGTAGCTGTATATTACACTATTTTCTTCTTCATCATTAATTACTGCAAGATGACCGCCTAATGATTCACAGTATGCTCTTGCTTCTTCCCATGTATCAGCAACATTATCAAAAACTTTATACCTATGACCATTATAGGACATAGAACCATCTTCATTTGTTGTATAATCTGAATTGTAATCATCTAAAGCTATAAATGGAATATTATTATCCTTAGCCCATGTTTCGGCATAAGAGCCTGAATAACCATAAAACGTCAAATTACTATTTCTTCCACCAAAAGCACCTGTCCAGTTTGAATTAATTGAAGTAACGGTTTTGGGTATAGTTATTTTTATAAGATTGCTACATCCGTAAAAGGCAAATGTTCCAATTGAAGTTACTTTATCAGGTACTACAAATTCTGTTAACGCTGTTCTTTCAAAAGCAGAATTAGGTATATATGTGACATTTTTTGAAAGTTTTATATCCTTCAATTTTGTACATTCACGAAAAATTGCTTCTCCCATACTGGTAACACTATCAGGCATTTCGACATACTCTATATTTTCCATGCTTCTAAAACAATTATCACCTAAACGGGTTACACCTTCTTCTATAATAATGGAAGTTATTTGATTTTTATATAAATACCAAGGTGTTGAAGTATATATAGTTGTTGTTAACCATTCAGTTTTAGCTTCATAGTTGTATATATCACCTGTTCCACTAATTATAAGTTTATGGTCATCAACTAATTCCCAATAAACATTATCACCACACTGACCGCTTGTAGCTATTTCCTCCGCACTCGCAACAATCCCAACCTGAGGCAACGCACCATCTGGCAAAATCATCAAAGTACCTATTGTCATAATTGTAGCAATAAAAAATGCCACAGTTTTTTAAAAAAAAATCATTTTGAATGTCTCCTTTGAAAATAAATCTATTTATATCATAATTCACAGCTGAAAGAATGTCAATATGTAAGTAAAAATGTCACTATACTTTTTTATAAGCATATTATTTTATTATTTTCACCACCTTATAAAAATATTACATTACCATAAAAAAACTCCTGCCTGTCATTTTCAGACAAGCAGGAGTGATTTTGTTTTTTTATTCCACCGAAATGATATAGTAGTAAACAGGCTGACCGCCCTTTACCGTCATAATTTCAATTTTGTCGCCGAATTTATTTTCCACAAGCTCCGTCAGAGCATTTGTGTTTTCATCTGTTGTATCTGCACCGCTTATTATGGTTACGAATGAGCTGTCGCCCGTTATCATCTTTTTAATAAGCTTATATGCGGCTTTTGTAACTTCCTTATCTGTTACGGCAAGCTTTCCATTTTCAAGTCCGAGAATTTCGCCTTTTTTAATGTTCTTTCCGTCAAAATCACTGTCACGAGCGGCAAAGGTCACAAGACCTGTTGAAACTCCCTCGATAGCCTTGGACATATTCATACGGTTGCTCTCATAATCAGCGGACGGATCAAAATTCATCATTGCCGTCAGACCCTGTGGGATAGTTTTTGTCTGAAGCACGCAAACACGTCTGTCGGCAAGCTTTACAGCCTGTTCTGCCGCCATAATTATGTTTTTATTATTAGGCAGTACAAAAACAGTTTCGGCAGGTGTTGCAAGTATCGCACGGAGAATATCGTCCGTTGATGGATTCATCGTTTGACCGCCTGTAACGATCATATCCGCACCGAGATTTCGGAAAAGCTCTTCAACACCCTTACCCGAAGCAACAGCGACAAAGCCGAACGGCTTTTCGGGAGCGGCAGGTGTGAACTCGCTTACCTTCATAACTGCGGCTTCCTTTTTCTTGTTTTTATGCTGATGACGCATATTATCTATTTTAAGGTTAGTCAAAGCTCCGAAAAGAATGCCTTCCTCGATAGCCTTACCAGGGTGGTCGGTATGAACATGAACCTTGATTATATCCTCATCGTCAACAGCAACAACGCAGTCGCCGATTGTTTCAAGGAAAGCTCTTAAACGTGCGGCATCGGGGCAGTTCGGATTTTTATTTACTATAAATTCCGTACAATAGGTAAAATTGATCTCCTCGTCAAAATCGCCGACCGCTGTTTTTGAGCTTGAATTTTCCTTTGAGCTTTCGCTTTCAACGGCCTTTCCACCGCAGAATACGTCAAGCATAGCTCTCCAGATGACGATAAGACCCTTTCCGCCTGCGTCTACAACACCAGCTTTTTTAAGAACAGGCAGCATTTCGGGAGTCTGAGCCAAAGCTTTATCTGCTTCATCGCAGACAGCTTTCCAAAGCTCTGCTTCACTTTTGGCATTCGGAGCAAGCTCCTTTGCCTTTTCCGAAGCAAGTCGAGCTACTGTAAGTATTGTTCCCTCTGTCGGGTTCATAACAGCCTTATATGCACCCTTTACGCCAAGCTCAAGAGCGTTGGCAATATCGGAGCAGTCAATTTCATTTTTTCCTTTGAATGCCTTGGAAAATCCCCTGAAAAGGAGGGAGAGAATAACTCCCGAATTTCCTCTTGCACCTCTTAAAAGAGCGGCGGCGGTGGTATCTGCGGCAGCGAATGCTGTACAGTCATCATTCATTGCTTCAAGCTCACGCTTTGCATTGCCCATAGTCATGGACATATTCGTGCCTGTATCGCCATCGGGAACAGGGTAAACGTTAAGCTCATCGACAGCTCGTCTGTTATTTGAAATTGCGGCGGCACCGGAAATAAAAGCCTCTCTCAGTATTTTTCCGCTTATCACTTTAAATTCTTCCCCTTTCGGTAAATGCTTTTATTCAAGCATACCGTCAATAAAGACGGATATTTTTGATATTTTAAGCTCTGTCTTATCCTCGACTGTATAACGGATCTTGTGAGCGAGATTTTCCGTAACTGCGGCAATATTAGTTCCATAAAGGACGGAAATATGCAGCGAAACGGCAATTTTATCATTATCACGGACAGTCAGCTTTACACCTCGTCTGCCTTTAAGCTCCGCTTTTTTAAAAAGGCTGACAAGTCGGTATTTTTTAGTATCGACAGGGTTAAGGTCAGCCACACCGAAGCATTGCGATGCAGTACGGCTTATAAGAGAAACGAGATAATCCTCGGAAATACCTATTCTGCCGAGATAGTTTTCAACCGTAATCAATCAAATCAGCTCCTTATAGTCATATAGTGTCATTATACCATATTTTTTATTGCATTTCAAGTATTTTATAAAAATAAAAAGCGACATTCCAACGAGGAAACAAACAATGAAAATTCTGCGAGGAATCAACAGTTTGTTAATAATTATACCAAAAAAGACTGCCGTCTTGCTTTTTTTGCAAGATTGGCAGTCTTTTTATTGTTATTTTATAGTGCCTTTGAATTATTACTTTTTCTCAACCATAAGTGAGCAGACAAGATTTGAAAATGCGAGCGGATCTTCAATCGGCATTCCCTCAATGAGAAGTGCCTCTGTATACAAAATACGGCTATAATCGGCAAGCTTAGCCTTGTCCGTTTCGTAAAGCTCTTTAAGAACACCAAATATTTCGTGCTTTGGATTTATTTCAAGAACCTTTTGTGCCTTAACATTCTGGTCATCAGGCATTGCGGCAAAGGTTTTTTCCATTTCGAGGGAAATCTCACCCTCGTTTGTTATGCAGACTGGGTGCGATCTCAGACGTTCGGAGAGCTTGGCTGCATTTACCTTTCCGTCAAGAGCCTTTGCAATCTCACCAAGCATATCCTTGCTTTCCTCGGCAAGCTTGTTGAATTCTTCCTTTTCCTCTGGTGTATCAAGGTCAAGGTCAGCGTCCGATACGGATTTGAACTGCTTTTCGTTATATTCGCCAAGAACCTTTATTGCAAATTCGTCAACGCTTTCGGTAAGATAAAGTATCTCGTAGCCCTTATCCTTTACAACCTCGGTCTGAGGAAGAAGGTCAACCTTATCAACAGTTTCACCTGCGGCATAATAGATATATTTCTGATCCTCTTTCATACGCTCGGTATATTCTTCAAGCGTTACAAGCTTCTTTTCATTCGAGGAATGGAACATAAGAAGATCCTTTAACTGCTCCTTATTTGCACCATAGCCGTTATAAACGCCGAATTTTATCTGCATTCCGAAGGATTTCCAGAACTTTTCATATTTTTCACGTTCGTTATTGAGCATCTTTTTCAGCTCATTCTTTATAGTCTTTTCAAGTGATTTTGAAATAAGCTTGAGCTGACGGTCATGCTGGAGCATTTCTCTTGAGATATTAAGTGAAAGATCCTGTGAATCGACAAGTCCTCTTACAAAGCAGAAATGGTCGGGAACAAGCTCCTCGCATTTATCCATAATAAGAACGCCGCTTGAATAGAGCTGAAGTCCTTTTTTGAAATTCTTGGTATAAAAATCCATCGGTGGATTTTCGGGGATATAGAGCAGAGCGTCATAAGTAGCCGAACCCTCCGTCTTTGAGTGGATATGGCAAAGCGGATCGCAGTAATCGTAATATTTTTCCTTATAGAATTTGTTATATTCCTCGTCCGTAAGCTCGTTTTTGTTTTTACGCCAGATAGGTGTCATACTGTTGAGAGTTTCCTCGGCAACAGTAGTTTCATACTCCGCAGGGATATCGTCCACTCCCGTACCCTCTTTGAGATGGTCATGCTCAATATCCATTTTAATAGGATAATGAATATAATCGGAATACTTCTTGACAAGCGATTTAATTTTCCATTGCATAAGAAATTCGCTGTATTCCTCATCATCGGTATCGTCCTTAAGGAAGATTTTTACCTGTGTACCAACGCTGTCCTTTTCTGCTTCTTCAACGGTATAGCCGTCAACGCCCTCTGATTTCCAGAGGTAAGCCTGCTCTGAGCCGAATGCCTTTGTCAGCACCTGAACCTCCTTGGCAACCATGAAAGCGGAATAGAAGCCAACACCGAACTGACCGATAATGTCAACGTCCTCTGCGGTATTATTTTCATCACTCTTAAAGCCGAGAGAGCCGCTGTTTGCAATAGTACCGAGGTTACTGTCAAGCTCTTCCTTAGTCATACCGATTCCGTTATCGGATATTGTAAGAATACCATTATCCCTGTCAGCGTCAATTCTGATAAAGAAATCGGAGCGGTTCATACCAACGCTGCTGTCGGTAAGGGATTTAAAATAGAGCTTATCCATAGCATCGCTTGCGTTTGAGATGATCTCACGGAGAAAAATCTCCTTATGAGTATAAATCGAATTGATCATCATATCCAGCAAACGCTTGGATTCTGCTTTAAACTGTTTTGTTTCTGCCATAATGTACACTTCCTCTGAATAATTAGCAAATGGGATATATGAGTGTTAGCACTCTAACTCTTTGAGTGCTAAATATATTATATTCCATACTTCCATCATTTTCAAGAGGTTTTGTGTATTATTTACATTTTGTACATATTTTTGCTATCGGAAATCAGATCGTACAACCCGTCCTGCGACAGAACACCTCTTTTAAGACCCTTTGGGAGCAGTCCTTTTTCATCAAGCTCATAATCATAAAGCCATTGACCGCTTTCGTAGTATTCTTTAAGCGTTTCCAAGGCTTCTGTAAGCTCATCAGAACCGTTTTTGCCATTTTTACATAAAAATGAAGCCTTGTCAAATAATTGCTCCATAGTTTCAATGCGTTCAACGGCTGATTTAATTTTATCTTTCATAAATTCACCTGTTGTTGACAAAATACCTATAAAATGTTATAATTCTTTACAATATCTGTTTATTCCTGCTCAAAGGTGAGAATATTTTTCTTTGTGAGCATAAGGAAAAGACCTATCGGGACAAACATCAGTAGCATTTCCACGTCCTCGGCGAAAAATGTTGCGGATATAGGCACAATTGTTGCCGCAGCTCCATAAAGCCTTTGTTTAAGCATATTTCGGCGATGAACGGCAAGCTTTATAAGCTTTATCGGCGGTTCATGTGGGATTGCGGGCTTATTGATGATTATTTCTTTTTTTACTGTGTTCATTTTTGTTCTCCTTATCATACATATGTTCGGCACTTTTGTTCTGATATGTATTATAGAACAAATGTATTGAATTGTCAAGAGCTTTTTTAAATTATTTTTTGTTCGTACCTTTTTTTGGACAGATTTTGATATTCTTGGGTGAAAATATGAAAACTATCCTGCTTATGCTTGAAAATACCTCTGAAATACAGAAATATGACCAGCTTTTTTGTTATATTTCACAAGAACAATGTGAAAAAATCAGCAAAATGAAGAATGACGGCGATAAAAAACGTTCCCTTTTTGCTCATTTGCTTATAAAAAAAGCCGCCTCGGAGCAGCTTTTGAGCCCTTTTTCGGAAATTATCGTCAAAAAAGATGCTCACGGCAAGCCTTATATATGCGGAAAAGAAAATTATTTTTTTTCCGTGTCACATTCGTGCGGAGCAGTCCTTTTTTCGGGCGATTTTGAAAAAGTTGGCGTTGATATTGAGCTTTTGCGTAAAAGAAAGGTTATTCCGACAAAGCGTTTTTTTACCGAAAATGAGCTTTCAAGGATAAATTCTGACGAGGATTTTTTTAAAGTATGGACAAGAAAGGAAGCGTATTCAAAGCTCATTGGAAAGGGTCTTGCGGCGAATTTTTCGTCCTTTGATGTTATAGATGATAGTACAGGTTGTGGATATTATTCTCAAAAATACAAAGAGTATATTTTTTCGATATGTTCAAACGGCAAAATTGAAAAACCATACATTATTAATGAGGACGAGTTTGTGAACAGCTTGTTCATTTAAAGTTTACAAAAAATCTGAATAACAATTGCTGTCCTGAATTGTATTCTAAATAGAAATAAACATAAAGGAGCTGTGAACACTATGAAAAAAAGAATGAACCTTTTGGCGGCGATAATGTCGTTATTGCTTCTGACTTCCTGCGGAAGCTCGAATGATACTGCGGCGGCTGTAAACGGCAGTAAGGGAGCGTCTTTTGACGCATACAGCTATACTGAAAGCTATGATGACTATTCATTGTATGAAGCGGCAGAGGGTACTTATTATGATGAAGAGGTTGCCGATGGCGAAGCATCCGACAGCGATTCCTCTGAAAGTACGCTTGAGGCTAATGCAATAGAAAAGGAAATGCTTGTTTATACCTGCAATATGAAGGTGGACGTGCTTGATTTTGACAATGCGGTAAGCGTCTTTAAAAAACAGCTTGACGAATGCGGCGGCTTTGTTGAAAATGAAAGCTATTCCGATGGCGGCTCAACGGGCAGATGGTACTATGAAAATGAGGATAAATGGCATACATATTCTGCGACAGTCCGTGTTCCGAGCAGTGAATATGAAAGCTTCTGCAACGGAACAGCGGCTCTTGGTGACTTAAGAAGCCGAAATGCAAATGTTGATAACGTAAGCACGGAATATAATGATCTTTCCACAACTCTTGAAATATATGAAGCCAAGGAAAAGCGCTATATTGCTCTCCTTGCCGATATTACCGAGGACGAATATGCTGTCAGCGTTGAGCGTGAGCTTACCGAGCTTCAGGTCGATATTGCAAAAATTAAATCCCGAATGAATAAAATAAAAACTGATGTTGCGTATTCCTATGTGAACATAACAATAAGCGAGGTCAGGGAATATGTCGAAGAGCCTGTCAGAAATGATACCTTTATCCAAAGGCTTGGAAATACTATCTCCGATACAGCGTCAGGCTTTGTCAATTTCCTTGAAGCATTGCT
>CAYOAV010000009.1:20296-30721 GCA_964402055.1 uncultured Ruminococcus sp. | reverse complement strand
CAAAATTCTTGTTACAGGCGGTGCAGGATTTATCGGAAGCCATACCTGCGTTGAGCTTCTCGGTGCAGGCTATGAAATAGTCGTTCTTGATAATTTTTCCAATTCCAAACCAGAGGCACTTGACCGAATTAAGAAAATAAGCGGAAAGGATTTCGGATTCTATGAAACCGATCTGCTTGATTATGAGGGAACAGAAAAGGTATTTAAGGAAAATAAAATAGACGCAGTTATCCATTTCGCAGGACTTAAGGCTGTCGGAGAATCCTGTGCGAAGCCTGTTGAGTATTATCATAATAATATTACAGGTACACTCAACCTTATTCGTGCTATGCGTGAAAATGGCTGTAAAAAAATTGTCTTTTCTTCCTCTGCGACGGTTTACGGTATGAATAACCCTATTCCGTTCGATGAATCAATGCCGACCTCTGCGACCAATCCTTATGGCTATACAAAGGTTATGATCGAGCAGATTTTAAAGGATACCGCCAAGGCTGATGATGAATGGAGCGTTGCGCTTCTCCGTTACTTTAACCCCATCGGCGCTCATGAAAGCGGACTTCTCGGCGAAAATCCGAACGGAATACCGAATAATCTTATGCCCTATATCGCACAGGTTGCTGTTGGAAAGTTGCCTTGTTTAAGCGTTTTCGGAAATGATTATGACACCGTTGACGGAACAGGAGTGCGTGATTATATCCACGTTGTCGATCTTGCCAAGGGTCATCTGTGTGCGGTTAAATATGCACTTGAGAATAAGGGCTGTGAGGCTGTAAACCTCGGTACAGGCAAGGGTACAAGTGTACTTGAGCTTGTTCACGCATTTGAAAAGGCTTCAGGAAAGACTATCAATTATAAGATAACCGACAGACGTCCTGGTGATATTGCTGAATGCTATGCAAATACCGATAAGGCAAAGAAGCTTTTCGGCTGGTCTGCTCAGTTCGGCGTTGAAAAAATGTGTGAGGACAGCTGGAGATTTACCGAAAAAAATCCTAACGGAATGTAATAAATAATTAGCAATTAACGATTTGTAATGAAAAACCGATAACATCTGTTCAGAATTCGATGTTATCGGTTTTGTTTTTTATCTGAAAGCTATCTCTCCTGTTTCGGCGTTCATTCCGTCAACAATTGCAAGCGATTCAAGATGTATACCACGTTTTCTTATGGAATCTCCTCCAGGCTGAAAGCCCTTTTCAACGCATATGCCGATTCCCTCGACAGCTGCTCCTGCACTCTGTACAAGGTCAATAAGTCCCTCCAAAGCACAGCCATTTGCAAGAAAATCATCAATTATAAGGATATGATCCTCGGGAGATATGTATTTTTTGGAAACGATAACGTCATAAACCTTTCCGTGTGTAAAGGAACGTATCTTTGTAGAATAAACCTCGCCGTCAATGTTGATGCTCTGTGCTTTTTTCGCAAAAACAACAGGAACTCCGAAATGCTGTGCGGAAATGCAGGCAATGCCTATTCCCGAAGCCTCAATTGTGAGAATTTTGTTGATACGCTGACTTTCCTCTGTGAAAAGCCGCTTGAATTCCTTTCCTATTTCGTTGAAAAGATCAATGTCCATTTGGTGATTGAGAAAGCTGTCAACCTTCAGAACGCCGCCGTCCTTGACAATACCATCCTTTATAATTCTATCTTCAAGAAGCTTCATATGAATTTTCCTTTCTATGAAAAACAGTTTTACATTTTGATGTTTTGGCAGACTTGCCAGAAAATACTATTATTCATTTTATCATACTAATTATTTTTCGTCAATATCCGAGCCGATTTTTTATTGTTCGACAACATTTACTCGTCAAATTGCACAAATATATGTGTGAAAATATAAAATAACTGTCAAAAATGTTGCTAAGGGGTTGCATATGTTAATAAAAAGGTATATAATAGGAAACATAAAACAGCATTATTTTGTTAGTTTTTAACAATTTTTTTATTCAGATTGGAGAGATTCCCACTATGAAACAGTATTCCGCAGAAAATATCAGAAATATAGCCCTCGCAGGTCACTCAGGTTCGGGCAAAACAACGCTCGCTGAGGCTTTGCTCTTCAAGTCGGGAGCTTCCCAGAGGATGGAAAGTCCATCTGCTACGCTTTCGTCCTCGCTGAATACTTTGGAATATAACGATATAAAAGTCAATCTTCTTGATACGCCTGGTCTTTTTGATTTTGCAGGCGGTATGTATGAAGCAGTTTCAGCCGCTGATACCGTTATGATAACAGTTTCCGCAAAATCGGGCGTTAAGGTCGGCACAGAAAAGGCTTATGAGCTTGCAAGGGAGCTTGGCAAGCCGCAGATGTTCGTCATTACTAAGGTTGATGACCCTGACGCTAACTATTTCAACGTGCTTACTGAGCTTAAAACTAAATTCGGTCCGACAGTTTGTCCTGTTGTTTTCCCGATAATAAAGGATCACCAGGTCGTTTCCTTTGTAAACCTTATCGAAATGAAGGCTTATACCTATGACGCTGACGGAAATGCAGTTGAAACGGAAATGCCTACCGCAGAGGTTTCCGAAAAGCTTGAATATCGTATGGATGGTCTTGTTGCCGCATTTTCCGAGGCTGTTGCCGAAACGGATGACGCTCTTATGGAAAAATTCTTCGAGGGTGAGCCTTTTACACAGAAGGAGCTTGTCAAGGGAATACATAAGGGCATGAATGAGGGCATAATCACACCTGTTGTCTGCTGTTCAGCGGCTACTACCGCAGGAGTTGATATGCTTCTTAAGGAAATGGATCTGCTTATGCCATCCCCAGCCGATAATAAGCCTGTTATTTCCGAAACAGCCGCAGGAAATATCGTTGAAATAAGCTGTAAGGACAGTGAGCCGACTGCAGCTTATGTTTTCAAAACAGTTGCAGACCCATTTGTCGGAAAAATGTCATTTATGAAGGTGTTGAGTGGTAAGCTGACAGCAAATACCGATTATATGAACAGCACAACAGCCGCTCCCGAAAAAATCGGTAAGCTTTATACTATCGCAAATAAAAAACAGACCGAAATTACCGAAGCTTCGGCTGGCGATATCGTGATCGCTGTTAAAATCGGTGCAAATACAGGCGACGCTATATGCTCATCGTCAAGAGTTGTAAAGGTTGCTTCTCCTGATTTCCCTAAGCCATGCTATGGTATGGCTGTAAGAGCAAAAACGCAGGGCGATGAAAGCAAGGTAGGTACAGGTATCGCACGTCTTATTGAAGAGGATAAGACTTTGAGCTTTGGTCTTGATCCGTTCACTAAGGAGCAGATTCTTAAGGGTCTTGGCGAACAGCATCTTGAAAATGCCGTTGCTAAGCTTAAAACGAAATTCGGTGCGGAGGTAACTCTTTCCGACCCGAAAATCGCATACAGAGAAACTATCCGTAAAAAGGTTAAAGCCGAGGGTAAATATAAGAAGCAGACAGGCGGCCACGGCCAATACGGTCACGTTTGGATCGAATTTGAACCTTGCGTTTCCGATGGACTTGTGTTTGAAGAAAAGGTTGTCGGCGGTGCAGTTCCTAAGAACTTCTTCCCAGCAGTTGAAAAGGGACTTCAGGATTGCGTGAAGAAGGGCGTTTTAGCCGGATGCCCTGTAATGGGAGTTAAGGCTATACTCGTTGATGGCTCATATCACCCTGTTGACAGCTCGGAAATGTCATTCAAAACAGCCGCTTCACTTGCATATAAGGAAGGTCTTAAGCAGGCTGACCCGACTATCCTTGAACCAATCGGTAAGCTCTATGTTACCGCTTCGGACGAAAGTACGGGCGATATAATGGGCGATCTTAATAAACGCCGTGGCAGAGTTATCGGTATGACACCTGTTAAGAATGGTATGACTGAAATTGAAGCAGAGGTGCCTATCCGTGAAATGCAGAGCTTTACAATGCAGCTTCGTCAGATAACAAGAGGAAAGGGTTATTTCTCGCTTGATTTTCTCCGCTATGAGCAGCTCCCAGGCAACCTTGTGAGCGAGGTTATTCTTGCAATGGGCGGCTCGGCAGAAGAATAAATGAAAAGCTATTGACAAATTTTATATAATATTATAAAATATAGGTAGTGAACTATGACCTGATCGTCCGAATGACTGTTTTATCGTTCGGGCGGCAGGTGTGGTTTATATTACAATATAAGGACGGGCTTGGACATGAATTTAAAAAAGATCATAGCGGCTGTTTCTGCATCGGTAATGGTGCTTTCAACAACAGCTTTTTCCTCTTTTGCACAGTCTGCACAGGAGAATGCAACCTTTTGTTTTGATACTAATGACTCAATAGCAATGTTTACAGGATATGGGGCTGTTGAGGAAACAGGCTTTGTAGCCTCTATCGATACAGCTGAAAGAGTGAGCGGAAACGGTTCACTTGCACTTACGGAAAATGTTTCTGCTTCTGTGGATTCGGATAACCGTTCGGGTGGACTTTACATTGAATCAGAATCAATCGGTATGGATAGCTTTGCTGGCTGTACATTGAGTATGAGCGTGCTTTTTGATGAAGAAGCCGCTAAGCTTGCGGAAAGCTTTACAATTTTTTCCGATGGTATCGTTTGGATGACCTGCGATGTCGGAAATGAAAATGCAGGAAAATGGACAGAGGTTTCCTTTTCCATTCCTGAAAATGCCGCAAATACAAGAATAGGCTTTTCTATTCCTGTTTATGAGGGCTTCAGCGGCACAGTTGCAAATATTGATAACCTTATGATAACAAAGGCTGACGGAACGGCAGTTGCGAATATCGGCGATGTAAAGGAAGCTTCAAAAATTGAGGTTTCTATCGGTACAGCTCCGAGAATTATTCTCCTCGTTGTTGCTTGCCTGCTTATCATAGCAGTTATCGCAGGAATCGGATTTATCGTATCAAAGTTCCAGAGCAGATTTACACAGTAAAATACGCAGTTCAGATGTGCTTGGCGTTTCTGAAATTTTGGCGGCAGAGTGCGTTCTGCCGCTTTTATTTTACGGAGGATAATAATGAAATCGAGAATAATTAATTCAGAGGGAAAGCTTATCGCATATAAGCAGGAAAAATATCATGAAAAGCTTAAAAGAATTGCCGATAAGCTCGGTATGAGGCTTGTTATCGCAGAAAAGAACGAAGCTATGACGCAGATAGGCTTCTATGAGGGTCAGCTTGGTTATGAAAAAAATGATAAAAATTGCGAAACAGAAAATGGCTGCCTTATTTTTTCGGGATTGAAAGGAAAGCAAATAGATAAGGTTCTCGAAGAGCTTCATAAAAATAACGTTGAAATTCCGTTGAAAGCCGCTGTAACTCCTATAAACCGTGATTGGAGCATAAAAAAGCTTGTTGAAGAGCTTATGGCGGAAAGAAAACATTTCGGTGGTTAAAAAAATCTATTGACAAGGTAATTTTAATGTGCTATAATAAGCACAGATGTTTCATTTGAAGAAAGGCGGTTTTTACCGATGGCTGATAAAAAGAAAAATGATTCCGCTAAGGAAGCTATTATTAAACCTAAAAATGCTGACGAAAAAAGAAAGGCACTCGATTCCGCAATTGCACATCTTGAAAAGCAGTACGGTGCAGGTGCGGTCATGCGTCTTGGTGACGCTCCTGGATATAAGGTGGACGCTATCCCGACAGGTTCGCTCACGCTTGACCTCGCTCTCGGTATCGGCGGCGTTCCTAAGGGAAGAATCGTAGAAATATTTGGACCTGAAAGCTCAGGTAAAACTACTGTTGCACTTCAGATTGTCGCAGAATCGCAAAAGCAGGGTGGTACTGCCGCATTTATTGACGTTGAACACGCCCTTGATCCTGTTTATGCCAAGGCTCTCGGCGTTGATATCGATGAGATGCTCGTTTCACAGCCTGACAGCGGTGAACAGGCTCTCGAAATTGCTGAAGCTCTTGTGCGTTCAGGTGCAATAGATTGCATCGTTATCGACTCTGTTGCCGCAATGGTAACCAAGGCTGAAATTGACGGCGAAATGGGCGATACTCATGTCGGTCTGCTTGCACGTCTTATGTCACAGGCGATGAGAAAGCTTACATCTGTTATCTCAAAAACTAACTGCGTTGCTATCTTTATCAATCAGGTGCGTGAAAAAATCGGTATCGTTTATGGAAATCCCGAGGTTACAACAGGCGGACGTGCATTGAAGTTTTATAGCTCCGTTCGTATCGAGGTTCGTAAGGGCGAGGCTATCAAGGTCAATGGCGAGGTTATCGGTGCGAGAACAAAGTGTAAGGTTGTTAAAAATAAGGTCGCACCGCCATTTAAGGATTGCGAGTTTGACCTGCTTTTTGGCAAAGGAATATCAAGAGTTGGCGAGGTTGTGGATATCGCCGTTGAATATGATATAATCAAAAAGAGCGGAGCATGGTTCTCCTATGAAGGAACAAAGATCGGTCAGGGACGTGATAATGCAAAGGAATTCCTGCTTGCAAATTCTGATGTTATGAAAAAAGTCGAGGATGCTATTCTTCAGAAAATTGAAGGCGAAAATAAGAAAAAGCAAGAGGAAGAAAAAAATTCTTCTGATGTCGAGAAAAATGACGATGCTGTCGAAGGTTTCTCAATTATTGATAATGGCGATAATGAGCCTGAAAAGATCGATATTGCCGCAGAAGCAGAAAAGGCAAGCAAGCTTCCCCGCAGAAAGGGCAATCCCGACGAGGACGCATTCAACGAATTTAACCCGATCGAATAATGAAAATTACAAAGCTTTCACAGTATAAAGGTACAACTATGCTGCTTGAAACGGATAAAGGCAATAAGCTCTATATCGGCAAAAAAACAGCCGAGAAAATGAATCTCTGCGTTGGTATGGAGCTGCCAGATTCCGCACTCTCCGCAATAGGCGAGGAGGATATCGAGCGTAAATCAAGGGAACGTGCTATGTATCTGCTTGCAGAGCGTGACTACGGCTTTGCGGAGCTTTATCATAAGCTGCAAAAAAATTATCCCGATGAAATGTGCCTGAGAACCTGTCGGCTTATGGCTGAAAAAGGCTTTGTGAACGATCGTGACTATGCGTTCAAGCTCGGCAGGCAGTATTTTGAGATAAAAAAGGAAAGTGCCATAGCTGTGCGATATAAGCTCACGCAGAAGGGCATTCCACGATATATCATCGATGAGGTTATCGAGGAATATTGTACCGATGATGCTGTAAAAGAACGTATCTGTGAGCTTATTCAAAAAAAATACAGCCGCCGTCTTGATGATGAGGAAGGCCGCCGAAGGGTGAGAAACGCTCTTGCAAGGCATGGCTTTTCTTATTCGGATATAAATGCGGCTATGCAGGAATTTTTTGATGAAAAATAGTCTTATTATTTTACTTACTTTTTCACTTTACCATAGAATGTCTAAAACAACCTCGATTTTTTCTAAAATTTTGTAAAAATTCACAAATTATTGATTAATTGGTGTAAGGAATGTGTTAGACTATTATTTAAGGATAATTATGGTATGCTGTGTCAGATTTCAAAGCTGCCTGAGTGTTCCTTAAAGATGGATGTTATTGTCCATGAAAAAGTATAACCCGATTGGGGAGGGTGTTTTTATGCCGAATGTAAAAAAATTCAAGCTTCCTAAAATAAATTTTGGCTATTTTAAGCTTAAAAGAAACAGTATTAAAACAAAGCTTATAATCTTTGTCTGCCTTATGTCGTTTATTGTCGTGCTTTTGCTGGCAGGTGTAAACTACTTTTCACTTTCCGCAGGTATAAACTCAACAGTTGACCAGGTTATTTCTCCGCTTTCAACTGAAGCGGCATCCGATTTAAGCGGCAAAATTTCACTTTTAAAGATAAAAAGTCAGATAGTTTTGCAGAAAACTCTCGGAAGTAGCGGTATTGGAACATCTAAAAGTGCGTCCTCTTACCTTAAGTATATGTTCAATGAAAATGAGCTTGAAGTAACGGATTTTGCACTGTTTAAAATGAGCGATTTTTATATCGGTTCGGATAGATTTTCAGCAAGTGATACGGAATCACTCCAGTCGTTGTATGTTTATCAGGAAGCTAAGCTTAACGATGCGGCGGCTATTTCCGAGCCTATGGCTAACGCCGATGGAACAGGCTTTGAGTTTGCTATCGCTGTGCCAGGTACGTCAAATGTTACAAACTATATGCTTATTATGTTCTTTGATGCACAGGTACTTTCTGATATTGTTGACTCAATCCAGTTCAGTGATAATTCCAGTGCGTACATAATCAATGCAGATGGTAAAATGATCGCTTCAAGTGATATTCAGAATGTCCTTGATGAGGTGAATTATACTGTTCTTGCTGAATCTGACAGCAAATATTCCGAAATTGCCGAGCTGCAGACCCTTGCACTCAGCGGTGAAGTCGGTGCTGAAAAGATAAGATTTAACGGCGTAAAGAGCCGTGTAGCATATTCTCCTATTGACGACAGCAAGTGGGCGGTTATGCTTATTTCACCTGATTCTGATTTCAACGGAACGTTGAATGTTACAACAATTATCCTTATTGTAATATCTGTTGTCCTTGTTATTTCGGCTTTTATCTGCACATTTATCATAATGAACGGCGTTGTTAACCCGATTATAAAGGTTACAGAACGTCTTAAGGGTCTTTCGGACGGCGATCTTTCCTCAGAAACACCTGTTATTCTTGAGAAAAACGAAATTGGCGTTCTTTCTGAGTCGCTTGCAGGTACTGTTAACTCGCTTCGCACTTATATCCAGCAGATATCCGCTGCCCTTACAAATATTTCACAGGGTAATCTTGCGTTTGAAATGGATGGAAGATTTGAGGGCGATTTTGTTGAGATAAAGGAAAGCTTCAATTCTATCCTTACACAGCTTAGAAAGACCTTCGGAAATATAAGCAATTCCGCAAATACCGTAAGCGTTGCCGCTTCACAGATGGCTTCGGGTGCTCAGCTCCTTAGCGACGGTGCAACTCGTCAGTCTATCGCTGTAAATGAGGTTTCCAGCCGAATGGAAACGATTGTTGAGTATATTTCAGGTTCGACAAAGGCTGCTTCAAAAACAGAAGAGCTTGCAGGCGATATCAGAGAACAGATTGATTCCTGCAATCGTGAAATGTCAAAAATGCTTGAATCTATGGACGATATTTCCAAGTCCTCCGCACAGATCTCCGATATTATTCAGGTTATTGATGATATTGCATTCCAGACGAATATCCTTGCTCTTAATGCGGCTGTTGAAGCTGCAAGAGCTGGAGATGCAGGTCTTGGCTTCGCTGTTGTTGCAGATGAGGTTCGTAACCTTGCAAATATGAGTGCCGACGCTGCAAAGCAGACCTCACAGCTTATCGAGGATTCGCTCCGAAATGTAAAAAGAGGTACCGTTATCGCCAAAACTACTGCCGATTCGCTTGATAAAATCGTTCTTGGTGCAACTGAAATCAACGATAAGGTTAAGGATATCGCTGAAAGTGCCGAGCATCAGAATAAGCTTATCTCCGATATTTATGAGAGCGTAAACAGCGTTACCGCAGTTATCGATAACACAACCTCAACAGCAGAGGAAAGCTCCGCAAGTGCCGCTGATATGTCCGATCAGGCAGAGGTTCTGCGTGATATGATCGATTTCTTCAAGATAGATTTTGAGGGAAGTGATTCTGTAGAATATACCCCTCAGGAACCAACCGAGGAATTTGAATATGCTTTTTCCGAGGAGGAATTTGCTGAAGAAGCTCCTGGAATCGAACAACCGACAGAAGAAATGACAGATCTGGAAAATGATGCGTCAGAAGAAGAGGACGAGGTTGTTTTTGAACCGAATAATGAATAAAAAATGCTTCGCAGTGCAAAAAAGCTCTGCGAAGTTTTCTTTTCTGATAATATGATGAAAAATTAGCGGTTGCTCTTGAAAAAATGTAAAAATTATGGTATAATAAATGCAATATCTCTGAAAGGAAGGATTACAAATGGCTTCAAATTATAATTTCGCTAATGTTACACCCGATATAATCGAGCTTACCGATATATGCAAAAAAAACGGAAATATCGACCCCGAGCTTTATACTAAATATGACGTAAAAAGAGGTCTTAGAGATATTAACGGTAAGGGCGTACTTGCAGGTCTTACCGAAATATCTGAGATTATTTCTTCAAAAAATGTTGACGGTCAGTCCGTTCCCTGCGAGGGCGAGCTTTATTACCGTGGATATAATATTAACGACCTTGTTGACGGCTTTATCGGGAAAAGACGCTTCGGCTTCGAGGAAATTACCTACCTTCTTCTCCTCGGTGAGCTTCCGAATGAGCAGGCTCTCGATAAATTCAAGCGTATTCTTGCCGATTATCGCAAGCTCCCGACAACTTTTGTCCGTGATATTATAATGAAATCGCCTAGCGAGGACATTATGAACGGAATTTCCAGAGGTATCCTCACTCTTTATTCCTATGACGATGCTCCGAACGACCTTTCTCTTCCTAATGTTATGAGGCAGTCGCTTGAGCTGAT
>CAYOAV010000009.1:10927-20196 GCA_964402055.1 uncultured Ruminococcus sp. | reverse complement strand
ATGCTCCGAACGACCTTTCTCTTCCTAATGTTATGAGGCAGTCGCTTGAGCTGATCTCACTTTTGCCGCTTATTACAGTGTATAGCTATCACGCTAAAAATTATTATATAGACGGCGGCAGCTTCTTTATTCATCAGCCTGTTGCAGAGTATTCCACGGCTGAAAATATTCTTCATATGCTCCGTCCTGATAGCAGCTTTACCGAGCTTGAAGCAACTATTTTGGATCTTGCACTCGTTCTTCATGCAGAGCATGGCGGCGGTAATAACTCCAGCTTTACAACGCACGTTGTTACTTCTTCCGGTACGGACACATATTCCGCTATTTCTGCGGCTCTCGCTTCGCTGAAGGGTCCAAAGCACGGCGGTGCGAATATCAAGGTTTCGATGATGTTTGACGATATGAAAAATCATATCAGCGACTGGGACGATGAGGATGAGGTGCGTGCATACCTTGCAAAGCTTCTCCATAAGGAAGGCTTTGACCGTTCGGGACTTATCTATGGTATGGGTCACGCTGTTTATTCCATTTCCGACCCAAGAGCTAATCTTCTCCGCAAGGCTGTTGAACAGCTTTCTAAGGCGAAGGGCAGGGAAAAGGAATTCAGACTTTATAGCTCTATTGAGCGCCTTGCTCCCGAGGTCATCGCAAAGGAACGCAGAATTTATAAGGGAGTTTCTGCAAATGTCGATTTCTACAGCGGTTTTGCTTATACAATGCTTGATCTCCCAAGAGAGCTTTATACTCCGCTTTTTGCAATTTCAAGAATTTCAGGCTGGTCAGCTCACCGTATGGAGGAGCTTGTCAACGCAAGCAAGATAATCAGACCCGCTTATAAATCCGTTCAGGCAAAGCGTGACTATATTCCATTTGATAAAAGATAAAAATTTTTTAAAAACCCTTGACAAAATATTTTTTTGTGGTATAATATATAACGTTGGTTTGAGAAAACCGTTAAAATAAAGCAGAACCTTCCGTTCTCACCCTGCCGCAGAGGCGAGCAGTGGTCAATAGATACTTCTTTTATTTATAAGCGGCGGATTTTTTCGCTTGCTTTAAGATGAAAATTGTATGAGCGGAAGGATGCTTTTCCGCTCATTTTTATTTATCGGGGGTGCTTACTATAAGCGTAAAAGAATTACAGATTAACGAGGAAATCAGAGATAAAGAGGTTCGTGTTATCGATTCAGACGGTACTGCGATCGGCGTTATTTCGGCTAAGGAAGCGTTGGCTCTTGCAGATGAAAGAGAGCTTGATCTCGTGAAAATCGCACCACAGGCTACTCCGCCCGTGTGTAAGATCATGGATTACGGAAAGTATCTTTTCGAACAGGGCAAGCGTGAAAAGGAAGCTAAGAAAAATCAGAAGGTCGTTGACGTTAAGGAGATCAGAATGTTCTCTACAATCGACACAAACGATTTCAATACAAAGGTCAACCAGGCTGCAAAGTTCCTTAAGGGCGGCGATAAGCTCAAGGTTTCCATTCGTTTCCGTAAGCGTGCTATTGCTCATCCTCAACTCGGAGAAGAGCTTCTTGACAGATTCAAGGAAGCTGTTTCCGAATATGGTACAGTTGAAAAGCCTTCCAAAATGGAGGGGCGTGCATTGGTTATGTTCGTTTCACCAAAGGCTTCAAAATAAAATATAACGGCGAATTTCGCCTAAGATTTAAGGAGGATATATTATGCCTAAGCAGAAAACCCATTCAGGTGCAAAGAAGCGCTTTAAAGTAACCAAGAACGGTCTTGTAAAGTATCAGAAGACCAACAAAAGACACAGACTCACACAGAAGGCTACAAAGCGTAAGAGAATCGCAAGAACAGCTGGCTATGCAAGCTCTGCAAACGCTTCAACAGTTAAGGTTCTCATTCCTTACAAGTAATCAATAATACGAAATAAACGGAGGTAAAGAATTATGGCTCGTGTTAAGGGAGCAATGGCTACTCGAAAGAGAAGAAATAAAACTTTAAAGCTTGCTAAGGGCTATTGGGGCGCAAAGAGCAAGCATTTCAAGATGGCTAAGGAAGCCGTTATGAAGTCTGGCAACTATGCTTATGTTGGCAGAAGACTTAAGAAGAGAGATTTCAGAAAGCTCTGGATCACAAGAATTTCCGCAGCTTGCAAGATGAACGGAATGAATTATTCCACATTTATGAATGGTCTTAAGAAGGCAGGAATCACACTCAACAGAAAGATGCTCGCAGAGATCGCTGTAAACGATGCAGCAGGCTTTACAGCTCTTACTGAAAAGGCAAAGGCTGCTCTTTAATTTAAAACGCTTACAAGGTCAGAAGTGAAATTTTTTGCTTCTGACTTTTTGCGATTTTTAAATAATGTCCGAAAAGGCATATTTTGTGCATTTTATCCGATAGCTTCAGTAAGGGGGAAATTCAATGCGACAGGTCATAACATCAAAGGATAATGAGAAGATAAAAATTTTCAGAAGAATTGCAACAACGAAAAAACAGCGTGAAAAATTCGGATGCTTCGTTCTTGAAGGTCAAAGGTTGATTTATGAAGCCTGGAAAGAAAAGGCTGATATAAAATATGTTATGGTTTCAGAATTTCATGCTATGCAAGATGAATTGCTTGTAGATGATTATGAAGAAAAATTCGGAAATGTGTATATCATTCCTTCTGAAATTGCAAATTATATTGCTTTGACAGAGCATTCGCAGGGTATTTTTGCCATTTGTGGTTTAGGAACGCATAAAACTGCCGCAGAGCTTGTGAAAAAAGGCGGAAGATATGTCGTAACTGTCAGAATACAGGATCCAGGAAATATGGGTACAATTATCAGAACAGCTGACGCTATGGGAGTTGACGGAGTTATAGCTGTGAACTGCTGTGATATTTATAACCCTAAAACCGTGAGGTCAACTATGGGAAGCCTTTTCCGCACAGATATCGCTTTTGCCGATGAGGACGAGCTTTTTGAGGTGCTGAAAAATAATGGAATTGTAAGCTTTGCAAGCGTTATTGATCCTGACGCAAACTCGCTTACGAATTGCAATTTCAAAAACGGTGCGGCTGTGCTTATCGGCAACGAGGGCAATGGCCTTGATGATGAAATCGTGCAGAAATGCGATGAAAGGCTTACCATTCAAATGAAAGGAAATATAAATTCGCTCAATGCGGCTACGGCTGCCTCGATAATAATGTGGGAGCTTGTAAAATGAATGATATATTCCGTGACGAAAATGTAAAAATGCTCTATCTTTTGTCGAGCTTCGGTATCGGAAAGCCGAGAATATGGGAGCTTGAAAGGTATTTTGGCTCGCTTGACGAGCTTTATAAGGCAATTGCTTTTGAACGTGATAATAAGCTGTTTACTCCTGAGGAGAAAAAGTCTGCATCGGCGACAACAGCTAAGCAGCTTTATGAATTGCTCAATTATTGCAATGAAAACGGCATAGGAATAGTTCTCTACAATGATGAATATTATCCTGAAAGGCTTAGGGCGATTCCAAACCCTCCGATTCTGCTGTTTTATAAGGGAGAGCGTGAGCTTCTGACGGAAAAATACATAGTTTCAATAGTCGGAACAAGAAATCCATCTGAATATTCAATCAAAATTACCGAAAAAATAAGCTCTTCATTGGTAAAAAACGGAATCCCTGTTGCAAGCGGTTTTGCCATAGGAACGGATATTACCGCTCATATGGCAGCCGTAAGAGCAGGAGGAAAAACTCTTGCCGTGCTTGGCTCTGGTATAGGGCATAGATATCCTGTGAATAATATGCAATATGCAGATGAAATTGAGAAAAACGGCGTTTTTATTTCGGAATATTTTCCGAATACCTCTGCTAAGCCGCAGAATTTCCTTATGCGTAACAGAATATTATCGGGAATGTCAATGGGTGTTGCGGTTATTGAAGCGGCTGAAAGAAGCGGTTCGTTGAATACTGCTTCGCACGCAATTTCGCAGGGTAAGGATATATGGGTCGTTCCGACGCACGATATCACCAATGAAAGGTATTATGGAAATTCCAATCTTTTAAGGGATGGTGCAATGCCTCTTACCTCGGTGGGGGATATTTTGGGCGAGCATTTCAGAGGAAATGAAGCTGCTTATGTACGGGACGGAGTTATTGAGGGTGCTTTGATCGAAAGAGAAAAGGTTAAGATTCCTGCTTCATTAGCAGAAAAAATTGAAGATAACAGTAAAAAGGAACTTAAGGAAAAAATAATCGAAAGCAAACCGATCCCCGAGGGAGCTGCAGGAATAGTTTATGCGGCAATCAGGGATTCGGACGGAATTTCACCCGATGAAATAGCTATGAATTTCGGACTGGATATTTCCGAGGTGCTTACTATTGTTACAGATCTTGAGCTTGAGGAAAAGGTCTTTTCCGAAACAGGTCAGAAATACTTTTTGAAGGAGTAATGTTATAAATGTCAAAGCTTGTAATTGTGGAGTCACCCGCAAAGGCTAAAACAATAAAAAAATATCTCGGCAGCGGCTATGAGGTTGTTGCTTCAATGGGTCATGTCAGGGATTTGCCAAAATCAAAGCTCAGCGTTGATGTGGATAATGATTTTGAGCCTGTTTATGTCGATATCAAGGGCAAGGAGGAGCTTATTGAAAGCCTTAAATCGGAAGCGGCTAAGTCGGATTTCGTCTATCTCGCAACCGACCCTGACCGCGAGGGTGAGGCTATTTCATGGCACCTTGCACAGATGCTCGGTCTGCCGCTTGACGCTGATAACCGTGTTACATTTAATGAGATAACAAAAACAGGCGTTACAAATGGTATGGAGCATCCGAGAAGCATTGATATCGACCTTGTAAATGCACAGCAGGCAAGACGTATCCTTGATAGAATTGTCGGATATAAGCTCTCACCGTTTTTGTGGAAAAAGGTTCGCAGAGGTCTTTCCGCCGGACGTGTTCAGTCGGTCGCTGTTTCACTTGTCGTTGACAGGGAAAAGCAGATACAGAGCTTTAAGCCCGATGAATATTGGTCAATAGATACTAAAATGACCGCTCCATCGTCAAAAAAGCAGTTTGCGGCTTCATTTTATGGAATTGAGGGCAAAAAAACAGAGCTTCATTCCAAGGAGGAAGCGGATAATATACTCGCTCGTGTTGATGGTGCGGATTACGTTGTTACAGAGGTTAAAAAATCCGTCCGCAGGAAATCTCCCGCACCTCCGTTCACGACCTCGACAATGCAGCAGGAGGCTTCAAAAAAGCTTGGTTTTGCCGCAGCTAAAACAATGAAAACCGCTCAGACTCTTTATGAGGGCGTTGAGATTGAAAATATGGGTGCTGTCGGTCTTATTACTTATATGAGAACGGATTCGCTCCGTATTTCCGATGAAGCCCGTGCCGCAGCATATAAATATATCGAAGAGGCTTATGGAAAGAATTATATTCCGTCCACTCCAAAGATATATAAGGCAAAGGCTGGTGCTCAGGACGCTCACGAAGCTATCCGTCCGTCAATGCCAGAGCTTACACCTGCTAAGATAAAGGAAAGCCTTACTCCTGAACAGTTCAAGCTTTACCGTCTTATATGGGAACGCTTCATCGCAAGCCAGATGGAAAGTGCTTCGCTTGATACGGTTTCTGCGGCTATTGACGCTAACGGCTGTACCTTTAAGGCAACAGGCTTTTCGGTAAGATTTGATGGCTTTACCGTTCTTTATGAAGAATCCAAGGACGATGAGGAAAATAAGGTTCTCCCTGTTATCGAAAAGGGTGATAAGCTTAAGCTTAAGGCTATCGAGGGCAATCAGCATTTTACCCAGCCGCCTGCAAGATATACCGAAGCAACTCTTATCAAGGCTCTTGAAGAAAATGGTATCGGCAGACCTTCAACCTATGCTCCGACAATATCAACTATTACTAACCGCTTTTATGTTGAGCGTGAGGGGAAACAGCTTAAGCCGACAGGTCTTGGCGAGGTAACAACACAGGTGATGAAGGATCATTTCAAGCATATCGTTGATACAAAATTCACCGCAAATATGGAAAGCAGTCTTGATAAGGTCGAAACAGGAGAGGCTGACTGGGTTCAGACGCTTCATACCTTCTATGATGACTTTGATGCAACGCTCAAAAAAGCTGAAAAGGATATGGACGGTAAGCGTATAAAGGTTCCCGATGAGGAAACAGACGAGGTTTGCGAAATATGCGGAAAGCCTATGGTCATAAAAATAGGACGCTTCGGCAAATTCCTTGCTTGTTCAGGCTTCCCCGATTGCACAAATACTAAGAAGATAATCAAGCCGACAGGTGGAGTATGTCCAAAATGCGGTAAAAAGGTGCTTCAGAAGAAATCCAAAAAGGGCAAGAAGTATTTTGGCTGTGAGGATAATCCGAATTGCGATTTTATGACTTGGGATACACCTGTTTCTGATAAATGTCCGAAGTGTAACGATGGCACAACGCTTTTCAAAAAGGGCGGAAAGCTTTTCTGTTTAAAGGAAGGCTGTGGATATGAGGTCGCTGTGCGAAAGGATAAATAATGGAAAAAACTGTTATAGTCATAGGTGCAGGTCTTGCAGGCTGTGAAGCGGCCTGGCAGCTTGCACAGGCAGGTATAAAAACCGAGCTTTATGAAATGAAGCCGAAAAAATTTACCCCTGCACACAAATATAACGGCTTTGCAGAGCTTGTATGCTCAAATTCACTTAAAGCATCAAGGATAAATTCTGCGGCGGGTCTGCTTAAAGAGGAAATGAGAAGATTGGGTTCGCTTACCGTCCCTTGTGCGGAGAAAACAGCTGTCCCTGCAGGCGGTGCATTGGCGGTTGACAGAAAGCTTTTTTCCGACCTTGTTACTGAAAAAATAAAGTTGCATGAAAATATAACCGTTCATGAGGAGGAGCTGACAGAAATTCCCGATGGGAATGTCATTATCGCAACAGGTCCTCTTACCTCGGACGGACTTGCGGAAAGTATAAGCCGACTTTGCGGCGGTTATCTCAGCTTTTACGATGCCGCCGCTCCGATCGTTTCCTTTGAATCAATAAATATGAATAAGGCATTTTTCGCCGCACGCTACGGCAGAGGTGACGATGATTATATCAATTGCCCGTTCACAAAGGAAGAATATACCGAATTTTATAATGCAATAGTGAACGCTGAATCAGCTCCGCTCCATGATTTCGACAGACCGCAGGATATTCATAATAAAAATGACAGCTTTACGGTTTATGAGGGCTGTATGCCGATAGAGGTTCTTGCAAAGCGTGGCGAGGAAACTATGCGTTACGGTGCAATGAAGCCTGTCGGACTTACCGACCCGACAACAGGAAAGCGTCCGTATGCTGTCGTTCAGTTGAGAAAGGAAAACAGCGGCGGTACTATGTATAATATAGTCGGATTTCAGACTAACCTTAAATTCGGCGAACAGAAGCGTGTTTTTTCGCTTATTCCTGGTCTTGAAAATGCTGAATTTCTGCGTTATGGTGTTATGCATAGAAATTCGTTCCTTAATTCGCCGAAGCTTCTTGGCAAGGATTTTTCTCTCCGTTCGGACGGAAGAATTTTCTTTGCAGGACAGATAACAGGCGTTGAGGGTTATATGGAGTCAGCGGCAAGCGGAATTATCGCAGGAAAAAATATGGCTCGCAGATTAAATGGTGAAAGTCCGCTTGAATTGCCGGATGTAACTATGCTCGGAGCATTGTCGGCGTATATTTCCGATGAAAGCGTTGAGAATTTCCAGCCGATGGGTGCAAATATGGGCATTCTCCCAGATATCGGCGAGAGAATAAAGGATAAACAGCAGCGTTATCAGGTCATTGCAGACAGGTCGCTTGCGGCTTTGGAGAAATGCTTATGAATAAACCATGCTTTGATTTTCCGTCAGATAAGGGAAAAGAGCCGCTTGTGAGCTTCACAATAAAATGCGGAGAGCTTGATCATAAACAGCTTGAACAGGCTATGCTTTTCAGAAGTGCGGGAGCTTATATTTTTACCGTTCTTGGCTGTGTAATATCGGTTTTCATACTTATTCAGATACTGCTTATGGCGATTGCGGCAGGCGAATTTTTTCTTGCTGTATGCTATACTGCTTTTGCATTGCTTATCGCATTTGAAATGTATCTTAACGTAAAAAAAGTGAAAAGAGCCGTCCGTAATGCCCCGAATGACAGCGAGAGCTTTACATATGATTTTTATAGGCATCATTTCACATTTCGAAGCGACTACGAGGGCATTTACGAGGATTATGACAACATAGAAAGAGCCGATGAAAACGTGCTGGAATTTATGCTTTTCGGAAAGAACGGAAGAACCTATCTTATCCCGAAAAATGAGCTTGACGAAAAGCAGAGGGCAATGCTCCATGCTGTAATGGATAATAAGCTCGGCTCAAAATTCACCGTTAAGTCGCTTTAAGGAGTTGCAATGGAAAATAAGGTTCAGATGAAGCTTGAAAATACAAAGCCGATATACAGCTTCAGCTTTGTATATGGATTTGATGAAATGCTCTGTGCTGATAAATTTGCGGCAAGACCACAGGCGGTGACAACGGCTGCTGCTGTTGTTATTGCGGTACTTTCTGCGGCTGTCGGATATTTTCTTATTACGATAATATCGGGATTTGCGACTTTATCGGGAGGAATTTCACTTTTCAGGATAAAAAGCCGCACGGAGAAACGCTTTGCGGAAAATGGTGAGCAGGAATATGTCTATAATTTCTTTACGGACGGATTTTCCGTGAAAAAGGACTGCTATTCCGCATTTTTTCCGTATGAAAAGGTTGAAAAGGCTTATCATGTTAAGCAGAATATAATAATAAGGATAGAAAATGGTACGGAATTTCTTATTCCGATAAAAAATGACAGCGGCTTTGTCCGTTTTATAAATGAAAAAACAGCGAAAGGAAGAATGTAAAAATGAAAATAATCGTTGACGCTTTCGGCGGAGATAATTCACCTGATGAGGTCATCAAGGGTGCGGCTATGGCTGTTGAAAAGCTTGATGTTGATATTGTACTTACAGGCGATGAGAATAAAATAAAGGCTTTCGCCGAGAAGAATGCTGTTTCGCTCAACAGAATATCCATAATGCACACAGAGGAGGTCATCGACATTCACGAAGAACCTACCTCCGTTATAAAGGAACACGCAAACTGTTCAATGGCTATCGGACTTAAGGCTCTTGCAGACGGCGAGGGTGATGCATTCGTTTCCGCAGGAAGCACAGGTGCGTTGGTAGTCGGTGCAACCTTTATTACCAAGCGTATCAAGGGCATAAAAAGAGCCGCTCTTGCACCAATTATGCCAACGGATAACGGATATATGATGCTCA
>CAYOAV010000009.1:0-10827 GCA_964402055.1 uncultured Ruminococcus sp. | reverse complement strand
AAAAGAGCCGCTCTTGCACCAATTATGCCAACGGATAACGGATATATGATGCTCATTGACGCAGGTGCAAATGTTGAATGCCGCCCCGAGGCTTTGGTTCAATTCGGTATTATGGGCAGCTGCTATATGGAAAGAGTTCTTGGAGTAAATTCTCCCAAGGTCGGACTTATCAATGTTGGTGCAGAGGACACAAAGGGCAGAGAAATGGACAAGGAGGCTTATGCACAGCTTAAAAAAGCTCCTGTTAATTTCTATGGTAATCTTGAAGCAAGAGATATTCCGCTTGGAGTATGTCAGGTAGCCGTTTCGGACGGATTCACTGGAAATGTAGCTCTTAAGCTTTATGAGGGTATGGGTTCATATTTTGCACATACATTAAAGGGTATGTTCCTTGGCGGTCTTGGTGGAAAAATCGCTTATCTGCTTATGAGAAAGCAGGTCGCTGAATTTAAGAAAAAGCTTGATTATTCCGAGGTTGGCGGTGCAGTGCTTATGGGAATTTCCAAGCCTGTTATAAAAGCACACGGCAGCTCTGATGCTAAGGCTTTCTATAACGCAATAAGACAGGCTAAAAACTGCGTTGAGGGCGATGTTATCGGTGAAATATCACGTTCACTTGAAAAGCTTAAGGCTGAAAATTAAATTCACAGCAGGAAAGGGATCGTTCGTAAAATGAAAACAGATTTTTCGGAGTTTGAAAAAAAGATAGGTTATACCTTCAATAATAAAGAGCTTCTTCATGAGGCACTTTCTCATTCAAGCTATGCAAATGAATTTAAAAATACGAGAAATTCCAATGAAAGGCTTGAATTTCTCGGTGACAGCGTGCTTTCAATCGTTGTATCGGAGTATCTTTTCAAGCATTTCAAGCATCTTCCCGAGGGAGATCTTACAAAGATAAGAGCATCGCTGGTATGTGAAACAGCTCTTTATGAATTTTCAAAGAAAATAGATCTCGGTCATCATATACTTCTTGGCAAGGGCGAGGAAAACAGCGGCGGAAGAGAACGTCCGTCAATTGTTTCCGATGCTTTCGAGGCGGTTATTGCGGCGGTTTTCCTTGACGGAGGACTTGATGAAGCAAGGAAATATGTACTTGGCTTTATGCCAGAGGATATTGACAAATACCGCAACCGCTCCAACGGTGATTACAAGACAATTCTTCAGGAGGTTATTCAGCGTAACCGTGAGGAAAAGATAGAATATTATCTTAAATCGCAGTCGGGTCCCGACCATAACAGGGTTTTTGTTATTCAGGTTATGCTCAACTCAAATGTTATCGGAACAGGCGAGGGTCATAGCAAAAAGCAGGCTGAACAGATGGCGGCAAAGGAAGCTCTTGAATTAATGGGATATAAGGTATGAGCCATAGTAATATTTCCATTTTTATTCCGCATAAGGGCTGTCCGAATTGCTGTTCATTCTGCAATCAGAGGACTATAAGCAGTACGGCTGAACCTCCCGATTATGAGGAAGTAAAGAAAATACTTGAAGAAGCCTGTCCGAAGCTGAAAAATCCGTCAGATACGGAGATAGCATTTTTCGGAGGGAGCTTTACAGCGGTTGAGAGAAGCTATATGATTTCGCTGCTTGAAGCTGCACAGCCTTTTCTCGATGAATATGGATTGGTCGGTGTAAGAGTTTCAACACGTCCCGATAAAATAGACAGGGAAGTGCTTGATATACTGAAAAAGTACGGTGTAACTGCCATTGAGCTTGGGGCACAGTCAATGTGTGACGAAATTCTTTCTATGAACGACAGAGGTCATACTGCGGAAGATGTGAGAAATGCTTCAAAGCTGATAAAGGAATATGGCTTTGAGCTTGGCTTACAGATGATGACAGGGCTTTACGGTGCTTCACCCGAGGACGACAGCTTCACCGCAGATGAGCTTATAAAGCTTAAACCCGACACCGTTCGCATATACCCCACTGTGATACTTGGCGGCACAAGGCTTGCCGACTTATATCAGAGCGGAGTATATAAGCCTGTTCCGTTTGATGAAGAAGCAGAGCTTTGTGCGGATATTATGCAAAGGTTTGAAGAAAATGGTATAAGAGTTATCCGTCTTGGACTTCACGCTTCCGAGGAGGTTGAAAATCAGGCAGTCGGAGGTTATTATCACCCTGCGATGCGAGAGATATGCCTTGGAATAGCATTCAGACGGAAAATAGAAAGGTCACTTGGTGAAAAGGGCAGATATAAGGTTTCGGTTGCTGCGAGAGCTGTAAGTATGGCTGTCGGTCAGAAAAAATGCAACATGGAATATTTCAGAAAACTAGATTATGATGTCAAAATATGTGCGGATAAAGAGCTGACAGAGCTTTACGATATCTGCATTGAGAAAATTTAAATGAAACGGAGCATATAAATGTATCTGGAATCATTAGAATTACAGGGCTTTAAGTCCTTTCCCGATAAAATAAAGCTTACCTTTGATAAGGGTGTTACGGCTGTTGTTGGCCCTAACGGAAGCGGAAAATCAAATATCGGCGATGCTGTTCGCTGGGTTCTCGGCGAGCAATCCTCAAAGACGTTGAGAGGCGGCAAAATGGAGGACGTTATCTTTTCGGGAACACAGTTCAGAAAGCCGATGGGATTTGCCTCGGTAACGCTTAATATCATAAATGATAAGGGAATATTGCAAATTCCCTCCGAGCAGGTTTCCGTTACGAGAAAGCTTTACCGTAGCGGCGAAAGTGAATATATGATAAACGGAGCACAGGTTCGATTAAAGGATATCTGCGAGCTTTTTATGGACACGGGTCTTGGACGTGACGGATATTCCATCATCGGACAGGGCAGAGTTGCCGAGATAGTTTCCGCAAAATCGGGCGAAAGACGTGAGATTTTTGAGGAAGCGGCAGGTATTTCCAAATTCCGCTATAAAAAAGCGGAAGCGGAAAGAAAGCTTTCTGCCGCACAGGATAATATCCTGCGCTTGCGTGATATAATCGGAGAGCTGGAAAGCCGTGTTGAACCGCTTAGAATACAGTCGGAAAAAGCGGAAAAATTCATTAAATATTCGGAAACGAGAAAGTCACTTGAAATAACCGTCTGGGTTCGTCAGCTTGACGATCTGAAAAAGAATCTTGATGAGATTTCCGATAAGCTTCTTATCAGCACAAACGAATATAACGGCATTGAAGCAGATATTTCACGTCTTGAAGAGGAATTGAACGTCCTTTCCGATAAAATGCAGGAAAATACTCTGCGAACAGAGGAAATGCGTAATAAAATACTCGAATCAGAGCGTTCAAATACGCAGATACATTCCGATATTGCTGTTTGCGAAAATGAAATACGTCATGCGAACGATGATATTGAAAATATTAAAAAACAGCAGGAGCTTTCGCAGAATACAGGCGAGGAAAACCGTATTGCTACCGAAAAAAAGCTTGCTGATATGAAAAATGCCGAGCAGGAGCTGGAAAACTGCCGCAACGAATATATTTCCGTAAGCGAGGAGCTTTCTGCGGCTTCTTCGGAAAAGGACAGCTTTGACAGTATTTCCGAAAAGGTGAGAAATGAGCTTAACAGACTTTATATAAAGCAGTCGGAATATAATGTTACGATATCAACGGGAAAACAATCCGCTGAAAATATGAAGGCACAGCTTGAAGCCGCTGACGGACGTGAGGAAGCACTCCGAACGGCTTTGGAAGAATTAAGCAGAGAAAAGGCAGAGTGTCTGGACGGACTTTCCCTTATAGCTGAGAAAAGCGAGGAGCTTAATAATAAGCTGGGCGGCATTTCAAGGCTTTATTCCGCAAGAACCGAGAAGCTTGCAGACGCAAAAAAGCAGCTCGATGATATAAGCTTTTCTGTTCGAGATAAGGAACAGCGCATCCGTATGCTTTCTGACCTTGAAAATAGTATGGAGGGCTTTGCACATTCTGTAAAGCAGATACTTAAAGCCTCAAAAACAGGTCAGCTGAGCGGAGTTTACGGCTCTGCGGCTCAGCTTATCAAGGTAGAATCAAAATACAGCGTTGCAATAGAAACTGCCATGGGCGGTTCATTGCAGAATATCGTTGTTGAAAATGAGGATATCGCCAAAAGAGGAATCAGGCTTTTGCAGGAAACAAAGGCAGGACGTGCAACCTTTCTCCCGCTGACATCGGTAAAGGGAAACAGGCTGAATGAAAATGGTCTTGAAAAATGTGACGGCTTTGTTGCATTGGCAGTTGATCTTGTAAAATTTGAGCCTAAATTCGAGGGCGTATATAATTCGCTTCTCGGAAGAATTGTTATTGCGGAGGATATCGATCTCGGAACGCTTATTGCGAAAAAATACGGCTATAAATTCCGTATAGTTACGCTCGATGGTCAGGTCATCAACGCAGGAGGTTCATTCACGGGAGGTTCAGTTTCAAAATCAAGCGGAGTTCTTACAAGAAAAAATGATATTGAACGTCTTATGAATGAGAAAAATCAGCTTGAAGAAAAGCATTCCGAGCTTAAAAGCACCGTTGAAAGGCTTAAAGCGGAAACGGATAAGCTTTCGTTCGATATCGAGGGCGTTAAGGACGAGCTTGGAGTTATTTCATCGGATAAAATCCGCTTTGAAGCAGAGCAGAAACGTATAGAAGCAATGACTGTGCAGAATGAGGAACAGCTTGCAGGCTCGGAGGACGATAAAAAAGTACTTAAAAATAAAATTGCCGAATCGGAAAATGCTGTAAAGCAAGCGGAAGAGCGGCTTGCTGAAATAAGCGAAAAAATTGCTGAAAAGGAAAAGAGCGTTTCCGAAAATGAGGAACAGCGTAGGCAGATGCAGGAAATGAGAGAGGCTCTTTCCGAAAAGCTGTCCACTCTGAAGCTTCGTGAAACGGAGATAACCAAGGATATTGAAGCTATCAAGGGCGAAATAGCACGTCTTGAAGCACAATCAGCGGAGATAGGTGATAATAGTGCAAGATTGGTGCTTGAAATTGACAGGCTGAACAAGGTCATCGAAGAAAAAAATGCGGAGATTGAAAAGCATAAAGCAAGGCTTGATAACGCTAAGGACGAAACAGCGGAAATCAACGCTAAAATTGCCATTCTGCGTGCGGAAAGTCACGATATGGAGCAAAAATCCAACGAATCACGCCGTGCTATCCGTGAAATGAATGATAATAAGGAAAAATTCAGCCGTGAAATGACACGGCTTGAGGAACGCAAGCTTTCCGTTCAGTCATCCTGCGATAAGATCGTTGCCGATATGTCGGAGCAGTATAATCTTTATCCGTCAGAGGCGGTCGAGCTTGCTGTGCCGTTTGAAAATCTGCTTGTTATCCAGCGTGAGCTTGCGGAAATAAAGCAGAAGATACGTTCACTCGGAAGCGTCAACGTTGCGGCTATCGAGGAATATAAAGAGGTTTCCGAACGATATGAATTTATGTCGGGTCAGCTCAATGACGTTGAAAGCTCCAAGCGTGAGCTGGAAAAGCTTATCGATGAGCTTACCGATACAATGCGTCAGAGATTTTCCGAAAGCTTTAATCTTATCAATGAGAATTTTAAGCAGATTTTCGTTGAGCTTTTCGGCGGAGGACGTGCCGAGCTTACTCTTACCGATCCGACTGATGTTCTCGAATCGGGCATTGAAATAAAGGTCGCACCTCCAGGAAAGGTCATAAACAATCTGTCGCTTCTTTCAGGCGGTGAGCAGGCTTTTGTTGCAATATGTATTTATTTTTCAATACTTAAAATCAAGCCTGCACCGTTCTGTATACTTGATGAGATCGAAGCGGCTCTTGATGATATAAATGTTACGAAATATGCACAGTATCTGCGTAAATTTACTGATACAACGCAGTTTATTCTTGTAACGCACAGACGTGGTTCAATGGACGAAGCAGATGTAATGTACGGAGTTACAATGCAGGAAAAGGGTATTTCAAAAATACTCCGTCTTGAACAGCCGCCACAGAATATAGAAGCGAATTAATTTACGATAGCGAGGTTCTGTATATGAACATTTTTAGCAAGATTGCCGAGGGCGTAAAAAAAACCAAGGATTCGATGATGGGCAAGATATCCGCACTTTTCGGTGCATATTCAAAGCTTGACGATGATTTTTTCGATGAGCTTGAGGAGGTTCTTATTACCTGCGATATTGGAGTAGAAACCTCACTTACCATTGTTGAAAGGCTTCGTGAAAGGGTAAAGGAAAAGAAGCTTTCCACTCCCGAGGAAACACGTTCGGAGCTTAAAGCCATAATCGAGGAAATGCTCGGCGAGGATAAGGAGATAGATACCTCCACAGCTCCCTCCGTTATACTTGTCATAGGCGTAAACGGTGCAGGAAAGACAACTACTATCGGCAAGCTTGCCGCAAGATATAAAAACGAGGGCAAAAAGGTCCTTGTTGCGGCGGCTGATACATTCCGTGCGGCGGCTATTGAGCAATTGCAGATATGGACGGAGCGTGCAGGAGTTGATATTGTCAAGCACGCAGAGGGTTCAGATCCTGCGGCAGTAGTTTTTGACGCTGTTACAGCCGCTAAGGCGAGAGGTACTGACGTGCTTATCTGCGATACGGCAGGACGACTTCATAATAAGAAAAATCTTATGGAGGAGCTGAAAAAAATCAGCCGTATTATCCGTGAGCAGGGCGAGGGCTGTGCTTTTGAAACATTGCTTGTGCTTGACGCTACAACAGGTCAGAATGCCGTGAATCAGGCGAAGCTTTTCAGCGAGGTTGCTGATATTACGGGAATAGTTCTTACAAAGCTTGACGGAACGGCAAAGGGCGGCATAATTATTTCTATCCATAATGAGCTTGGAATACCTGTTAAGCTTGTCGGAGTCGGGGAAAAGGTTGACGATCTACAGCCGTTCAATGCTCACGATTTTGCAGAGGCTTTGTTTGATACAGAAAATGATTTTGATTATAATTATGAACGCTTGACAGACGATACTTCGGAGGAGGAAAATGCCGAGGAAGAGATAGCTTCCGCAGAGGAAATCATTGAAGATTCAGCTGACGATGAGGTTTATGAGGAAAAATCAGAAGAAATATCAGAGGAAGCTGTTGAATCCGTTGATGATACTATTGAAAATGATGAGGAAGAACCGTCAGAAGCTGTTGAGGAAATAGCTGTTGATGACGAAAAGCCTGCTGAATCTGATGAAACACAAGAGCAGAAAAAGGATATCAAAAATGGTAAATTCGGATTCCTTTTCAAGGAGATCACATTCGGCAAAAAGAAAAAAGACGGTGATGAAGAATGAAAATAATACTTGCTTCAAACAACAAAAACAAGCTTCGTGAATTCCGTGAGATACTTGAACCGCTTGGATATGAGCTTATCTCCCAATCGGAGGCAGGAGCAGATATAGAAGCTGATGAAACAGGCACGACCTTTGAGGAAAATGCTTATATAAAGGCAAAGGCGGCTTATGATCTGACGCATATGCCTGTAATTGCTGATGACAGCGGACTGGAGGTTGACGCTCTCGGCGGCGAGCCTGGTATCTATTCCGCACGCTATGCCGAGGAGGGCAAACGCTGTGAAAAGGTGCTGAAAAAGATGGAGGGCGTTCCCGATGAAAAGCGTACAGCAAGGTTTATCTGTGCGGTATGCTACATAGACGAAAACGGCGAAAGCTTCACCGTAAAGGGTGCTTGCGAGGGTAAGATCGGCTATGAAAAGCGTGGAACAAACGGCTTTGGCTACGATCCGATATTTATGTACGGCGAACGTTCCTTTGCGGAAATTTCAGCCGAGGAAAAGGATAAGGTCAGCCACCGTGCAAACGCTTTGAGAAAATTCAGGGAAAAGTTGAGATAAAGGAGAAAAATTTATGCTTACAAGCAAACAGAGAGCTACACTCAAGGGTATAGCAAGTACAGAAGATACAATTTTACAAATCGGTAAGAATGGTATTGTTGATACACTCGTTGTTCAGGTCAGCGACGCTCTCAAAGCAAGAGAGATCGTAAAAATGAAGGTTTTAGAAGGTGCTATGTTAAGTCCTGCAGAGGCGGCACAGGAGCTTGCGGAAAAGACAAAATCAGAGGTGGTTCAGGTTATCGGAAACAAGCTTGTGCTTTTCAAGCGTAATCCGCAGAACCCGAAAATTAAGCTCTGATATGAGCAGGACAGCATTATTCGGCGGCAGCTTTGACCCTGTACATAATGGTCACGTCAATCTTGTCAGGGAAACAGCCGAAAAAAATTCCCTCGACAGAGTTATCGTTATGCCGACCTTTGTTTCTCCATTTAAGCAGGGGAAAAGGGTGGCAGACGGCGAACACAGACTTGAAATGTGCCGAATTGCGTTTGAGAAGCTTCCATATGTGAATGTCAGCAATTATGAGCTTTCACGTCAGGGAGTAAGCTATTCAGTCGATACGGTCAGCTATTTTTATGAAAAATATCCCGATGATGAGCTTTTTTTCATTATGGGGAGCGATATGCTTCTTTCCTTTGATAAATGGCATAGGTATAAGGATATACTTAAAATGTGTACGATAATTGCCGCCTCCCGTGAAAACGGCGGAAGTGATATTGAGCTTTTGAGGAAAAAAGCTGTTGAGCTTTCCGACTATGGCAGGATAATTGTTACGGAAATATCAGCATTTGAGCTTTCATCAACGGAAATTCGTGAAAAAATTTTAAAAAATTGCGATTTGTCTTGCTATATGGATAAAAATGTAGTAAAATATATTGAGGAAAATAATGTCTATTGCTCTTTCAATTGATTTGATGAGCAATTTATGCAAGGATTGATCTAAATGTATTCAGATGAGGAAATTATCGGCATTTTAAAGATAAGACTTTCAAAAAAACGCTTCACACACAGCGTTAATGTCGCAGAAATGGCTAAAAAGCTCGCTTTTACCCATGGCTACAAAAATCCCGATGAGGCTTATACGGCAGGACTTGTCCATGATTGCTGTAAGGAGATCTCAACCGAGGAACAGCTTGCAATGGTGAAAAAATCACGCAGAAATGTATGTGAAGCCGAGCTTAAAACACCTGCACTTTACCATGCAATCGCAGGAGCATATTATGCGGAAACCGTTTTTGGCTTTACCGATGAGGATTTTCTTAATTCCATTCGTTACCATACAACAGGCAGGGCAAATATGAGCAGACTTGAAGAAATAGTCTATATGGCTGACCTTGTTTCGGCTGAAAGAAGCTTCAAGGACGTTGAAAAATTCAGGAAAATGGCTTTTGACGATATGAATAAGGCTATTCTTGAGGCAATAAAGTATTCGGTGGGTTCTGTTATGGAAAAGGGTTCATTTATCCCCGTGCAGACCGCAGAGGCTTACAACTATTATCTTGAAAAAGTAAAAAAATAAGCATTAAGCACTTTTATGATAGGAGGAATAAAATGGCAGAGCTTACACAGCAGCAGATTCTTGAAATTGCCGTAAAGGCACTTGACAGTAAAAAAGCCGAGGATATCAAGGTGATAAAAATAAAGGATATCTCCGTGCTTGCGGATTATTTTATAATTGCCGATGGTACAAGCTCAACGCAGACAAAGGCTCTTGCTGATGAGGTTGATTTCAAACTCGGCGAGCAGGGAATACAGCCGCACAGCGTTCAGGGAAATAACGGTTCAAACTGGATAATACTCGATTATTCGGATATTATGGTTCACGTTTTTTCAAGAGATCAGCGTGAATTTTATAACCTTGAACGTCTTTGGAGCGACGGTGAGGAAATAGATATTTCCGAATGGATAAAATGATAGATTTTTATGAAAAGGATATGATCAAAAATGGCAGAACGCTATGACTATGCCGCTGTTGAAAAAAAGTGGCAGAAATACTGGGAGGAGAATGAAACGTTCAAAACGGACGTTTGGGATTTCTCCAAGCCTAAATATTATGTATTGGATATGTTCCCATATCCATCAGGAGTAGGTCTTCACGCAGGTCACCCTGAAGGCTATACCGCTACGGATATAGTTTCAAGAATGAAGAGAATGCAGGGATATAACGTACTTCACCCTATGGGCTACGATTCCTTCGGACTTCCTGCGGAGCAGTATGCCGTAACAACGGGAAATCACCCGAACGGCTTTACGCAGGAAAATATCAAGACCTTCTCCAAGCAGTTGAGAGAGCTTGGCTTTGACTATGATTGGTCAAAAATGGTTGCGACTTCCGACCCTGAATTTTATAAATGGACGCAGTGGATATTCAAGCAGCTTTATCTTGACGGCTATGCAAAGTATGTCGATATGCCTGTAAACTGGTGCGAGGAGCTGGGAACGGTTCTTTCCAATGACGAGGTTATTGACGGCAAATCAGAGCGTGGCGGTTATCCTGTTGTAAGAAAAAATATGAAGCAGTGGGTCATTGATCAGCCTGCTTTTGCAGAAAAGCTTCTTGAAGGACTTGATGAGATAGATTGGCCTGAATCAACAAAGGCTATGCAGAGAAACTGGATAGGCAAGTCAACAGGTGTTGAGGTCAAGTTTGATATTGTCGGCGGCGGCGAGTTCAGCATCTATACGACCTGTATCGAAACAATTTACGGAATTACCTTTATGGTTCTTGCTCCGGACGGAGATATAGTTAAAGCTCTTATGCCGAGAATAACCAACAAGGACGAGGTTCAGGCTTACATTGATGAAACGCTCAAAAAGAACGATATGGATCGTACAGAGCTTAATAAGACAAAATCAGGCTGTGAGCTTAAGGGTGTTACCTGTATAAATCCTGTAAACGGCAAGGAAGTAAGAATGTTTATCGGCGATTTCGTTCTTGCAAGCTATGGTACAGGTGCAGTTATGGCTGTTCCGTCACACGATCAGCGTGACTTTGAATATGCAATAGCTCATAATATTGATATGATTCAGGTTATTGACGG
>CAYOAV010000008.1:38338-48057 GCA_964402055.1 uncultured Ruminococcus sp. | reverse complement strand
TCAGAACGATAAATTTCAGTTTAATAGACATATTCCCACAAACAGCAAAAGTGTGCAAAAGGCTGTGGATATGTCCCCTTAGTATTATCAGACATATTCGCAAGGATCGACTGAAGCATCTGCAATTTCAAAGCTTATCTGCGGCATATCCTCAGAAAATCGCTTTTTCAGATAAGGAAGAATTATATTTTCCGTATGGAAATGTCCGCAGTCGAACAGCGTTACGCCCTCGTTCAAAGCCGTTACCATACGGTCGTGCTTGACATCACCCGTAATTAATGCGTCAGCTCCGAGTGCTATCGCTTCTTCAAGCATACTTCCGCCGCTTCCTGAACAGTATGCAAGCTTTTTTATACTTCTGCCGCCCCTTGAATATCTCACATATCGGCAATTAAAGCATTCTTTAAGCAGATATGCCGCTTTTTCAGGCTCAATTTCCTTTTCAAGCTCACATACAAGACCATATCCGCGTTCACCGACTGGTTCAAGAAAACATTCGGGAGCATTAAGAGAAAACGGCTTTTTCAGCATATCATAAATTATCTCATTCATACCGCCCTTTGCAAGGTCAAGCGGTGAATGATAGCATATGCACGCAATTCCGTATTTTGCGGCACGGCAGGCAGGATTTTTATCCGTAAGCGAATACAACGGCAAAAATATCACAGGGTGATGCGAGATTATTACGTCCGCTCCCCTGTTTTTTGCTTCTTCAACGACTTCATTAGTAATATCAAGTGCCACAAGCACCCTTTCTGCCTTATCATCAGGCGAACCTACAAGCAAGCCTGAATTATCGCCCTTTTGCATAAGCGAAATCGGAGCAATTTCGTTCATTTCATTGATTATATCCCTTACCTTAAGCATTTTTTGACAACTCCTTTTTTAAAAATCCCGCTATTTCCCTTTTCTTAGCCGCCGCATCGGAATCACCTGAATTTTCCAGAGCCTCTGCCTCACGCATAAGCTTTTTTTCAGTCGCAGATATAAGCCTTGCCGCTGTATCGTCATCAGCGGAAAGCCTTCCGAGCATTGATTCAGCTTCTGTTATTTCACGCTTTATCCCGTCAAATTCCACATTCATAACAATATAAAGCCGACCGTTTTCCTCTACCGCCTTTTCATTTTTCAGCAAAAAGCCGTTTTCCGCAAGAAATCTACGCAGATACGGTGCTTTTGTCATAGGCTGTAAGACAAGATTAATTCCGTCCAGCGGCTTTTGTGATAGAATCTCTGCAATAAGCTCACCGCCCATTCCTGCAATGATTATATCTGTAACTCCATCAAGGCAGATGCTTTTCACACCATCGGAAAGTACAGTCTGCGAACATTCCGAAAGACCTGCTCCGAGCAATGTGGAGCGTGCCGATTCAAGCGGCTTTTCGTTTATATCAGCGGCAATAACAAAATCGCATTTCCCCAAAATAAGCAGCTCTGCCGCAAGATAGCCATGATCCGTACCGACATCGCAGGCTTTTTTTCCCTTTACGAAATCGGCACAAGCCTTTAATCTGTTTCCAAGCATAATGATCTCCCTTAAAAACAAACCGCACAAGCATATCTCCGTGCGGAATATGATAAAAAATTATGCGTTAGCGGAAATATGAGCGTTAAGCTTTTCAACAAGCTCATCAGCATTTACGCCATGAACAGCACAAGCGTCTGCAACCGATTCACCTCTTGAAGCAGGACAGCCAAGGCAATGCATTCCCATTTCAAGGAAGAACGGAGCAGTATCAGGAGCTGCGTCAAGAATATCACCTATAACAGTTTCTTTTGTAATTTCAATAGCCATTTTTAATTCGACCTTTCTGTTTTACTAAAGTATCCCCACAAGGGAACAATTTTATTATAAACCATATTTATGAAAATTTCAAGTGTATACTTGTATTATTATCTGAAATGTGATATAATTTTTTAAAAACCAACTTTTTGAAAGGATCACTGTTAAATGAATGTTTTAAACAAGCTTGAACGCAAATTCGGAAGATATTATATTCCTAATCTTATGCTTTATATCGTCATAGGAAATATTGTTGTATTTGTCTTCCAGTATCTTTTCCCTGAATTCAATTTTGAAGCATATATGAATTTTGACAGAGAATTAATTATGCAGGGTCAGGTCTGGAGAATTTTATCATTTGTATTAGTACCTTTCAGCACAAACCCCATATTTATGCTGATAAGCTGCTATTTTTACTATCTGATAGGCTCACAGCTTGAACAGGTATGGGGCGGCTTCCGATTCAATGTTTTTTATATCGTTGGAGTTATCGGAACGATAATATGCGGACTTATTTCAGGCTATGCAACAGCTTATTATCTTAATCTTTCGCTTTTCCTCGCATTTGCAATACTTTTCCCGAATGAAAGATTTCTGCTTTTCTATTTCATTCCAGTAAAAGCAAAATGGCTCGCATGGATCGATGTTGCTTTCCTTTCATACAATATGATAATAAGCTTTGCATATGGATTCTGGGCTTCAGGTCTTTGTATTCTTATATCATTCCTTAACATTGCACTTTTCTTCGGTGGAAATCTCATTTCCCGTATAAGAATAAATTACAAAGCAAAAGATGTACGCAAGGCTTGGCGTGATGTAAGAATAAAAATGTCCGAAAATAATGATGATGAAAATAATAAGAGGTAAAAAATGCTTGAGCTGATTTGCGGCGGTGCAGGTACGGGAAAATCATATGAAATTATGAAAAGAATAAGTGCCGCTGTCGATAACGGAAAAAAAGTCTATGCTATCGTTCCCGACCAGTTTAACTTTGAATATAACCGACTGCTTTATAATTTTATTGGAATAGAAAAATTCAACCGTATGGAAATAATCAACTTTTCCCGTGCGGCGAAATATATTTTCATAAAATACGGCGGTCTGCGTGGAAAATATGCAGATGATACCGTGAAAAGCGTCATTATGCACGGTGTCCTTACACGTCTTTGCAAGGAGCATTCGCTTGAATTTTACGGTAAACAGGCGGCAAAAACACGTTTTGTTCCCGAAGCTCTTGAAATTGTAAAGGCATTTTCAGCCGCAGGAGCTTCCCCCGAAGCTCTTATGGAAAAAATCGCCCTGCTTGATGAAGCAATAAGACCCAAAGCAAAGGATATCGCCCTAATTTTTTCAGCATATTTGCAAAGCCTTGAACAGCATGGCTATAAGGATAGTCAGACTGATATATCAGAAGCCGCAAAAAAAGCGTCGAAGCATCATTTTTTCAAGGATACGGAGTTTTTTATTGATGAATTTAAAAGCTTCACTCCCGATGAATATGAGCTTTTAAAGGTTATGATAAGAGATTGCTCAAATGTAACTGTCGCACTTACGACCGAGGACGTAAATCCACAAAGCTTCTCACTTTTCGACACGGTAAATAGCACCGCTTATAAGCTTTCAGCCGCCGCAAAAGCCTCCGATACCGCTGTAAACAAAATATTTATGACGGAAAACCGCCGCTTTGAAAATCCCGAGCTTCTTTTTATGAGGGAGAATATTCTCCGCTCGCAAAGGGGAGCTTTTGACGGAAAATGTCAGAATATAAAAATTTATGAAGCCGCAGAGCCTTATTCCGAGGCTGATTATGTTGCCGCAGAAATATGCCGACTTGTGCATGAGGAGGGTATGCACTATTCCGATATAGCCGTCACCGCAAGATGCCCCGAAAGCTATATTACCATGATAGAAGCCGCATTCAGGCGGTCAGATATCCCTCTTTACACCGATACCTCCGAGGGAATATCGCATAAGGCTCTGATAATATTTATCCGCACGGCACTTAAGCTTGCCTGTGCAAAGCATTTTTCGTCCGAGGACATACTCCGCTGTGTAAAAACAGGCTTTTCGGGACTTGATATTGAACAGACCGATATTCTCGAAGAATATTGCTACAAATGGAACGTTGACAGAGAAATGTGGGAAATGCCTTTCCGCATAAGCTGTGATAATGATAATATTGCGGAAAATGCAAGACTTACCGTAATAACACCTCTTATAAAGCTGAAAAAACGTCTTAAATCAGGGAAAGCCGATGAAATATGCCGTGCTGTTTCCGATTATCTTGAAGATGTAAAAATCGCCGATACTGTAACAAAGCTTGCTGAAAATTCCGAAAATAATGAAAGTATGCTCCTTGCTGTCCGTGAAGCTAAACAGCTATGGGATATACTCTGCGAACTTTTGCAATCCTTTTACCGAACACTTGGCAGTGATGAAATTTCAGGCTCGGATTTTGAAGGGCTTTTTGAAACGGCAGTTTCGGGAATGAAGCTCTCCTCCCCTCCGAGAACTCTTGACAGCGTGAGCTTTACCGCCGCTCATATGTCACGTTTTTCCAACCCGAAGGTTATTTTTGTAATGGGTGCAAACGAGGGAATATTCCCATTTGCCGCAAAGCCCTCTGCAATTTTTTCCGATAAGGACGCTGAACGCTTCCGTGCAGTCGATATAGAAATAGGCGGCTCTTTGCGTGAAAAAAATGCCGAGGAAAGATTTATCGCATATTCAGTTTTATCTGCCGCCAAAGAACGGCTTTATGTCACATACTCCGTGGCAGGAGTTTCGGGAAGTCCTCTTTATCCGTCCTTTGCCGTAAAACAGCTTGAAGCTATGTTCGGTGATATAGCTCTTGACGAGAAAAAACTCGGAACGCTCTTTTTCTGCACGAATGAACAGAACGCTTATTATCAATATATAAAAAATTTCCGCAGGAATGATCCCGATATAGCCTGCATAAGGAAGGCACTTGAAGATTATTCCGAGGATAATAAGGAAAAGCTTCGCATTGCCGATGAGCCTGTTACAACAGAGCATTATATTTCAAGAAAAAATGCCACAATGCTTTTCGGGAATAATATAACTCTTTCCGCTTCACGCCTTGAGGATTACAGGAAATGCCCGTTTATTTATTTCTGCAAAAAGGGTCTTTCCATATATCCAAGGCAGCGTATGGTAATGAACGCACCTGCAAGAGGAAATGCCGTTCATTATTGCTTATGCGGATTTTTACAGGAGCATGGCAAGGACGAATTTATAAAAATGAGCCGTGAGGAAATTGCCGATGATATCAATAAAAGGCTCGGCTTATATTATATCTCCGAAGATATAGGCGGCAGCTATGGAAAATCGCAAAGATACCGTGCAGCCTTTGGCAGACTTGCAGAAACACTTACCGATATAGTTTACAGACTGCGGCTTGAATTTGCACAATCGGATTTTTCACCGTCAAGCTTTGAATATACTCTTACATATGACGAAAACGGCGATGAAAAGCCTGCTGTTCTGCGGCTTGCTGATAATACAGTCGTAAGCTTCATAGGTGCGGTTGACAGAATTGATACTTATACAAAGGACGGCACGACCTATATCCGTGTAGTTGACTATAAAACAGGCTCAAAGGCATTTTCCCTTGCCGACCTTTATTATGGAATAAATATGCAGATGCTTCTCTATATTTTCGCACTGACCGACCCGAATGTGCCGAAAAATAAAGGAAAATATCATACCGCCCAGCCAGTCGGAGTGCTTTATATGCACGCAAAGGATCGTATGCCCTCGCTTGGAAGAAATCCTGACGATGAAGCTAAGGCAGAATATGAAAAAAACGGCTGTAAAATGGACGGAATAGTAATCGCTGATACAGAGCTTGCAGGAGCAATGGAAAATGGCTTGAACGGAACCTTTATCCCTGTAAAAATAAAAAAAGACGGCGATTTTTATGCCTCATCAAGCGTTGTTACCGAGGACGATATTGCCGCTCTTCGCCGTTGTACCGAGGATATGCTCAAAGAAACAGCAAATGCTATCAAGAACGGCAAAATTGAAGCTGTTCCGCTTATAAACGGTAATTTTTCACCCTGCACAAGCTGTGATTACAGCTCCGTATGCGGAAATTATCCGAATATCATCAGCAGGAAATATGAACCTGATGCCACTGAAAAAATGAGAGAACGTCTGAATGAGCAGGCGGCAAAAATTATTCAAGGAGAATAAAAAGCAATGGCTGAAAACAGATGGACAGATAAACAGCTTGAAGCTATTGAAGCAAGAAATACCTCTGTGATAGTTTCTGCGGCGGCAGGAAGCGGAAAAACCTCCGTGCTTGTTGAAAGGCTGCTCAGAATACTATCCGATAACGAAAACCGAACCCCTGCCGACAGGATAATTGTTGTTACCTTCACAAACGATGCCGCCGCCCAGATGAAGCAAAGGCTTTCCGACGCTATATCCCAACGGCTTGAAAAAGAACCTGATAATGAATGGCTTTACAGTCAGCAGGCTCTTATTCCCTCTGCAAGAATATCAACGATAACCTCATTCTGCTTTGACCTTATAAGGGAAAACGTCCAGCCGCTCGGAGTTTCATCAGGCTTTCGCATTATAGATGAATCAGAAGAAAATATAATCATCGCAAAGGCAACGGAAAATGTTTTTGAACGCTTTTACGGTGAAAAGCCTGAATTAATGAAAAAGCTGGCAGATTTCACATGTTCGGGAGCAAGAGGCGATACAGAGCTTGAAAAAACAGTCCTTTCACTGCACCGCTTCATTATGGCACTTCCATTCCCTATGGATTTTATAAATCAATCGGTAAAACGCTTCGAACAAGGCTTTGACGAAAAAACCGACCCTCTTGCGGCGGCTTATATGAGCTATATTTCAGATGAGCTTAGCTCGGCGGCTTCGCTTGCTTTTTATGCGGCTGAAGCTGTTCCCGATGACGGAAAATCTAAGGCTCAACAGATAATTTCAGGCGAAGCGGAAATGCTTGAACAACTCGCAGAGCGTGTTTGCGATACAGCTTTAAAATGGGAGGAGCGTCAGCTAAAGCCGATAAAATTTGAAACCTGCCGTTATCCGAAAACAGAAAAAGGCTCAGACGATGAAGCTTTGATCAGTTTTGTTAAGGATATCCGTGATAAGTATAAAAAAATATATAACGAGCTTGCCGAAAATTCCTTTACCCGTGATGAAATTTCCGATGATTATAAAATAAACGCTGATATTTTAAGCGGAATTTCTGAACTTGTCAAGGCTCTTATAGATGAAATAGCCGAAATAAAAAACGAGAAAAACGCTCTCGGCTTTTCCGATGCAGAGCAGCTTGCAATCAAGCTGTTATGCCAAAAGGACGAAAACGGCAGCATTTCCAGAACAGCTCTTGCAGAGGAGCTTTCCAACTATTATAAGCTTATTATGATAGACGAATTTCAGGATTCAAATAATACTCAAAGCCTGATTTTCCGTATGCTTTCACATAACGGAACTGCTGAAAAGGGCGGCGATAACCTCTTTGTAGTCGGTGATGTCAAGCAGTCTATTTATCGTTTTCGTCTTGCAAATCCTAACAATTTTATGCAGGTCCTCGATACCTCCGAACCATATACAAAGGATTTCCAAGGAAAAAATGCCTCCGTACTTCTTAACAGAAATTTCCGAAGCAGTATAGATGTTGTTGATTTTGTCAACGATGTTTTCCAGAATATTATGAGCAGAAAATCGGGCGGTATAGACTATACCGAGGGCGAAAGTCTTGAATATGGTGCTTCCTATCCCGATAGCGACAGGGCAACCGAAATTATTTTTTCACCCGATACAGCTACTCCAACAACCGATGATAATGACGAAGAACCCATTTCCGCCGTACAAGCGGAGGCAAGAGCAGCCGCTTCAAAAATAAAGGAAATGCTCGAAAAGGTATCAGTCAGCGATAAGGGTTCACTGCGACCATGCGAACCGAAGGATTTCTGCATACTTCTCCGTGACAGAATAAGAGGTCAGCTTTATGCCGATGAGCTTGCCGCCTGCGGAATAAAAGCGGTCTGTGAGGAAACAGTCAGCTACCTGCGTTCAAGGGAAATATCGGTGCTTCTCGATCTGCTCAGGGTCATTGACGATCCTATGCAGGATATTCCGCTTGTTTCCGTGCTTATGTCACCGATGTTTATGCTTAATGCAGACGATATGGCGGAACTAAGACTTATGTCGGAAAGCCGTGAGGAAAAGCTTTATAAGGCGGTTCTGCGTGCCGCTGAAAATGACAGCGTATATCCTGCAAAGGCTAAGCTTGTACGCTTCTGCAATATTTTCAGGGATTTAAGACTTGCCGCCGCATCTCAAAGCCTTGAAAAGCTTATCATAAATATCTATGACAGCACGGATTTCCTTTCTTCAATGAGCGTTTATTCCGACGGTGAGCAGAAAAAAGCAAATTTGCGGCTTCTGCTTGAATACGCAAAGGCTTATGAAACAAATTCATCAGGCGGCTTGTCAGGATTCCTGCGTTATCTTTCGGACGTTTCGGAAAACGGAGGAGATCTTGTCCGTGCGTCAGTCGTATCTGCGGCGGATAATGCCGTTTCCATAAAAACCATACATAAATCAAAGGGTCTTGAATACCCGTTTGTATTCCTTTGCGGCACATCAAAAAAATTCAACCTTTCCGATTGCCATAACCGTATGCAGATTAATCTTGAACTTGGAACAGGTTTTAAAATTCAGGATATAAGCACTGGCAGGCTTTATGATTCATTTCCAAGGTATGCAATTTCGCAGGTCAATAAGCGTGAAAGCATAAACGAGGAAATGCGGCTTTTATATGTTGCATTAACAAGAGCAAAGGAAAAGCTTTTTATAACTATCCCCGATAGTGATGCTACAAGACGAAAAATATCAGAATGTTCAATGCGTATTTCCGCAGAAAACGGTTCTCCGTCAGCAGTCAAGGCAAGCTCTATGCTCGATTGGTTAATTGCCGCAGTACTTACCCACCCTGACGGAAGTAAAATACAGAATGAAATATATATCCCGATAAGAAAAAGTAAGGCAAGGATAAAAATTTCAACATATGCTCCCTGTTCCTCCGATGAGAATGCCGATGAAAATATCAAGCCGCTCCCGAATGACGATGATGTCAAGCGTTTGCTCGGCAACTTTGAAAGAAGCTATGACAGATGCCTGACCGATAAACTCGCCAAGCTGACTATAACCGAAATTGCCAAAAGCGAGATTGATGAAGTTTTCCTCCGCAGACCGGATTTTGCCGCTGAACACAGCAAACTTACTGCCGCTGAAATAGGAACTGCTACTCATACCTTTATGCAGTACGCAGATTATTCTGCCGCAGAAAGCAATCCTCAAAAGGAAGCTGAACGCCTTGAAGCTCTCGGTCTCATAAGCAGTGCGGAGCGTGATTCAATAAATTATAAGCATATTTCTGCGTTTTTCGGCTCAAAGCTCTATAAACGTATGAAAAATTCCCCCGATGTCAGACGTGAACAGAAATTTCTTGTCGGATTATCGCAGCTATCTCTTGACGAAAGCTTCAATTTAGAGTATAATGAAAATAGTATGCTCCAGGGTATCGCAGACTGTATCTTCTTTGAAAACGGCGAAATGATAATTGTCGATTATAAAACGGACAGAGTTAGTTCAGCTGATGTCTTAGCCGACAGATATCGTAGACAGCTGGTGCTTTACAGTGCGGCATTGGAGAAAATATTTAACGTCAGGGCGGCAGGAGCTTATCTTTACTCGTTCAGCCTTGACTGCGAAATTGAAATCAAACTGAAAAATGACACATAAAGAAAGGTTGGGATAATATGCCACAAAATCAGACAGCTAAAAGCAGAAATAACGTAAAAATGCTCAACGGCACATTCATAGGTGCGGTTTTCCTCGGAATATGCGTGCTTATAAGCGGTTTATCCATTGG
>CAYOAV010000008.1:24849-38238 GCA_964402055.1 uncultured Ruminococcus sp. | reverse complement strand
TCATAGGTGCGGTTTTCCTCGGAATATGCGTGCTTATAAGCGGTTTATCCATTGGCGGCGGTATCCGTAAGCTTTGCAAAACAATGGAAGAAAAATCCTTTTCCAGCATAAATAACATAACCCAGCCCGAAAGCGTTAATTACAGCGAGAAAAAATATCTCACCGAAAGCGAAGCCGCAGATTATCTTAACCTTACCGTCAAGGAAATCGAAACTCTCCTTACAACGGGTGAAATCCTTGAATATGTAAAGACCTCCGAGGGCTATTCCATTTCAACCGAGGTTCTTGACGCATGGTTTGACAATGAAGCCTACCAAAATACCCTTCCGAAGACCGTTTCAGATGATCAGTGATGGCTTTTTTCAAATAAAACTTGCAATTATGCGGATAATATGATATAATTAATCGTTGATTGAAAATATTTACGGCGGTGCATATACGAGTGCCGTCGGGATTGGAGAATAAGAATGGCATTTCCCGTTTTTACACCGTCATATTTCAAGGAGCTTGTTGATGTAACAGGCCCTGAAGAAAATTATAAGGATTTTTCCGATATTATCGTTTCCCCTGCGGCAGTTGAGTATGTGCTGTATCTGAGTAACCCCGATGTAGTCCGCAGAATGATGCAGGAAAAAACTATTTCGTTCAGAATGAGCCAGCTTACAGGCGAAAAGGAAGCTCCCTTTATCGAAAGCTCCGAGGCTGCAATAAAAGCCGCTCCCGTTGCACAATACTATTGGCCGCTCCGTACACTTTTTATGGGAATACTCCAGAATAAGGAGCTTCCCCTCGAAAGCCGTATGCTTATGCTCAATTACGGAGTTAAAACCGTTCAGGGTATGATCGATCAGGGTCAGCCGAACCTTATCCCACGCTTTATTGAAAGATTCATTATGGACAGGGATTATGAAAAGACACTTAAATTCTTTGACGGACTTTCATTTACACCTACCTTCTCCCTTGCAGACGGTATTTCACTGCTCAAGGCTGTAAAAAAGACCACTCCCGAATTTAAGGAGGTTATGGCAGAGGTTTATAAGAACCTTGGCGTATCAGGTCCTGAAACGCTTAATATGGTCGATATGAATAAGTACGTTAAAATGCGTGAAAAGTACAGAGATGATTTCCTTGCAAATCACTCCGACTGGATGGAAAATATCCTTGTCAATTATGTATGGACATATTCTATTCCCTATGCGGCTTCGGACAAGCTTGATATTTGGGATAATTATGTGTTCTTCTGCGTACTTTACAACGCATATAAGGTTCTTCTTACCTGCTATATGGACGGCAAGGGCGAAGAAGACTTTGTAAAGGCTGTTTCATCATTTGATGACGCTCTGCGTAAAACAGGCAACGATATAATCTGGAAGATGGTTGTTGCTGTCAAGAATGCAGGCGAGGCTAACAACGGAGATATGGCTATCCTCGTTTTGAGCTGATTTATTTGAACAAAGCAGAGCGAATGTAGTATGCTGTGCTTTGTTTGTTTTTTGGAGGTTTTTATATGGGTAATCCTAATCCCGAATATAATAAGAAAAAAATTTCAAGAGATAACCGTCCCGAATTTCCGAAAAGAGCTATCGTAACAGGCGGTATGCCTTATGGCAACAAGCAGCTCCATTTCGGTCACGTCGGCGGAGTTTTCGTTTTTGCCGATGTTTATGCAAGATTCCTGCGTGACAGAATAGGCAAGGATAACGTTATTTTTGTCAGCGGTACTGACTGCTATGGTTCACCTATTGCCGAAAGCTACAGAAAGCTTGTCGAGGAAAAGGGCTATACAGGCTCTATCCGTGATTTTGTTCAATCAAATCACGACGATCAGAAGGCTACACTTGAAGCATATGAAATAAGCACAAACCTTTTTGGTGCATCAGGTCTTGGAAGAACTGCTGAAATACATAATATGGTTTCAGATAAGGTTATCCGCAGACTTTATGAAAAGGGCTGCCTGAAAAAAATCGCAACCGCACAATTCTATGACGAAAAGGTCGGAACATTCCTCAACGGCAGACAGGTTATCGGAAAATGTCCCGTGCAGGGCTGTCAGTCCGAAAAGGGATATGCCGATGAATGCGACCTTGGTCATCAGTATATGCCTGTGAACCTCATCGACCCGAAATCAACCCTTACAGGACTTCGACCTGTTATGCGTGATGTCACAAACTGGTATTTCAAGCTGACTGAATTTTATCCTCTCCTCAATGATTATATGGAGCAGCTCAAAGCCAAGGATAACGTTCGTCAGGTCGTAAAGAAAACTATCGGCGAATTTCTTGAACCGCCTGTCGTTTACGTTATGAACGACTATATGGACGATTATCTTTCCGTCAAGGATAAAATGGCGGAGCATGAGCTTATTGAAGAGCCTAAAAAGACTTCATTTACAATTAAGTTCAAGGAGCTTACCGACCGTGACAGAGCCTGCGAGCTGCTTACCGAAAAGGGAGTTCGTTTCAGAACAGGCAAGACGCTCGTTCCGTTCAGACTTACAGGTAATATCGAATGGGGCGTTCCCGCTCCTGTTCTTGAGGGTGAAGATCCGCTCACAATATGGGTATGGCCTGAATCACTTTGGGCACCTATCTCATTTACCGCTGCTTACCTCGAATCAGTCGGCAAAGATATGTCTGAATGGCGTGATTATTGGTGCAGTAAGGACGCAGAGGTTTACCAGTTTATCGGACAGGATAATATCTACTTCTACGGCGTTGCCCAAACCGCTCTTTTCTGTGCATTGCAGGACGGCGAAATAACTGCCGAAACACCCGATGGTCAGCTTCAGAATTCAACGCTTGTTGCAAATCATCATATTCTTTTCCTCGATAAAAAAGCATCAAGCAGTGGCTCTGTAAAACCGCCTATGGCGAAAGAGCTTCTTGATTATTATACCGCTGAACAGCTCCGTATGCACTTCCTCTCGCTCGGTCTTGGTATGAGATCTGTAAGCTTCCAGCCGAAGCCGCTTAACCCTACCGCTAAACCCGAGGACAGCGATCCCGTAACAAAGGAAGGCTTCCTGCTTTCAAACGTATTCAACAGAATTATCAGAACCTGCTTCTATGAGGTTCAGAAATATCTTGACGGAAATATGCCTATCGGAAATGTTTCAGAAGAGATCCTTGCCGATAGCGAAAAGGCTATCCTCGAATACGAACGCTTTATGTATAAATTCGAGTTCCACCAGGTAACATACGTCCTCGATTCCTACATCAGAAAAGCAAGCAAGTATATGGCAAGAAATAAAAATGAAACCGATAAGAATGATGACTCTGAAAAACGCAGACAGTGGCTCATTGACGTGTTCCATATGATAAAAACTGCTATGGTACTTCTCCACCCTATCGTTCCGAGCGGAACAGAGGGTGTGCGTGACTACTTACAGATCAACGAAGCTGTATGGGATTGGGATAATATTTTTGATACATTTGAAAAGCTTCTCCCGAATGAAACGGAGCATAAGCTTAAGTTCCTCGAACCAAGAACCGACTTCTTCAAGCGTCACGAAAGTCAGTTTGATACAGAATAACAAAAGCTGTACAGAAATCAAAAATCTGTACAGCTTAATTTTTTATTCAATTGTGATATTATGATTTTCCTCATATTGAGCGATCAGCTTGGTTATAACCAACGCAAGCGTGCTAAAAAATACAGCTCCCCTGAAATTTATCCTGTTTTTCTTTGAGCTGACGTAAACAGCCTTTGGATTGCCCTTTTTGCCGAGCGCAACCAATTCGGCTTCAATGCCCTCGTCAACAACGATTTTCGTTTTTTTGGGGAGCAAAAATCTCTCAACCAGACCATAAACCGTAAGAACAATTGCAAGCGAAGCAAAGGAATCACGAACCGATTTCATCATTTCCGTAATATTCAAATTAATCACCTCATTAAAGCTGCTTAGTTTCCCTTGTTGCCGATTTTACTTCCATTATACCCGTATCAGCGTGAAAAAATACAGTTCTTCCGTAATTTAAACCTGTATCATCAGCAACAATTTTTATACGATATGAAGCCAGCATTTTCTTTACCGCTTCAAGATTTCTTTCACCAATATTAAAAACTGCAGAGCTTGCCGTAAACATCTGAGCTCCGCCGGCTATTTTCGCCGTCAGATTCTTTGTCGAAGCTCCTGCAAGATTCATTTCCTGAATAAGCTCTGTTATGCCTGTATCAGCATAACGGCGGCGGTTTTCGGGAGTTGCCTTGCTTGTTGCCGCAGCATCCTTGCTCAATGGGAGCATTATATGTGCCAGGCCTGCTATTTTGCTTTCAGCGTCATAAAGGCATATTCCAACGCATGAACCAAGAGCATATGTAACGAGAACATCATCGCCCTTGCCTACCTTAAGATCAGCAATTCCAACTGTCAATGTTGTTCCCATCAGATATTCACTCCCAGCTTATTAAACAGATACTCAAGCGAATTCATCTCCGGAACAAGTATCATATTGCTTTTAACTTCATTTCCACCAATAATAAAGCTGTCATCAATAAAGAGAACCTTATCGCCGACCTGTGCAAAGCTTACCGCAGGAACGCTGAGGATAGCACCTGCCATATCAACACACATATTCGGCACAGAAATATCAATCATCATATTCGTAAGCGATGCAATAGCATTTATATATGAAGCCGACATAATATTTCCAATCTCGCTGATAAAGGAAACCTCCATATCGTTCATATTTGCAATATCCTCAATCTCCGTTCCGAAAACAGCACTTGTCATACTGCTTGCACAGGAATGCTGGATAACATAAAGCATCATTCCAGTAACATCGCCTGTTATATTGACAAGCATACCAATTGCTATCTGTTCAGGACCGCCAAGGAAATTTACCGCCTCGGAAAAATCGAGCAACTTGACCGATGGCACGCTTATATCGATCTCAGTATTCAACATCGTAGACAAAGCACTTGCGGCATTCCCCGAGCCAATATTTCCTATTTCCTTGAGAACGTCAAGATGCATATCCTTAAGCTCTTCAATGTTTGTAATTGCCATTATTCACAATTCCTTTCATTAACTGTCGATTGACTATTAATTTCTGAGGTTGTTGATAATATCCTCAAGCTCATTATGCGTCTTAACCATTGTCGTGTTGAGCTGGAAAGCTCTCTGATATTCGATAACTTTGGTCATCTCATTTGCAATATTCGTGGAGGAAGCTTCAAGGAAGCCGTTTTTCTTTACAACGCTGTCATTTGCAACAGCCGCACCGCTTGACTGATTTGCCTCAAAATAGTTGCTTCCGATCTGATCCAGACCATATGGATTTTCAAAGGTAAAGGTTCCGATCATATTTGTAAGAGCAACAGTGTCAATATCAGTCGTATCATCAATAAACGGAACGGTAATGCGGTTGCCATTGTAATCAAGTACAAATCCACCCTCCGAATCAACAAGCTGATAAGTGCCATCGCCATTATTTGAAAGATAGAACGAACCGTCCTTTGTGTATTTTACCTCACCTGTAATGCCCTCCTCAACGGCAAAAAATCCTTCGTTCAGAGCGGCAAAATCAAGCTCTCTGCCTGTTTCTCTTACCTGCGACTGTTCAAACATAAGATCAGTCTTGTCAACTCTTACACCGTGACCGAACTGAACCTCCTCGTTGTCCGTGTTTCTTTTTGTATAAATAAGATCTGCAAATGAAGGTCTTGAAGCCTTGAAGCCATAGGTGTTTACATTTGCGAGGTTATTAGCGGTAACGTCCATTCCGAGCTGATAGCTTATAACGCCCGAAGCGGCTGTATGATAACCAATTCTACTCATAGTAGCTTATCCTTTCTTCAAAAAAGCGTCCTGCTTTATCATATCTTGGCAAGATCGTTTGCGGCGATCTGATTTATGCTGTTTATTACCTTAAGTGCCTGTGAGCAAGCGGAAAAGACATTCTGTGCGTCCATAGCCTTTACAAGCTCATCAGCTGTATCAACATTTGAACGCTCATAGCTGCCCTGACGTACACGATAATCCTCGCCTGCTGGAATATTGTTCACACCAAAGTCCTCATACGGACGGAACATATTATCATCAATTCTTTCAATCGCCGTATCGGGAGCAAGATAGGTCAGTCCAAGCTGATAAGTCCTGCCGTCCTCGGTCGTGATAAGACCTGTTGCAGAAATATCAAAATTTGCTGTTCCAAGCTGAATCGGCTGACGGTTTTCATCAAGAATCCTGCCCGAGGGTCCAACACAAAGATAACCCTCTGCGTCAAGTGAAAACTGACCGTTTCTTGTGAGCAATGTTTCACCTGTTTTACGGTTTTCGATATTGAAATAAATATTTCCTATCAAAGCACAGTCCATTCTCGAACCAGTATCCTCAAAGGAAGCCTGTTCAAGATTCGTATAGGTTTCCTGAAGCGTTCTGTAACGAATAGTACCTGTTTCGCTTGATTTTCCGTTTATCAGGAGCATTTCCTCCGCAAAGGTTGTCGGGATAGCAGTTTCGTCCTTATATCCTGCGGTTTTAATGTTAGCAATATTGTTTGTTATAACGTTAAGTATTCTTTCCTCGTTTATGATACCGTTTACAGCGGTATAATAGCCTCTCAACATATTCTTTCAGTCCTTTCTCACTTTTTTTCCATATATTCGGACAGATATTTTTTCATTTTTATGACAGCCTTTGAATGTATCTGGCAAACTCTCGATTCGGAAACGTCAATTACCTTGCCTATTTCGTTAAATTTAAGCTTTTCATAGTAATAAAGCGTAATAACAAGCCTTTCCTTATCGCTCAGAGCCTCGATAGCCCTTGCAAGATACCTGAGCTTTTCCTCATGATGCAAGGCAGCCTCCGCCGCCCATACACCATCCTCGGATATTTCATCGGAAATATCAAATCCAGTGTTTACAACAAGCTCTTCAAAGGAAAGAGTCTGTGCCGAAGCGGCTTTTGCAGAATAATTTTCAAATCTGCTTAACGTCAGACCCATTCTCTCGGCAATTTCCTCATCAATCGGCTCACGTCCGAATTTTGAGTAAAGCTCGGAATATGCGGCATCATAATCCCTTGCAAATCGCCTGACATTTCTTGGAATAAGATCCTGCCGCCTGATATAATCGATAACAGCACCTCTTACCCTTATCGAAGCAAAGGTTTCAAATTTGACATTTTTATCAAAGCTGAAGCTTTCTATTGCGGACATCAGTGCAATAGTCGCTTCATTTATAATATCCTCGCTGTCCGCATATTTCGCATACATATTTCGTGTGGAAACGGCGGCATAGCGTACAATATTCATATAGCAAAGGACAATTTCATTTCGCAGAGCCTTGTCGCCCGTTTCCTTATATCTGCGAAGAAGCTCGGATTTTTCCGCCGCCGAAAGCTTTTCCGCCTCATATTTATCGGACATCAATGCTCAGCTCCTTTCACACTCCGGCAGTTTCCGTAATTGCAACATTACCAACAGCCTGAATCTGCACGGAATTGTCGATCTCACTATAAGAGAGAACAGTTATATTCGGTATAAACTGATCAACCAGCTTTTTGAAATAAATTCTTACTATCGGTGATGTAAGGACTATCGGCATCGGGATAACGTCCTTTACTCTGTCGATCTGCTCATTGAGTGAAGCAATAAGCAACTGAATAGTCTGCGGATCCATTGCAAGATATGAACCCTGATCGGATTTTTTTACCGATGCAATTATCTTATTTTCGGTTTCTGTATCAAGCGTAAGAACACGGATCTGACCTCCGTCTGCAAAACGCCTTGTTATAGTACGCTTCAAAGCCTGACGGACATATTCCGTTGTGATGTCAACGTCCTTCATCGTGTGCTGATTATCGGCAATAGTTTCGAGGATAGTCTGGAGATCCCTGACAGGAACGCCCTCTTTAAGAAGCAGACAAAGAACCTTTTGTAAATATGCCGCCGATACTACATTCGGCACAAGATCGTCAACGACTGCCGCATTAGTCTGTTTAAGCTTTTCAAGCATTGTCTTAACATCCTGACGTGAAAGAAGCTCAAAAGCATGCGACTTTATGACCTCGGAAAGATGTGTTATGATAACGGAGGTCGGGTCGATAAGCGTGTAGCCTGCAACCTCTGCACGGAGCTTGTTCTGTTCATTTATCCACTTTGCAGGGATATTGAACGCAGGCTCTATCGTGTCAATGCCATCAACCTCGTGCGAAACACCGCCGCTGTCGAGTGCAAGATAATGATCCACAAGCACCTCTGCCTGTGCAACGATCTCGCCCTTTATTTTAATAACATACTGGTTAGGATTAATATGCTGATTATCCCTCATACGCACTGACGGGAATACCATACCCATATCCATCGCAAACTGCTTACGGAAGATAACAACACGTTCTATAAGCGTACCGCCCGATGCCTCATCAGCAAGCGGGATAAGACTGTAACCAAACTCCATTTCAATCGGTTCAACCTCAAGCAGCTTATAAACATTGTCAATGTCCTTATAATATTCCATTTCGGAAAGAGCTTCCTTATTTTCATTTATCTCGCTCATTTCCGCACCCTGTTCAAACGCAAGCTGTGCATTATTCTTACGGAGGACATAACCGAGAGCGAACAGACCTGCACCGAGTACAAGAAGCTGAACCTTCGGGAATCCCGGAATAAGCATAAGTGCAAGCATTATCGCACCTGAAATCATAAGAACAGTAGGCTGTGTAGTAAACTGATTCTTTACATCGACCGCAAGATTTTCCTTTGAAGCCGAACGGGTAACTATCATACCCATTGCAGTTGAAATCAGAAGTGACGGAACCTGCGAACACAAGCCGTCGCCGACTGTTGCCATACTATATGTAGTAAGAACGTCTGTAAACTCCATTCCCTCGTAAACAAGACCCATTACAGCACCGCCGAGGAGGTTTACAACTGCCGCAACGATAGAAAACGTAGCGTCGCCCTTGATAAACTTTGAAGCACCGTCCATAGCTCCGAAGAAATCGGATTCTCTCTGAACGTTCTCACGTCTTCTTTTAGCTTCCTTTTCATCGATAGTACCCGAATTAAGGTCAGCGTCAATTGCCATCTGTTTACCGGGCATAGCGTCGAGGGTAAATCTTGCTGTTACCTCGGCAACTCTTTCCGCACCCTTGGTAACAACGAGCATCTGAACGACTGTAATAAGGATAAATACGATAAATCCGATAACAGGATTGCCTTTCATAACGAACGAACCGAACGCCGCAACGATATTTCCCGCATTACCCTTATTAGAAAGAATAAGTCTTGTTGAAGAAATATTCAAACCAAGTCGGAAAATAGTCGTGATAAGGAGCAGTGACGGAAAAATCGAAAATTCGAGCGGTTCTTTTATATACATCGTGATAAGCAATATCGTAAGAGAAAGTGCGATATTCACGACAAAAAGCAAGTCCAACAGCCATGTTGGCAATGGAATAATGATAAGAAAGACAGCAAGAACTACAAATATCGTTACAACATTATCGAGATATTTTTTCACGACTGAACTACACTCTGCCTTTCCTGATTACTGTGGGAGCTTTCCCTGAAGCTTGTATACAAAGGAAAGAACCTCCGCAACAGCGTGATAAAACTCAACGGGAATTTCCCTGCCGACTTCAACGGAATCGTAAAGACCCCTTGCAAGCGGCTTATTTTCAACCATAACAATATCGTGCTTTTCAGCAATTCCGACAATTTTCATTGCAAGATTGTCCGCACCCTTTGCAAGCACGACTGGTGCGCTGTTTTTTTCCTTGTCGTATTTAATTGCAATCGCATAATGCGTAGGGTTTCTTATAATAACATCTGATTCAGGAACAGCATCCATCATTCTGCCCATAGACATCTGACGCTGAATCTGACGTCTTTTGCCCTTGACCTGAGGGTCGCCTTCGAGGTTTTTATACTCCTCCTTGACCTCCTGCTTAGTCATACGCATATCCTTTTCAAACTTGAAATATTGAAAAAGAACATCGACAACCGCCACACCGACAAAAACTGCGGCAATTTTGATAACGATAGAAAAAATCGTATCAAGCATATACATCATCGAGCTTGCAATCTCAAGATCAAAGAGCTTTGCAAACTCTGGAATTCTCTTTTCTATTTCGTCATAAACGACTACTATAAGTATGACAAGCTTTAAAATCGCCTTCGCAAGCTCAAAAGCGGAACTAAGCGAAAACATTTTTTTTATTCCGTTTATAGGATTAAGCTTGTCTATTTTAAATTTCAAAGATTCCTTGGAAAAGATGAACTTCGTCTGAGCGCCTGTTGCAATAACAGTTACAAGCACACCGACTATAAGCGTAGGACCTGCACATATCAGCAGTACCTTACCGATTTCCAGAATGAGCTTGGAATAGAACGGCATACCGTCAATTCTTCCATCGCTCATGCCCGAGCCTGCAAGACCGAACCAGTAATCAAACGAGCTTTCGCAGGTTGCAATAATAAGCTTCATCGTAACCTTAAGAACGCAGAAAACTATCAGAATGAAAGCCGCAGTAACAACGTCCTTGCTTTGCATAACGTTGCCCTTTTTACGTTCCTCACGCCGTTTATGTTCGGTCGCCTTTTCGGTTTTCTCGCCTGCACTTTCAGCCATTCTATGAACTTTCCTTTCTCAAAAAAGGGGGAACTATGCGGGAATGAGAGGGATAATACCCTCGATCGTTTCAAGCCAGGTATCCATAAACATATCGAGAAATTCCGAAAGCGGCTTTGCGATAAGGAACAGGATAAGGAAGCTGAAACCTACCTTTATCTGAATATTAACGACCATTATCTGTATCTGCGGAACTGATTTCATAAGAACGCCAACGCAGAATTGAAGAATAGTTTGTGAAACAATCAGCGGCATAGCAAGCTTTAAAACGAGCGTAAGAACAACGCTGAAATATTCAACTATCGTTATTCCGAGGTCGGGAGAAATTCCCTCAAACCCGAGTGGAACAATATCAAAGGATTTTACAAACAGCTCAATGTATGTCATATGAGCATTTGTAACGAAAAAGTAAAGATACATCATAAAGCTCACGAACGAGCCCATTATTGACATACTCAGGTTGGTTCCGGGGTCAAAGACCTTAGCCATACCCAAGCCTGCCTGCATATCCATAATTTCTCCGCTCATCTGAACTGAGTAGAAGAACATATCGGTAACAAACCCGATAACAACTCCCACAAAGCCTTCCTTAAGCAAAGCTATGAGATACACACCAGCAATTTCACCTGTGTCAACAGGTTCAGGCTGACGAACCATTATGACGATCATCGCTATAAAAATACAGCAGATGACCTTGACCATCTGCGGAATATTTCTTCTTGAAAGAATAGGGTTAAAGGCAAAAATGCCAAGAACTCTTGAAAAAACCAGCAGATTTGTTTCAAAATTATCAAACAGGAGGGTATAAAAATCCATTTTCCCTCCCGATCAAAGAACAGTCTGACTGCTGACCTTAGCGATTATTTCAAAAAGCTCATAAACGAAATCATTTATGGCATTTATCATAAATGGAGCCATAAGCAACAGCATAACTGCAATAACAAGCAGCTTTGGAACGAACGAGAGCGTCTGCTCATGAACCTGTGTAGCCGCCTGAAGAATCGAAATTACCAGACCGACCGCCATACTCACAAGGAGCAGAGGCCCGCCAAGCTTAATGCAAAGCAACAAAGCCTCACGGAAGATCTGCAAAACCAAATCCTGCGTCATAACCTGCCTCCGACTATGTTACAAGTGGGTTAAAGCCGTTTGCAAGTGAACCAACGAGCAATGACCAGCCGTCAACCAGAACGAATAGCAATATCTTGAACGGTATTGATATCGTCGTCGGCGGAAGCATCATCATACCCATCGACATAAGTAGCGTTGAAACCACGATATCAACTATCAAAAACGGTATATAAATCAGAAAACCAATCTCAAAGCCTATCTTTATCTCGCTTAAAATAAATGCGGGAACGACTGTTGTAAAGCTAACCTCTTCAATAAAATCCTCTTCTGTTTCGGCTTCGATTTCGGTATCGGAAAGCTCCAAAAAGAAATTCATTGATTCATTGGAGGTGTTTTTAAGCATCCAGGTTTTTATCGGAACGGAAGCCGCCTTTGCCGCCTCAGTAATAGTATACTCACCATTTTTATACGGCACATAAGCAACATCGTTCACCTCCGACAGAACAGGCTTCATAATAAACAGCGTCAGAAACAGTGCAAGTCCGATCATAACCTGATTTGGAGGAGTTTGCTGAACGCCCATCGCATTTCGCAGAAGTGAAAACGAGATGATTATTCTTGTAAAGCAGGTAAGCATCACAAGAATTGACGGCGCAAGCGATAGAATAGTTATCAGAAGGATAAGATCTATCGTGCTTGAATTATTTATATCAAGCAAATCAAGAATACTCTGTGCTTCATCGTCCGTAGCAGGCTCATCATATGGCAATTCATCGTCCTGCTGCTCCTGAACCTGTGTTTCAGGATTCTGGAGCGGCTGTGTTTCCTGCGGAACGGAGGTTTCAACATTCGGTATCGTTGTAACGATAGAAATTTCGGTAACACTGCCTGTGCCACTCTCTGCATTTGCGTCAACAGGCATTATAAGCATAGCTGTGCATAATGCAATCGGGAGCAAGGTTTTTTTTAAAGCATTAAAGACATTAATCCTTTTCATTATCTTTTCCGCCGACCTCCCGATTATTTCCTGCAAATGCTTTTTTCAGACTTTCCGAAAAGGAAACAGCAGAATTATCTGAGATTTCCTGCTCCATAATGCTCAAATCGTCATCATCAATATCGGAAAGCTTTGTAATACTGTCGGGTGTCGCACCGATAAGCATACCTTTTTTTCCGACCTTAATGATCAAAAGCTGCTTATCCTGTGCAATACCAACACAATCAATTATTTTAATTCCGTGCTTCAAGCCGTTCCAGCCGTTGCTACGGAATTTTTTGTTCAGCCATCTTGTGCCGAAATAAACAATAAAAATCAGTCCGATAACTCCCAAAAGGGAGCATATGACCATTATTATTTCAGTCACTTAACCAAGAACCTTCTGAACAGTCTGGAGGATTCTGTCCGGCTTAAAGGGCTTAACAATGAAGTCAAGAGCACCGAGCTTGATAGCCTCAACAACCATTGCCTCCTGACCCATAGCAGAGCACATTACAACCTTTGCGGAAGGATCGCTTGACTTGATATCCTTAAGAGCCTCGATACCTGTCTTGTTAGGCATTGTGATATCCATAATAACAAGGTCGGGATGCTCCGATGCATATGTATTGCAAGCAATTTCACCATCTGCGGCTTCAATGATGTTGGTATAGCCGTTCTTTGTGAGAGCGTCCTTAATCATCATTCGCATAAAAGCGGCGTCATCCACGAGCATAATCTTCTTATCCATAATAATTACTCCT
>CAYOAV010000008.1:1292-24749 GCA_964402055.1 uncultured Ruminococcus sp. | reverse complement strand
CATAAAAGCGGCGTCATCCACGAGCATAATCTTCTTATCCATAATAATTACTCCTTACCTAAATTATCTAAAAATTTTGATCTTATTATTTCGGTTATTCTTACAGCGAAGTTATCATCAATAACAACAACATCGCCTCGTGCGATCAGGTTTCCGTTTACTATAATATCAACGGGAGCACCTGCCTGACGTTCAAGCTCTATAATAGATCCCTGTGTAAATTCAAGGATTTCCTTGACCTTCTTTGTAGTCGAACCAATCTCAACGGAAACGTTAAGCGGAACGCCCATAAGCAGCTTAAGGTTATCGTTCTGCTCTTTATTGAGCGTTGCATTATTATATGACGCAAAATTCTGTAACTGAACAGGTTGAATATTCGGCTGCTGCGGATATCCATAAGGCTGCTGAGGATACATATTCGGCATCGACTGACCCTGCGGCATCTGTGGATACATATTGTTGTACATCTGAATATTAGGATCATAACCATAAGGCGGCATACCCTGCATAGGCTGTTGCGGCATTTGCTGTTGAACAGGCGCAGGTGCAGGCTGTGGTATTTGCTGAGGTGTAGGTGTTGGCACAGGTGACGATCCGCCGCCGAGCATAGCCTCAATTTCCTCCTGTGAAAGGGAGCTTCCACTGCTTGCAGGAGCTTCCTGAACAGGAGCCGGTGTTGGTTCAGGTGCAGGTGCTGAAGCTGTTTCATCAGCAGCGGCACTATAACCTGCCATCATTTTTTCTGCCATTTCCTTAGCAAGATCTATTGTAAGAATAGAAATAAACTCCGAATTTATAACTCCGTCAATTGTGAGGTTGAACTTAATGCTGACAACGTTATCCTCGCCATCAACCTCGTAAAGATCAGCAATGACCTGTTTTCTCTCATCGACCATAGCCTCGGGAGTTGAAATATCGACCGTTGTATCGATAATTTCGGAAAGAGCCGTTGCAGCCGCACCCATCATCTGGTTCATAACCTCGCAAACGGCGGAAATATTCATTTCGTCGAATTCAAAATCGTCCGTAACTTCGAGCGGCAAGCCCATAAGCTGATTAAGAATAAGCTGCACGTCATTCTGTTTAAGAACAAGGACATTCTGTCCCGAAACGCCCTGTACATACCTTATCTTAACCATAACAGACGGTTCAAGCTCGGGGAAGGAAAGATCCTTTACACCAACGACATTTACCGTCGGAGTAGTAATCCAGACCTTAGCCGAGAGAAGATTGGAAACAGCGGTTGCAGCCGAACCCATGGTGATGTTCATTATTTCACCGATGGCGTCCATTTCTACCTCGCCGAATCCGTCAACAATTATCTCATCACTCATTAGTCTTACCTCAATTCTTTATATATATTATCAATTTTGACTGCCTTTTTGCTGTTCTTTATGCCAAGCTTACCATCAAACCAAAGATTATTTCCGATTTTGACATTGATATTGCTGTCAATCGGAACATTGAGCGGTATAACATCGCCCTCTGAAAGCGTAAGAACATCGTAAAGATCGAGCGTTGTTTCGCAAAGCACAGCATCGATTTTAAGATCGGAATCCTTTATAGCGTCCATAAGTGAGATAACTCGCTCATTTTCACGCTTAGGATCAAGCTTCTTAGTGCCTCTTGACCATTTATCACCGAACTTAGCCATTATCGATTCAAGGCCCATCGCAGGAATACATATTGAAATAGTATTCTTAACGTCCTTGATTTCGACCTCAAGCATTACAATAATAACGACCTCATCGGGTGAAAACGGCTGAACAACTCTTGAATTTGTTTCAACGGAGGTGAGAGTGGGATTCGTGTCTATGTAGCTTCCCCACGGTTCCTTGAACAAAGCCGCCATACGTTTGAGAACCGTTGTGAGCAGCTCGACCTCTATCTCGGTAAAATCCCTTGACGTATCCGTATATGTGCCAGCACCGCCCATAAGTCTGTCCATCATTGTGTAGCTGATCGGGTTGGAAAGCTGGAGAATACAGCTTGTTTCAAGCACATCATCGTCCAGTATTCCCATATTGACCATTGACATCATAACATAGTCGGGCAAAGCGTTATTAAATTCGTAATAGAGCTGCTCCTCGGTCTGTATGACCTCGACCTTGCAGTATACACGAAGCAGACCTGTCAGATAGGAAGACAAAACTCGAGAATAGTTTTCAAAAATGCCATCGATAGTTTTAAGCTGTTCCTTTGTGAACTTCTTAGGCATTTTAAAGTCATATGTCTTGACCTTCTTTTCATTTGACTGCTCCTCTATCTCGTCCAAAGCCTTAGCTCCCTCTTCTGAAAAGCTGTTCAGAAGAGCGTCTATCTGACTTTGTGACAATACGTCAGCCATATATTAGGATCATTCCTTTCCAAAAGGCTAAGATAACCTATTTATAGTACATCAGCCATTAGCTGATGGTATCTTGCTTTCCTTCATTTCAGCGATCACGTCCTCTTTAGAAACGTAATTCTTGCTCGGGTCGTTTCTGCCCGTATCAGCCGTTGTAACGTCAGTATTCTCGGTTTCGTCTTCATCAAGCATTGAAGAACCCTCCGAGCCTGACGGAAGAACAAAGCTCTTACCAAACTCAAGCTGTAAAAGCTCGCTTAAAACCTCGGGATTCGAGAAATCCATATCATTTCTGATAAACACGATTTCAACACGGCGATTCTGCCGTCTTCCCTCTTCGGTTGAATTATCTTCGATAGGACGGTTTTTGCCATAGCCTGCCGAAGAAAACTTCTCCGAATCACAAGCGTCAAGGCTGATCATATAGTTGATAACTGAATTTGCTCTTCCCGATGAAAGATTCCATTCATTTACATCCGATGTTGCGCTTGCGGCGGTGTGACCGCTCACCTTGATAGCGTAAACCATCTCATTTATGGAGCGTATACCATCTGAAATAATATCAAGAATAAATTTTCCCTCGTCAAGAAGAACATCGCTGTCACCCTCAAAGAAAACATTATCCCTGAATCGCATATAAACGCCTGTATCGGACATCTCCAAGCCGACGCTTTCGGAAAGATCGTTCGTTGTGATAACTTCCTTAAGATACATAAAGAAATCCTCAAAATCGACAATTTCCTGCGTATCCTCTTCAATTTCGGGAACAGTATCGTCATAAACAGCAGTCGGATCATTTTCAGGCTGCGGCTCACCGACAACTCTTATATCGGTATCGGATATTCTTCCCTTTGAGAACGCTTCGGCAATATACTGCCATTTACTTGTGTCCATAGATGACATTGAGAAAAGAAGTACGAAAAAAGTGAGAAGCAAGGTTACCATGTCACCATAGGTGTCCATCCAGCTGCCGCCTTCTTCTTCGTTACCCCCACGCTTTCTTGCCAAAACAATCACCTCACAGTATATAAACAGATAAAAATTACATTTTGTAAATGATTTTTCTTAAAAATACATTCAAAAATCAGTTTTCATATAATTATAGCACATTTCTTAATAAATTACCATAGTTTTTTGCAAAAAAATCAATTTTTTTATTTGCCAAAATTATCCTATTGTAATTTATAATCTTATTCAGCCGATGAAGATTTTCTTGGCTTAGATTTTGCTGTTGCAGGAAGCATCATACGGAGCTTTTCTTCAACGTATCTTGGGTTAGCACCAGCCGCAATGGCAAGAGTACCCTCTTCGATGATCTGTAAACAAAGAATTTCCTGATTATGGTTATATTTACAAAGGTTACCAATAGGTCCGCACATTACATGGGCGATGATACAACCATAGAATGTAGTTACAAGGGCGGTTGACATCGAATCACCAAGACTTCCTGCGGAGCTTGAATCGGTAACGTCCATACCCTTAAGCATATTGATAAGACCGATAAGCGTACCAACCATTCCCATCGCAGGAGCGATAGCAGTACATTTTACCCACATAGCATAATTATTTTCGTGACGCTCGCACATAAAATCTATTGAGTCGTCAAGCATAGACTTTATCTTATCCGATTCATTAGCGTCAACTATGAGCATAAGAGCAGATTTCATAAACGGATCTGTGCAGGCATTTGCACTTTCTTCAAGAGCGAGGATACCCTTCATTCTTGCTGTTTTACAATGCTCAACCATTTCAGTTATATAGGTTTCAGGATCGTACTTCTTTGGAAAGAATGCAATTTTAAGCATTTTTCCCGTATTTTTAAGCACAGAAGCAGGATATGTAAATATGATAGCACCAATTGTACCGCCGACAACGATAGCAACAGACGGTGGGTCAATAAAGTTATCAATTTCTCCTCCTGACATAATTCCCCAGACGATAAGTCCCATAGCCAATATAAAGCCGATAATACCTGTAATATTCATTTGGTAGCTCTCCTCCTTGATTTATTCTTATATATGACGGACAAAAAATGCCCGGAGCTTTCTTAGTCATTGCCGAACCTGCGGCGGAATTCAACTGATCTTTCGACTATATCGTCAAGCTTTTCCTGTAAAATATACCGATGACCGTTCATCATCGTAACCACTGTATCGGGGGTTTCCTCTGCCGCTTCAATAAAATTCTCATTAAGCATAAGCGGTGTACCGTTAAGTCTTGTTACCATTATCATAAAATTCACCCTCAAAACGCCCTTTACAGGCACGGCTCACGGAATCGCACCGCATTGCCGCACCTTAAAAGGCTAAAAATTATCTCTTAAGATTTACAAGCTCTTCGAGCATTGAGTCAGATGTTGTGATGATTCTTGCATTTGCCTGGAAGCCTCTCTGTGTAACGATCATATCGGAGAATTCCTGTGCAAGGTTTACATTTGACATTTCAAGCTTATTTGAAGCAATTGAACCTGCACCCTGCTCGCCGGCTTTCTTTACCTTACCTGCACCTGAAGCGGAGGTTTCCGTGAAGCTTGTATCACCGTTTTCAATAAGGCCCTCTGGGTTATCGAATACAGTTACTTCAATACGAGCAAGAGCCTTAAGCGTGTTATTGAAGGTAGTTGTGATAACACCATCACTTCCGATAGTGAACGCTTCAAGGTCAGCATATGTAAATGTACCCTTTACGCCGACATATTCAAGCATATCAGCATTAGCCGCTGTATTTTCAGGAACGCCTTCGGGAAGCTCGTTAAGCGAGGTGACAGGTGTTGTTGTATAAGTAGTAGAATTTCCATTTGTTTTTACTTGAATTTCCGAAGCCTGTGAAGAAGCCTCAGTTGTAGCTGTAGCCTTTGTATATGAGAATACAACAACCTTATCACCATCGTCGTGAGTAATATAGTTACCCTTAGTATCGCAAAGGAAGTATTCCTCGGGGTCAGTCACATCACCCTGCTTGTAGCCTACAACCTCTCCGTCCTTTTCAACAGGGATAGGCATTCTGTTTGTATACATATAGCCTGATTCCTCGTCTGTATAGATGCCATAAGCCTCTGCAATAAGGTCGTTTACATTAATAGTGTTGCCGAAAACATAGTCGGTGGAATTAACCTGATTATCGCCGTTGTTATCCTCAAGTGACTGCTTGAGAAGCTCCTGTGCACTAAGATCGCTGTTAAGGTGAAGACCCTCTTTAGAGTTTCTTGTACCGAGAACGAATCTGTTGTTGTTTGAAACAAGGTTACCTGCACTATCGATACCGAAGTTACCATTTCTTGTATAGGTAATGGAATCAGGTGAAGCAGTGATATCAGGCTCGCCGCCGTCAGCACCCGATGTAAAGGAAGCTGTTGCGAAGAATCCATCGCCGCTGATAGCAAGGTCAAGAGTTCTGTTAGTTGACTGGAACGATGACTGCGACATGTCCTTGTCGATTGAAGCAACCTGTGTACCATAACCAACTGTTGAAGGGTTGTTACCTGCAAAGCTTTCCGTACCAGCAGAAGCAGTCTTTACAGACTGATAGAAAACATCACTGAAGGAAGCTCTGGAGGATTTAAAGCCGTATGTATTAACGTTAGCAATATTATTACCGATAACGTCCATTTTTGTCTGATGGGAAGTAAGTCCCGAAACGCCTGAATAAAGAGATCTAACCATTTTTTAACACTCCTTAATAAAATCCTGCCGCTTATACACCCGTCATGTCAGTCAGGGTGCAGATGATCTCCGTTAGGTCCGATCATAACCCTTGCGGCATTTTACATTATAACGGTCGAGTCTATATTTGTGAAAATGTTCCCCTGCATATCATCTGCAGAGAGGGTCGTTATGACCTTGTTATTTTTTATGCTGACGATAAAAGCGTTTGAGCCTATCATTACAAGAGCGTCATTCGAGCCTTTTTCACCTGCAAGCTCCACTGCCCTGTTGAGCCTTTCGAGAGTATCGCCGTTTTCGATGTCTATCTGCCTTTCGGAAATTCTCTCTAGAGCGTGCTTTGAAAATAGCACTCCGCTTTGTTCTGCATATTTTTTTTCGCCAAGCTGTTTTTGCAGCTCCTCGGCAAAACCGCTGTTCTGCGGCAGCTTTTCACTCGGTGCGGTAAATGAACCGACCTTTCCTGTCGTGACGGAGGTAATGCCTCTTGACTGCATCAGATCACTGATAAGCACTTGTGCAGCCGTCCTTTCCTCTTAGCCGACAACATTTACTCCCATTGCTGTGAGATTCTGTTTAAGGCTTTCAAATTTCTGTGCAGACTGTGATTTAGCGTAATAAGCGATAGAAACCTCAAACGGAGTTGCGTCCGAAGGCTGTTCGTTAATGATCTCATCAAGAGTATATTTTCCCGATGTTTCGAGCCAACCCGAATTACCGTTATCGAAAAGTATCTCAACACGCTGTTTTCCGTCCTTAAATGTAACAACTTCACCAAGTCTGCCTACACCGCTGTAACCGATCTCGCAAATCTCCCTGCCGCTGATAGTTCTTCCGACAACCTGCGAGGTATTGATCCTTGACATAATAGCCTGATTATGAATATACTTTATATCGTACATTCTTGTTCCGATAGCGTCTGCAAGAGCAGCTTCTTCGGGGTAAAGATCAGCGTCATGCCTGTGCGGTTCGCAGTCTGAATTGGAAATTCCAGGCTTTGAATCGGAATATAATTCAAGACCATATTTTTCGCTGTAGCGTGAGCTGTATTCACCGCTCATAATGATGCTGTAAACCTCGTCATTCGAAAGAGTAGGTGTAAGAGAACCTGTTCTTGAATTTGAAGCAACAGTATAAAGATTTCCTGTATTAAGGTTCACATCATATAGGCCTGCTGTAAGTGTTTTAGTCGAACCTGTTGATTTTGACGTGCTTTTTACAGTATTATTTGAAACAGTGCTGTTAATGCTTTCATCTCTTGAAAGAGTTGATGTTTCTTCTTCAATATCCTCATAGAATGCAACAAATCCTGCCGCATAATCAGGAATTTCAAGCTTTGTTACAGTAACCGTTTCATAACCGTCAAGGTTCGGTGTTACATTATTAATAACACTCACTGCTTCTGTCTTCGTGCCGCTGATAGAATCAATGGTGCTCATAAGCTCGCTGAAAAGAGCCTCCGACTGTGCAAGATAGCTTGCATTCACTTCGGATTCTGTAACCGTTGTATCGGTAATGGTAGTATCACTGCCTTCATCGGAGCTGCTTTCGGAATTTTCTTCACTGTTATCAGTACCTGTTGATTTAAGCGAAATATCCTTAAGAGCGTGCATATCCTTGTTATCGAGGATAACATAAGCATTTCCGTCAAGCATAAGAACGTTGGTTACCTTTCCCTCGGCAACAATATCGTCCTCGCCCGAGCCGTGAACATTTACCTCCTGACCGATAAGCTTTGAAAGCATATTATAAATATCGGAGGAAGTTATATTTGTAACGGTTGAAGCGTCATACTTATAACCATTTACAACGAGATAGGGGGTATTATCAACAACGACAACTGATTCAACAAGACCTGTATCGTAATCCTGACCGTCATTAACGGTAACTGCCTTACCTACAAGGCTTGTAGCGTAGCTGATGTTGGACTGATTAGTCATATTCTTAATGCCTTCGAGCATCGAATAGGACGACATCTGCTGGAGCATTTCGGAATCGCTCATAGGATCGTTGAAATCCTGGTTTGACATCTGAGCCGCAAGCACCTTGAGATAATCGTCAAAGTCCATATAGGAATTAGCTTCATCGCCCTTTGTCGTATCAACCACGGTATTGCTGTACTTAGAGTAAGCACCGCCTGTTGATTCGATCGCAAGACCGCTTAAGCTGTTAGCCATAATTTTGCCTCCTTTAAAAGTTTTCTTGCCGTGGAAACCTGTGTTTCATCTGCTTCTTCAACCGTATTTGACCTTGAACCGACTGAACCTATTGCGGAAACAGACTGTCCGCTCTGTGAAGGCTCATCATTTTTACGGTTAAAGCCCTGATTTGAAAAATCAAGTCCCATATTTGAAGCCGCATCAGATGGTTCTATGACCTTGATATTCTCAACGTTGATACCCTGCTTAGCAAAGCTCTCCGCAAGTGCCGAGGTATTCTGTGCAACAGCTCTTCCGACCTCCTCATTGGAAGCGGCAAGAATGACAGAAACCGCACCCGAAGCGTCCGCTGTAAGCTTGACAGCGACCTCGCCGAGGCTTTCAGGCTTAAGAACAACAACAAGCTCCTTAACCTCACCGTTAAGCGGTGCTGAAACGCTCTCTGTTATCTGCTCAACAGCAAAATCTGCAAGCTCCTTATAAACCGTTACCGTATCCTGTGGAATTTCCGTATCAATGTTAAAATCAACGGCATTCTGACGGATATCCATAAATACATTCTGAACATCTGGTTCTTCCGAGCGTGAAATTCCTCTCAACTGAGCGGAAACATCATTTATTCTCGCAAAAGCCGCTGTTTTATGTATTACAGAGAATGCAACATCATTTTCGCTATTATTTTCCTCGCTATAGGAAGCAATTTTCAAAGCCTTTTCAAAATCCTCAAAGGACTTTATATCCTTAAAATCCTTCTTGTTTTCAAGAATTGATATTATGCTCTGTGCCTTTTCCGTTGGTTCAGCATTTCCTGAAAGAACCTCTGTAACAGAAGCTGTTTTAGCCGCTGATTCAAAGGAAAGCTCATCTGTGCTGTCCTCGTTAAGCTCATCGCCTGTATTTTCAAACGAATTTACAGTCTGCATTACGGAAACAACAGCGTCCGCAAGAACGGCGAAATCTTCGTCATCCTCTGCAAGCTCTTTCAGCGTTTCTGCAAGCTCATCGGCGGTTTTTCCGTCCTCAAGACCCTTTTTAAGAACAGCTGAAATATCACTTAACATAAGAGCAAGTCCTGTTTCATCATCGGAAACAAAATCCTGTTCAGCATCAGAAATGACAATGCTTACCATATTCGTAAGAATAGTGATAACATCTCCGTCCTCGCTGTTATTATCATCTGAAACGGAACCATTCATAAGCTTTTCAGCCGCATTTCCGACGGAAAGCATCATTTTTACAGCCGCATTGATAACATCGCTGTCAGCCTTGGAAATATCCTCCTTAAGCTCTGAAACAAGCTCTGCAAAGGTTTTATCCGTTTCGATAACTTCATCCTCGGATAAAATTTCCTCCGTTTGGACATCCGTGACCTCCTGCTCTGCGTTGACCGCCGTGCCGAGAATATCACCGAAGCTTATCTCCGAAGTAGCCGTATTATCAGCGAAAGCATTAACATCAGGCATATTGAATCCCATATTGAGAATACTGCTTATATCCATTATTTTCACCTCCTTTCAAGTTTACTTATATGTACTATTCATAACATATTCGGAAATAAACTGTTCCTCCGCCTTGGCAACCTTGGCTTTATACTCTTCAAGCTGTTTTTCTTCAAGCTTTTCGAGCGAGGAAACCTCTTTTGTAGCATCAATGACAACCCCGAGCTGCTTTTGGACTTTTTTTTCCATTTCCTCAATAGCAAGCCTTAAATCGGCTATCTGCATACGGAGCGACTGATGATATCCCTTGAACATCGTTATCTGCATAATGGTAATTCCCTTGCTTGAAAGCTCCCTAAATTCATCTGCCGACTGTTTTAGCTTTGCTTCAAGCTGTTCCTTTTCATCCTGCATCTGCTGCTGCTGCATACGGAGATGTGCAAGACTATTTTTTTCCCTGTCAAGCACCTGTTTTTTATATCCCATAAGCTTATTCAGCGAAAATTCAAACCGCTTCAAGGTGAATTACCTCCGAGGTCATTTTACAGCGTCTGCAAGCATTTTCTGTGTTTCCTCAAAAGAGAACGCTTCATCTGTTTTCTGCTGTAAAAACGCATTGATCTTATCTATTTTTTTAATCGCCTCGTCCAGCGCTGGGTTAGTACCCTTTTTATATGCACCTATTGAAACGAGGTCATAATTTGCATTATAGGTTGAAAGAAGATTTCTCAGCTTCGCCGCATTATCCTTCTGTTCCTTATCGGCAATTTCCGACATAAGACGTGATACCGATTCAAGAATTTCAATCGCAGGATAATGGTTTTTAGCCGCAACCTTACGGGAAAGAATGATATGACCGTCAATAATTCCTCGCACGGTATCGGAAATCGGCTCATTAGTATCATCGCCCTCAACAAGGACGGTATAGATACCCGTTATTGAACCCTGTTCAAAATTTCCCGCTCTTTCAAGCAGCTTAGGCATTGTTGTGTAGATTGACGGCGTATAGCCTCTTGCAATTGGAGCTTCACCTGTCGCAAGTCCTATCTCACGCTGTGCCATAGCATATCTTGTCAGCGAATCCATCATCAGCAGGACATTTTTTCCCTGATCCTTGAAATATTCGGCAATAGCCGTTGCAGTCATCGGGCATTTATTTCTCATCATAGACGGCTGATCGGAGGTCGCAACAACAAGCACCGATCTTGCCATGCCCTTTTCGCCGAGATCCCTCTCGATAAATTCAAGCACCTCACGTCCACGCTCTCCAACGAGTGCGATAACATTTATATCCGCCTGAACCTCTCTTGCAATCATACCGAGCAACGTTGACTTACCAACACCCGAGCCTGCGAAAATTCCCATACGCTGACCTCTGCCTATTGTAAGCAGACCATCAATCGCCTTAACACCGAACGGGATAATATCATCAATTCTCGGTCGGGTAAGCGGATTTACAGGATTTCCTGCAATCGGGTAGCTGTCTGTCGTATGAATAGGACCTTTTCCGTCAATTGGCTCGCCTATCGCATTGATAATTCTGCCGACAAGCTCATCGCCAACTCTGACTTCAAGCTGTCTGCCTGTGTTATCAACGATAGAACCAGGACCAATTCCGTCCATGTCGGTATAAGGCATAAGAACGACCTTGCCCTCATTAAATCCAACCGCTTCACCGTAAATATACTCGTCCGAGCCTTTACGGAAAATACGGCATACGTCACCGATATTACATTCAGGACCTGTTGCTTCAACAGTCATACCGATGATTTTTTCAATTTTTCCCATATGCCTGTAAAGATCGGCATTTTTAACATTTTCACGGATTGCGGTAAAGTTCATCTGATATCTCCTGTTTACTCCTCGCCTCTTGTAGTTCTCATTATTTCCTTAAGAAATTCAAGCTGAGTGGGAACGGAAGCGTCCAGAATTTCCTCGCCGTTGTCAAGGATAACAGTGCCGTCATCAGCGTCGGGGAGGATTTCTATTTCAATATCCTTTATGTATGGTATAATCTTTTTAATGAGCTTTGCGTCAGTTCTAAGCTCTCTTGAAATCTCGCCCTGTGCGAGCGAAATTTTTATATAGTCGGAATTACGGAAGCTTTTTGCGGCAATTCCGATTATATTCTGAATCACGTCAGGATGAACCTTAAGCTCCTCCGCAGTGATTTTTTCAAGCATTTCGCACATTGTTTCGCGCATTTCCTCTTCATTTTCAAGGAAGTACGTTTCCTTATGCGTATTTATATCAGCAAGCAGCTGTGCCGCCGCATCAACATATTTTGTACATTTTTCCAGCGATTGCCTTTTGCCCTCGTCAAAGCCCTCTTTAAAGCCTTCAGCCTTAGCCTTTTCCTTTAAAATTGAGCATTCCTTGTTCGCCTTTTCAAGGACAGCGGCGGTTGTCGTTTTGGCATTTTCGGCAATATTATTCGCTTCAAGCTGTGCTTTTTCGATTATCTCACGGCGAACAGCCTCGGTTCTTGCACAATAATCCTCAACAGCCGCAGCATATCTGCGTTCGACCTCTGCATTTATCAGTGCCTCACGCTCTGCTTCCTCCCTTAGTCGCTGTTCTTCAAGCTCTTCGGGGGTCGGGAGTGAAGGCTTCTGTTCCTCCTGCTCATCCTCTTCGCCCGGGAGAATGACCGTGTTATCAATTTTCACAGGCTCGGACGCACCGTAACAATAAGACTGGGATTTGTATATTTTAAGCAATTATCTCGTCCTCTCCGCCCTTACCGATAACAAGCTCGCCTTCTTCTTCAAGATGCCTTATGATGCCAACGATTCTCTGCTGAGCCTCGTCAACGTCACGCATACGAACATTATGCAGATATTCGATTTCCTGCTGGATAGTTTCCTGCATTCTCTGCGGCATATTTGCATAAAGTGCTGCGGCAACCTCGGCATTTGAACCCTTGATCGCAACTGCGAGATCCTTGGTTTCGACATCTCTGATAAATCGCTGTATCGACATGGAATCCAGTCCGAGGATATCCTCGAATACAAACATCTTCTTTTTGATCTCATCAACAAGAGCAGGATCCTTGGAGGACAGCTCGTCGAAGATATGCTTCTCTGTTCCTCTGTCTACCTTGTTGAGGATATCCGCAACGAAGTTTACGCCGCCGACAGTTGTAAGATCCATGGAAACGACTGCCGCAAACTTTCTTTCAAGAGTTTCCTCGATAGAATGTATAGTTTCAGGCGAAGCTGATTCCATTTTTGCAATTCTTTCAACAACTTCAACTCGCTTTTCCTTAGGAAGCTCCTGAAGCACAGCAGAAGCCTGTTCAGACTTGACATAGGAAAGAACGAGAGCAATAGTCTGCGGATTTTCGTTCTGAATGATAGCAAGCAGGTTCTTATAATCGGATTTTCTGACAAATTCGAATGCTTTTGTCTGCATTGATTTGGAAACACGCTCCATAAGCTTATTCGCCATTTCAACGCCGTAAGCCTTTTCAAGAACCGATCTTGCGTATTCCACACCGCCCTCGGAAATTACCTTCTGTGTCAGGCAAAGCTCATAAAATTCATTTAAGGTTGCATCAACAACACCTGCTTCAAGGTATGGAAGGCTCGATATTTCATATGTAAGCTTTTCAACATCATCATCGGAAAGCCTTTTATATACAAAAGCAGCATTTTCCGCACCGATAGAGGTAACAACGATAGCCGCCTTCTGCAGGCTTGTAAGATTTTCTATATCAGCCATTGTATTATTCCTCCGTTTCCTCGTCTTCCTTCATCCAATTTCTGAGCAGCTGTGCCACGATTTCAGGACTGTTCTTAGCAAAGTCACTGATCTCTCTGCGGACAGCGACCTCCTTGGTTTCCTCGCCTGCATCAAGAAGGCTCGGAATGTCGGCAGGATCGTCACCCTCGAGATCCATGGTGAATGTGTCAACTATAGGCTCATCTCCCAGACCTGCAAGAGCCTCAGAAGCGAGTATCTGCTGTTCAAACTTAGCACGCTTATTCTTAGCACTTCTTGATGTAATGATAAGAACAACAATAACGATAATAAGCAATATAAGAAGTATAGCAGCCGCCGCAATAAGCTGATTGAGCGTAAGACCGAAGAGATAAACGGGAGCAGTGGCAACAATTTCGTCCGTACCGAATTTCGGGAAATTGGTAACAGTAACAACGTCCTCTGCAACCTCAGGATTTACGCCGCCGGCATTTGCAACAAGCTTGACAAGATCCATTTTCTGTGCCTCTGAAATATAATCCGTATAAACGACAGTTGAAATAGAAAGTCCGTCTATTTCATATCCTGCCTTTTCGATCTGCTCCTTGTAGGTATCAACGAGATAGGTGTTTGAAACCTCTGTTTCGCTCCATGCACCGCTTCCGTTTGTATCACCTGTCGGGTAAGTATCATCAGCGTTTGTTTCAACTCCGACAACACCACCGTCAACGGTAGTTCCTCCCGATGCGTCCTTAGCGTCACCATGCTGGAGGACACCTGTATTGCCGTTTCCGTCAGCGGAATAATCGGTATTTTCGGAAACCTTTTTATCGAAGTTGAGAACCATATTTACTGCAACAGAAACACCGTCATCGCCGTAAACAGGTGTAAGCAGTTCAAGAACCTTATTTTTTATCGAATTTTCAAGATTAGTCTTGAAAGCGAATTTTCTTGTTTCGTCTGCAACGACATCGATCTCATTTTCGCCAGGTATCTGCGGAATGCCGTAACCATCAACGAGTGTGATATTTTCATCTGTCAGACCTGCAACGCCGCGCTGAACCGTTTCCCTGATACCGTATATCTGCTTGTCCGTAAGCTTATAATCATTTTCAAGATAAACAACTATTGAAGCGGTCGTTTCCTGACGGAGGGAGGATATAACAGTATTTTTCTGTTCAGGTATGGAAATTGTAACCGTACCCTTCTGAACTCCCTCAAAGGTGCTGACAATAGCACTCAAACGCTCTTCAAGAGCCATTCTCGCATATTCTCTTTCCTGCGATGAGGTCGTGAACATATCAATATGATTTGTATATGTATCATATGTGAGCGTACTTTTCGGATATCCCTGCATGGACATCTCCATTGTAAGCACGTCCTCTGTTCCAGCAGGAACCATAATTACACCGCCGCTCTTGAGAGTGACCTCGTAGCCAAGCTCCTGTATCGCCGTGACGATTTCCGAAGCCTCGCTTGATTCAAGCCCCTCATAGAGGACTGTATATTCCTTTTTATTAGCAATTATAACTATAATAACAGCAATAAGCAATATCGCAACAAGAATAGCAATATATGCGATCTTACGCTTTTTCTCCTGTGCAGTCCAGAACTGCTTGAAGGAAGAAGAAAGCTTTGAAAGCTGTTCCTTCATATCCATTTTACGAATTTTCCTTCCCGAAATTTAAGATTATACTAACTCTCAATCGTTCTATATACAAAGACGACAGATGAAATAATCGCAGTCTAGGAAAGCAACTGCAGGCGGGCTTGCTGCCCGGCAAGGGAGCTTGACGACGAATGCGGTTATTTCAGCCAAGTATTTGTCTATAGGTTGATTGAGAATTAGTATTACATTGAGATCTGAAGAACCTGATTATAAGCGTCAACAGCGGCATTCTTGACCGCAACGAAGGTTTCAACAGCGATCGAAGCCTTAGTCATATTGTTATAGATCGTGTGAAGATCGTCAATATCGCCCTGCATAAGCTTTACAGAGTCGATATTTGTCTGCTGTTGAGTTTCCTGAACATCGTTAAAAACCTCTTTAAAGATATCGGAAAACTGCGGGGTACTTTCCTTGACCTCGCTGACCTTTGAACCGCTGTCAAAAGCCGATTCAACGGGCGAGATAGTACTTGAAATAGGAACTATAAACATAAGCTTAAACAACCTTTCATTCAATAAACAAAATTACTTTCCGTTAAGTGACATTGCCTTTGAAAGCATCGCCTTTACAGCGGCTATTGCGGAGGCATTCGCTTCATAGCAACGCTGTGCGGCAAGAAGATCAGTCTGTTCCTTGCTGTTATCAACATTGCTCATATAAATATATCCATCCTCATCTGCGAGGGGGTTATCAGGGTCGTAAACAGGCGTGAAAGCCGCATCGTCATTAATAACCTGCGTAACTGTACAGCCTGCCATTTTGTATTTATTGTTATGCGAAAGGTAATATGTACCTCTGGAATAGCTTGAACCCTCATCCTCATTATTGAATTTTTCAAGCTCCTCGCTGAATTTCTTCTTTTCTGAAATAACAACGAGCTGACGGCAGTAAGGATCTTCACCGACCGCTGTGTTATAAGTGCCTTGATTTGCAATATTCTGGGAAATAATATCCATACGCAGCCTTTGAGCTGAAAGAGCCGAGCCGCCTATATCGAGTGAATTAAGAAATGACATAGCTTACCTCCGATTACTTGGTTATAGCCGTGCGTATCATAGAATAATTATTATTCATCTGATCCATAAGAGCGCTATATTGATACTGAACATCCGCAAGATCGAGCTGTTCCTTTTCAATATCAACATTATTTCCGTTAAGGAGCTGATTGGTATTCGTTTCATAGGTCGTGGAAACCTTAAGTGAAACCTTGCCCTTATCCTTATTGGTCGGAGTATGGTATTTGCACTTACATATCTCCTCTTCAAGAACAAGCCCGAACTCAACTGTTTTAGCCTTATAATCGGGTGTGGAAACATTGGCGATATTATTAGAGATAACTCTTTGCTTATACCATGAAGCGTCAAGAGCCTGCTCCGAAAGTGTTTGCAGCTTATTATCAAAAAGACCCATTTAGTATTCCTCCTGTTCAGATCAGATGGGGGATGCCTCCCCGACATTTATGGAATTTTTCATCAAAATGTATCGATTAAAAATGCTTTCAAGGTATACATATTTAAAAAGTATGCCTATCCTATAACATTATAAAACTTTTTCACTCAAATTACAAGAGGTATGACAAATTTTTTGCCTTAAGAAGTAACAATTTTTCTTTAAATTTTCTATTAATTTTTTCTAAATGTAACAAAAAACTTTACTTTAAAAGATAAAAAAGGGTATTTTACATAACATTTTTGTGCATATTAAACAAAAGCGGCTATTTTTTTGAGGTTTACGAGGTTTACAATAAAAACAAAAAAGCATATACGTTTTTATCTCGTATACGCTTTTCATTTTGTATGCCGCGGAAGAGTTCTTCTGCCGATAACCACCCTGACTATCTCATTAAGCACACTTCTTCGGTATTTATTTTTCATATCGGCGGCTTTTTTCCTGTCGTTCAAGCCTGTGATCCTGCATGAAACATAAGGCACAGCGTCAAGCGAATCAGCCATAGCCTCGGCAAAGCACCTGTCACAGCTGCAGCAGTTGAATCTTTTCAAAGCAAGGGGCAGAAGCTCGCTCACAAGCTCTGAGCTGATACATACCTCAGGGACTTCATTCTCCGCCATATTATTTATAACATTCTGCTTGAATTCATTGTCAATAATTGGATTTGTAGCAGTATTTCCGCCTGTGATCAGCCGCATAACTGCATCCGTTTTATGGGAAAGCTTTTCCTCGGAGCTGTCAGCCATACCAACACCTCCTTATCTTCTTTTAAACATTGCTATTTCGGGGTAAAGCGATTCGCAAGCCTTTACATAATCCCTCGCCGCACGGCAATTCGGAGAATAAGTCGTTATGACCTCCTGATGTGCAGGAGCCTCGGCAACAGCAACGGAAACAGATATTTTCGTATCTATAACGACAGTTCCCAGCTGCTTGGCAACGATCTCGACCATTTCCGCAACCTCGGTAGCAAGCTGCTGATTTTTTACATATTTTGTCAGAAGTATCCCTCTGATATTCATTTTTTTATTATAATATTTTTTCACCGCAAGTATAGTTTCTCTTAGCTGGGCAATTCCCTGTAAGGAAAGAATTTCAGGTGTCATCGGGATAATAAGATCGTCTGCCGCAGTATAAGCGTTTATCGTGAGAACGGAGAGTGCAGGCGGCGTATCTATGATAATATAATCATAATCGTCACGAACAGTTTTAAGTATTTCTCTTAAAATAAACTCCCTCTGCTCAACTGGCAACTCAAGCTCGCTTCCCGAAAGAAGAATATTCGATGTTATGACATCACAGATATGCGTGGTTTTAATTGCGTCACGGATATCGCACACGCCTGTAATAACATCGTGGATCGTATATCCCCTGTCCTCCGTTCCAAGCGAGAACGAAAGATTTCCCTGCGGATCCATATCTATTGCAAGGACGGATTTACCTCTGCTGCGGAAAATTCCTGCAAAAGCCGCACAGGTAGTCGTTTTGCCAACGCCGCCCTTTTGATTTGTCACAACTATAATCTTTGCCATATGTTAAAAATCCCTATCCTGCCGCTGTCTTTGCTTATCTCTTTCAGCTATCTGACATTCAAATATATACCTTGCAAGGCGTTCCTCCTGCGTCTGGGTTATATTCAGGAAATGACAGCCATAGCCATCGACCTCGTTCGTGCCGATTTTATTCTGTACACGAAGTACCTCGGTCAGAAGCTCCATTTCACCGCCGAAAAATACAAGCAGCAGCTGATCGCCAGGCTCAAAGTCAAAATCCGTCTTCATATAAACTCCGCCGAGATTTATATTGCATATATGAACATTGAGCGGCTTTTCAAAGCTGATTATCTCCTCATTCCTGATATAGAACGAAGAAGCGGCATTAAATTCAACGTTTATCTTGAACGAAGCACGTCTTTCCTCGAGAGCTACTCCATCACCGACATGGAAATTCATCTGCTGGTCGGTTGAGAGATCAACGGAGGTTTTATACTTCATTCTCATTCCGTTTATATATTCAAACACGGCGCTGATATACTCATCCTTCGGGATAAGCGGAAGCCCCGAGCCTTTTATCATAACAAGGTCACGTCCCTTTATGCGGAAAAAATCCTTCGGGAAGAATACCGATTTTGTAGTAAGAAGCAGTCTATCCTGGCTGTCATAAATAACAACTCTGCCGATTTTATCCTTTTTTATCATAATCTCCCCCCCTCGGTTAAACGTTTAAATAATATACAACGATACATATTCATTGTAACAAAAAACGGCTCCATTTGCAACTGTTTTTTTTAATGTTGGTAATTCCGACACATTTTACAGTTATTTTTTGTTTATTTATAACAAAGCATTTTTTCTCTCTGTACTTTTTATGAAAAAAATAGTATAATGAAATCATAATGTATCACAATAAGGAGGTGTGGCATTTGAACAAAACCTTTCGCATAAATGAAAAAAAGCTTAATTCTATTTTCATAAGGCGTATCTTTCTTGCAAATATTCCGTCATTAAGCCTTATTGCCGCACTTCTTGTGATTGTTATTATCTCCGTGACCTCCGAGGTCGGTATCCCGAGCGTCATTTACAAATCCATCTTTTTCGGTACATATTTCTGCACCGCATATAGCTTTATTGTCTGCGTTATCGGCGGAATACTCTCCGATGTTTCAATATCCTCTCATAAAAAGCATACCTCAATAGAAATATCCGATTCCCTGCTTATAATTTCCGAGCTAAACAGAACTGTCCGCTGTGACGGTAAGCTCCGCCACTATAAAAAGCTGTGGATAATCAACCTCAACGATGTTGAAAGCACGGAATATTACAGAAATTGCATAATCATCAACGGAAAAGCACGCTATTTCTGTCAGGATGCCGAATGGTTAGGCTTTGAACGCACAGAAAACGGCATTGATTTTGATAATTGGTGGTATAATTCAAACGGAGGCGAAATTGTACATTCGGTTGAAATTCACGATTATTATACAGATGGTGAACGAATCGCCCAGCGTATAATATACTGCCGTGATAAAATAGCCGAACGTACAAGAAAACGTGAGGAATACCGCCGCAGAATGCTTGAAATCGCAAAAAATACCAAGCATAAGCGTGGAATATCAGATAAATACATCCCTCCCTATAAGCAAAGAAAAACGTTCAGATAAAAAAACAATCCGAGATCCTCAAACGAAAACCTCGGATTTCGATTTCTTTATTCAACCAAATCCTCATAATTATCAAGAAAATGATGCAGCTCTCCGTCAAAATCCTTGTATGACATAAGCGTTTTAAGATTAACTCCCTCAACACTGCGGAAAATATTCATCTCAATCTGCGGATTTATCTTTGCAAGCCTTGCGATAAGCTGCTTTATCTCCTGCCGTTTCGATGTATGCTCGTTATCATTTTCAGATGCCGCCTGATCTGTAAATTTGCACGCACATTGAATAAAATGCAAGCCGTTATAATCTCTCCAGCGTTTAACGTCCTCCTCACGGACAAAATACATCGGACGTATCAGCTCCATACCGGGGAAATTTGCACTATGAAGCTTCGGCATCATAGTCTGAACCTGACCGCCATAGATCATTCCCATAAGTATCGTTTCGATAACATCATCAAAATGGTGTCCCAATGCTATCTTATTACAGCCAAGCTCCTTAGCCTTTGCGTAAAGATTTCCTCTCCTCATTCTCGCACAAAGATAACAGGGATTTGTCCTTACATTGAATACAGAGGAAAATATATCCGTTTCAAAAATCGTGAGCGGAATATCGAGCAGCTCCGCATTTTTTTCAATTATTCTGCGGTTAGCTTCACTATAGCCAGGATCCATAAGCAGGAATATGACCTCGAACTCCATTTTGTTATGACGCTTTATCTCCTGAAAAAGCTTCGCCATAAGCATCGAATCCTTGCCGCCCGAAATGCAAACGGCAATTTTATCTCCCTCATTTATAAGCTGATATTCATTCAATGCCCTTGTGAACCTGCTCAGAATACAGCTATGGAATTTTTTCCTTATGCTTCTTTCAGCGTCATCTGCCTTGGATTCGCCTGTTTCAAGAGTTGTCCTTAACCAGTCTATATACCCACCGTCAAGATTGACAGCGTTTATACCAAGAGTATTGAGCCTGTCGGCAAATTCCTCGCCCATAATTCCGCCGTTACCGCAGACGATAAGCCTTTCACCGTTCAAAAAAGCAAGCTCCTTTTTAAGCTCACCATCTGAAAGCTTAGGCGATAAAAGCCTTGCTCCGTCAATATGACCGAAAGAATATGAATACTCATCACGGATATCTATTATAACATAATTTTCCATAGAGCAAAGCTCTGCCGCAGATATTTTTTCTGACATTTTATTTCCTCTTATCTCATCATAGCGTATTTTTCAGCCTGCACAGTCCACATTTTCGCATAGCTTCCGCATTTTTCCAGAAGCTCATTATGCGTTCCGCTTTCAGCGATAGAGCCGTTTTCAAGCAGTATTATCCTGTCAGCGTCCTTTGTAGTGGATAAGCGGTGCGAAATAAGTATAACAGCTTGATTTTCCGCATTTTCAAGCATACTTTTGTTCAGACGGTATTCAGCTATCGGATCAAGTGCGGAGCTTGGCTCGTCAAGAATAGCTATCGGCATATCACGCATAAACATTCTTGCAATTGCCACCTTCTGACCCTCTCCTCCTGAAAGAATAGTACCACTTTCTGAAAATTCCTTTGTAAGCTCGGTATCAATACCGTTTTCAAGCTTTTTGAGTTTAGAACTGAAATCCGCACGTCCAAGTGCATCAACGATTTTTTCAGGCTCATTTTCATCAACAGCCGCAGTTTTTACATTCTCTCCGAGAGATGCACCGTAAATCTGAAAATCCTGAAAGACCGTTCCGATTTTTTCACGATATTCTCTGATGTCAAGCCTGCGTATATCAACTCCCCCGAAAAGTATTTCACCCTCGGTAACATCGTAAAGCCTCATAATAAGCTTTATAAGTGTGGATTTTCCTGCACCGTTCTCGCCGACAAGGGCAAGCTTTTCACCCTTGCGTATCGTCATATTGATATTTTTAAGGACATATTTTTCATCGTCCTTATATTTAAATCCAACGTTGCGTAGTTCAAGCGTGCTGTCATTTTCGGGAATTGGCGTATCACCCTTGCAGCCCTCAATATTTATTTCAGCGTCCATAAAGCGTCTGAATTTTTCCGCATACTGACCTACCTCCTGAAAATCCACCAACGCATAATTCATAAAATCAAACGTAGATTTAACATCGTTTGTGGCATTTTTCAAAGAAGCGACCTCGCCCAGCTGAATACTCTTCTTTTCAATTGCAAGATAAGCAAGAAATACAGGCACGGCATAAAACTGACATAGCGTGAATACCGTTATCCAGTTTATAAGCGTCGGAACGATGATTTTAAGCGAATATTTCATCGCCATTTTGCGTTCCTCTGCTATTGCCTCGTCATATTGCTCCATAAGTGCGTCCTCAATGCCTGTCAGCTTTACCTCCTTGGCATATTCAGGCTGATAGAATACTCTCTTTGAATAATCAGCCTTTCTTCCGATACGCTGTTTTTCAAGATTGTATTCATATTCAAGCTTGGATATTTTAAAGCGTGTGATAATATTAACTAAAAAACCTATTACAGGGAAAATAACAATTAGCGGCTCGACCGTCAGTATCATAGTTCCTGCAATAAGCAGGCTCATAATACTTGCAATAATGTTGCCTACGCTTTGTATCGCCTTAATGCACATCTGCTCGGATTGAGATGCCGCAATGATAAAATCATCATAATATTCAGGAATATCATAGAATTTAAGATCCATAAGCTTAGCCTTTTCCATAAGCTCACGCTGAATTGCACCGTTAAAGCCTACCATTTTTGTTTCAAAGTAATTCTCACATATACGGAATATAACATATCTTATTATCGTGAGCAAAACGATTATCCCGATAGTGGTCATTATCTCCGATATTTCCGCAGATAAGGTTATCTGATTGATTATTCTCATAAGCATAAAGGTCGCTATAACCGTATCCAAACCAAAATGAACAGATAAACCTACGATATAAGACAATGCCATTTTTTTATTATGCTTCATTGCATATTTTAACACATAAACTACATTTGAAGCAAGCCTTTTTATGCTTATTTTATTTCCGCTCATACATTAACCCCCTCTGCAAGATAATTTTCCGCCTGCAATTTCCACATTTCCGCATATTTTCCGTTCTTTTCCATAAGCTCGGTATGGCTTCCCTGCTCGATGACCGTACCATTTTCAAACATATAAATGCGGTCAGCGTCACGTGTCGCAGAAAGGCGGTGCGAGATGAAAATAACCGTTTCTCCGTCTGTCGCCGTGAGCATATTGTTGTACATATTATATTCTGAAATAGGATCAAGTGCAGAGCTTGGCTCATCAAGAATTACAATGTCAGGTCTGCGTGCGAATATCCTCGCAATGGCTATCTTCTGTGCCTCGCCGCCCGAAAGACCTAAGCCCTTTTCGTCAAATTCCTTTGTCACCATTGTGTCAATGCCCTTTTCAAGGCTGTCAAGCTTGTCGCCGAACTGTGCCTTGCGCAAAGCGTCCTCACAAAGCCTGCGTTCATCGTCATTTTTCGGCTTGTGCATAAGAACATTATGTGAAAGAGGCAGAGCAAATACCTGAAGATCCTGAAAAACCGTTCCGAAGCGATTGTGAAAGGATTTCGGCTCATATTCGGTGGTTTTTCTTCCGCTGATGTCAATTTCGCCCTCTGTCGGCTCATATAACCCCATTATCAGCTTTACAAGAGTGGTTTTTCCTGCACCGTTATGACCGACTATTGCAATTTTTTCACCCTTATGTACTGTAAGGCTGACGTTATGAAGCGTTGGCTTATCCGCACCCTCATAGGTAAAGCTCATATTCTTTATTTCAATATCATCGAGCTTTTCTGCTGTAATAAGCTCACGCTCATCATTTTTCGGAGTATAAGAAAGGAACTCACGGAGATTTGTTACAAATGCACTTTCCTT
>CAYOAV010000008.1:0-1192 GCA_964402055.1 uncultured Ruminococcus sp. | reverse complement strand
CCAATGCCGAAAAGACGAAGCTCACCTGCGTATTTCTTCTCATAAAAAACACGCTTTACATAACCGCCTGTTCGCCCGTCACGGGTATTTGAAATATCAAGCGAATAATAAAGCTCGCTTTCCTTTTTACCAAGGATCAAAGATATTGCAAGCGTCGGAAGAACGAACAGCATCAGATACGGATCAACCCTTGCTATGATTATCATAGCTACCACCGCCGAAGCTATCCCCGAAACAAGACGTGCAGAATTGTATAATATTATATTTCCACGCCACTGGCATTCATTCAATGCACGGGTGTATTTGTCATAAAAATCAGGACGTTCAAATTCCGCATAATCCATAGCTACGGATTTGTTTATAACACGCTTGTAAAAATCCTGATACATCTTCGGCAGGAATTGTTTCTCACAAAGCTGATGTATTGCACTGATAACGTGAATACAGATGTGACCAAGGCACATTACCCCGACAAATGCCGCCAATGCCGCAAAGGGAGTCTGCTTTTCGATCGCCTCGTATATCCATTGCGTAAGATATACCGAAAAAAACGTCCAAAATACATTTTCTGCAAAAAGCTTGAAAAAAGTATAGCTGACAAATCCCTTGCTCCCCTGCCAGAGTATTTTCAGCATATACTTCACATTGTCAAAAGCCGAATACTTTTTCTCTTTCATTAATTTCATTCCTTTCCGTTTTTCCTGAAAAATCAGGGAATAATAAAAAGCGTACACTTCCAAAACAGAAATGTACGCTTAATAGCCGTAAAAGAACGCTCTCAGACGGGCAGACAAAGTTGCATTTCTGTTTTATGAAATAAACGCTTGAACATTTGCCTGCCCCCCTTTCTTACAAATTAATGAAGCAAGTATAACACATAATTCATAGTTTGTCAAGTAGCGGGAACATTTTTTAATAAAATCTTGCCTAAGTTATATATTCTCTGACTTAAATTACACATAGAATCAGCCTACTTATTATTTTGTTCCACCAATTAAATCGTGAAAATTTTGGTGAAGAACCACAACCGAAAGCCTAGGAAGAAAACCTTGAAATATGCGGATATTTCAAGGTTTTCTGACGACGGACTTCGGTTGTGGGGCAAGCAGAAAATTCAGGAGTTAATTGGGGGAGCAATATCAACAGAAGTATCCGTAACCGTCTTAGCGGTAGTACTAGCACTTGCAATAGC
>CAYOAV010000007.1:48664-52421 GCA_964402055.1 uncultured Ruminococcus sp. | reverse complement strand
CTCCAAAACCGCGTGTCGTGAGTTCGATTCTTACTGCCCCTGCCACATTTGAAGTCCGCAAACGCCGTAGGTACGCCGTTTGCGGACATTTTGCTATATTGTGTTTTCTCGTGCTAAATGCGTTTTCAGACGGTATTTTTGTACGATTTTGTCCCGTTTTCGCAGAAAAGTGTCGTATTTCTGTCGTATAAATTTGTGTCGGTGTGATGTCTTGAAATGACGTATTACAGATAATATTTTCTATGACGACTGTTGACGACATATTTATTCCATTGGAAAGGAAAATTGCTATGGAAACTATGGAAGATGTAAGGCGATTCAAAGAAGAGCTTGCCGCCTGCTCAAAGGAAGAGCTTATAGATTTGATAAGTGATCATGCAGATAGAAACTATTTATTTGAGCGTTATGTTCGTGAAAAGATAAAGCATTCGGATAATGCTGACGAGATCTTGAAAGGCTTTATGTATAATTATATCGAAACTATTGATGATCCGAGTTCAGCAAGTGCTGATATTCTTTATGAAGGCGGAGATGTATTCCTGGAGAAGATGGACAATGCTGCTGATTCCGTAAACAAGGCAAAGGCGTATCTTACAGTTATCAATGAGCTTGATGATTTGCTTTCCGGAGGTATCGGTTGGTACGATGATGATGACTGGCTTGTTGTGGATATTGCAAAAAAATGTATGGAGAATATATTGAAAACGGCAAAATCGGCAGTACAGTCCAGTGATGAACAGTATTCTGCCGATTTTAAGAAATTTGTATTTTCAACACAACCTTCCGATGGTGTTGTTGGGTTAAGAAAAATGTGGGAAGAGGTCAGAAATATTTTTTTCTGATTGAATTATGCTGCCTTGTTTATAAGGATAGATGAAATTGCTTCAAGTAGTTTGCCCTGCTCTTCTATAAAGGCTTTACGCTCATTATAGTCACCATATATAAATATGTCCCGATAGTATTTAAACATCTCCAACTAACACAGAGTGGTAACGAACAACGGCTGCGGACGCTCCTAGGGAGAAGGTGGTGCATATCGTATTCGGCACTCCTCAAGGTATTTGCAGTAGTCGGCAAGTAGTCTGTATGCCCTGTTTTCACGCTCTTTATATGTAACTATCCTTTGAGGGGAAACCTTGTTGCAAACCTGTCCTTTCGGCTTGAAATCATCGTGAATAAGGATATTGAAATCGGCGGCAATATTTATATCCACAGCCGCCTTTACTTCTTCAAAAATGTTCATCTTGTCATCTCCTAAAAAATGAGCCGTCCGTTCATAAAGTCTGGCGGCGTTTTCGTTATAAGCTGAGTCCGCTGTTGCTGCGGCATTGGCTTCTGTTTTTTTCTGTCAAACGTTCGTATTCCTCGACTATGCTGTCACCTAAACCGTATTTGGTGTCGATTTCTTCGGCAAGCTCAGTCTTTCCAAATTTGCGGCAGAGGGCAGAGCCTGCATTGGTCATATTGTCAGCTTGTTTCGTTGCATTTTTAATAATACTGTCGGCTTTTTCTTCTGCAGCCCGAAGGCGTTCTTCCGCTTTTTCATTCTTGCGGTCTGCTTTGCGTTTCTGTTCATTAAGGTCGGCAATTATCGAATTTTGATTGCTTGATATGAGCTGAGCGTCCTCAACATCTTTGTTCAGACGGTCAAGCTCGGAACGTTTTACGACTACCTTATCTTTTCCGAGTAGCTTATACACGGCAGAGCTTTCTTCTTCGATAGGCACTGCCTTGAACGCTTTGAGGTTGGCACTTGTCTGTTTGAGCTGCTTGATAGTCTTGTTTCCGCCGACGGTCGCTCCGTTGAGTATTCCTATGTCCCTGCCGAAAACTTCAATCATACGTTTTGAGAGGTCGGTGTGGAACGACTTCAAGTCTTTTCGGGTGATACACTCTTTTGCGGAGAGATTTAGTTTGCCGTTTTTCTTATCTTTTACCACGGGAACGAAATTGTAATGCAAATGTGGTGAGCTTTCGTCCATATGAACGGGTGCGGTTACTACCCAATCGCACATTACATTTACATTCGCTCTTTTCAAAACTTTGATCTCGCTCATTCTCTTGTGCAGAGAATCAAGGCAAGAGAGGGGCTGATTTTTTTCTGCAAGGTTGTAATTCAGGTGTGTGCGGCTTTCGTCAATATTGCTTGTATTGCTTGAATGTGTCCTGTCGTAATGGACGAACATATATCCTACTGCGGCGGCTGTATATTTTTCTAAGTGAGCCATTTGCATTTCTCCTTTCGTTCGTGGGGGAACGGGCGTGTACGCCGATATGTATTGCTCCCCAAATTAACTCCTGAATTTTCTGCTTGCCCCGCAACCAAAATCCGTCGTCAGAAAACCTTGAAATATCCGCATATTTCTGCGGTTTTCTTCCTAGGCTTTCGGCTGCGGTTCTTCGTATAAATCTTCAAGATTTAATTGGTGGAGCAATAGTAAAAAATTTATTCGATACGTTGAACATTGGGTAAACAATTATCCGAGAAAAATGTTTGGTGGCTTTTCTTCATATCAATTAGCCAATAGTTTTGATTTTGATGACATTTTGAGAAACGGCTGAAAAATTTTTTCTGCATTTTTTCAAAAAACTCTTGACAAAGATAAAAAAGTATGATAAAATTACAGAGTTGTTTGACAACGGCTATCGTGTTCTAAAGACAGCAGGTGGTTTTTACCGTAAATCCTGCCGAGGAAAGATCGCTTAAGTATAATCGTACTTTTGCCCTTTTCTGTCTTTGACTGAAAAGGTTTTTCTTTTTTACGGATACCGAAAGCAATTGTTGTTACAAGACATACAATTACGGAGGTGAAATTTTATGCCAAGCACAAAGGTACTTGAATCCAAGAAGGCAAGAGTTGAAGCTCTTACTGACCTCATCAAGAATTCCGCTGCAGGTGTTATCGTTGATTACAAGGGTATTTCCGTTGCTGACGATACAAAGCTTCGTAAGGAACTCAGAGAGGCAGGCGTGCAGTACTTCGTAGAGAAGAACTCCATGCTCCGTTTCGCTCTTAAAAACGTTGGTCTTGAGGGTCTTGAGAATGTTCTCGAGGGAACAACCGCTATCGCTCTTTCCAACGATGACCAGACTGCTCCTGCTCGTATCATCGGTAAGTATATCGAAGGTGCTGATGAAAAGTCTACTTTCTCTATGAAGGCTGGCTTCATCGGTGATGAAATTTACGACAAGGCTGGAGTTACTGCTCTTTCCAAGATTCCTTCCAAGGAAGTTCTTCTTGCACAGCTTCTCGGTTCTCTTCAGAGCCCACTTCAGAAGTTTGCTGCTACAGTTCAGGCTGTTGCAGACAAGAAGTCCGCAGAAGAGGTTGCTTAATTGCAATGACGTATGCGGCATAGCTTGACCGCATAAAGTGTTTTACGCACAATATTAAATTATAAAGGAGATTATTATCATGGCATCTGAGAAAATTACAAATATTTTAGATCTTATCGATTCCCTTACAATCATCGAACTCAATGAGCTCGTTGAAGGCGTTCAGGAGAAGTACGGAGTTTCCGCAGTAGTTGCTGCTGCTCCTGTTGCTGGCGGTGCTGCTGCTGCAGCTGAAAAGACAGAATTTGACGTTGTTCTTGCTTCCTTCGGTGACAAGAAGATGGACGTTATCAAGGCTGTTAAGGATATCTGCGGTCTTTCCCTTAAGGAAGCTAAGGAGCTTGTTGAAGCTGCTCCTAAGGCTCTTAAGGAAGGTGCTTCCAAGGCTGAGGCTGAGGACATCAAGACAAAGCTTGAAGC
>CAYOAV010000007.1:45148-48564 GCA_964402055.1 uncultured Ruminococcus sp. | reverse complement strand
GCATATTTGTTTAAAATTACGATTGTAAAAGGGAGAAAAATGTTGTATAATTAAAAGGTAGTATGTATGATAGTATAAAGGCAACACCACACCAAGACCGCCTAACGGCTTTGTGCGGTATTGCCTTGACGTACCGTTTTTTCTGTCTGCATATTATGAATATGGATTAAGAAAGGATTTGTACTATGCAGCCCGTTATTAATAAGGCGGATCTCGAAGAAAGAATCCGTAATACCCTCCAGACTGAATATAATGTTACTCCGATAGACGCATCGGATAATCAGATCTATAAGGCTCTTTCAACCGTTGTTGTTGAGCTTCTCCGTGAAAAACGCAGAAAGTTCCGTAATCAGGTTCATTCCGAAGGCAGAAAAGAGGTTTATTACCTCTCAATGGAATTCCTTATGGGACGTTCACTTAAAACAAGCCTTTTTAACCTCAGAATCAATGATATCGCTGAAGATATTATGAAATCCTGGGACGTTAATATCGACAGAATTTATGAATATGAGCCTGACGCAGGACTTGGAAACGGCGGTCTTGGAAGACTTGCAGCTTGCTACCTTGACGGACTTGCTACAGACGGTTATCCTGCAATGGGTTATTCTATCTGCTATGAATATGGTATCTTCAAGCAGAAGATAGAGGACGGCTGGCAGACAGAGCTTCCCGATAACTGGCTTCCCGGCGGCGAAACATGGCTCGTTCCTAAAAAGGATAAAACTATCGAGGTTCATTTCGACGGCGAAGTGACCGAGCATTGGGACGATAAGTATCATCATATCTCCTATAATAATTACAGCACAGTTTATGCTGTTCCTTATGATATGTATGTTCCTGGCTATGACGGCGAGGGCGTTTCCGTTCTCCGTTTGTGGCAGGCAAAGGCTCCGTCCTTTGATATGCAGATGTTCAATCAGGGCGATTATGCTAAGTCGCTTTCACAGAACACAGTTGCACAGGCTATCTCTAAGGTTCTTTATCCTAACGATAACCACCTTGAGGGTAAGTCGCTTCGTCTGCGTCAGCAGTATTTTATGTGTGCGGCTTCTGTCGGAGATATCGTAAACCGTCATATGAATATTTACGGTACTCTCGATAACCTCCATGAAAAGGTTGCTATCCATATCAACGATACCCACCCGACTCTCGCTATACCAGAGCTTATGAGAATACTTCTCGATGACTGCGGTTATAACTGGAATAAGGCTTGGCATATCGTTACAAATACTTTTGCATATACAAACCATACAGTTCTTGCAGAAGCTCTCGAAAAATGGGATATGAACCTTGTTAAGCAGGTTATTCCACGTATTTTCTCTATCATTGTTGAAATTAATAACCGTTATTGTGCAGAGCTTATGGAAAGAATCGGCGACAGTGCAAAGGTTACAAGAATGTCTATCATTCAGAATAATCAGATTCATATGGCTCTCCTCTGCGTATGTGCTTCACATAGCGTAAACGGCGTTTCAAAGCTCCATTCCGATATCATCAAGCAGGACGTATTCAATAACGAATATGCTGATACTCCGTATAAGTTCAAGAACGTTACAAACGGTATCGCTTACAGAAGATGGCTTCTTCAGGCAAACCCTGGTCTTACAGAGCTTCTTTCCGATACTATCGGTGACGGCTTCAAGAAAAATGCTGGAGAGCTTGCTAATTTCAATAAATTTGAGGACGATAAGAAGGTTCTTGAAAAGCTCGGCAAGATAAAGCTTGAAAATAAAAAGCGTTTTGCTAAGTATGTAAAGTCCAATTTCGGTACTGTTCTCAATACAGACAGTATTTTCGATGTTCAGGTTAAGCGTCTGCACGAATATAAGCGTCAGCACCTTAACGCACTCAATATCATCGCAGAGTATCAGTATCTCCTTGATAACCCTAACGCTGATTTTGTTCCTAAGACATATATCTTTGCCGCTAAGGCTGCCCCGGGATATTATCTTGCTAAGCAGATCATCAAGATGATTTGGGCACTCGGCGAGGAGATCAGAAAGAATCCTGTTGTAAGCAAGAAGCTGCAGGTATTCTTCCTTGAAAACTATTGCGTAAGCCTTTCAGAGCTGCTTATGCCAGCCGCAGAGGTTTCCGAGCAGATCTCTCTCGCAGGTAAGGAAGCTTCAGGTACAGGTAATATGAAGCTTATGCTTAACGGTGCATTGACCCTTGGAACACTTGATGGTGCAAACATCGAAATCAAGGATCAGGTCGGAATTGACAACATCTTCATCTTCGGTATGAATGCTGAGGAGGTTCTTGCTAAGCAGGCACAGGGCTACCGTCCTGAAAGCTACTGCCAGAATAACGATGTTATCGACAGAGCTATCAATAAAATGTATACAGGAATCAACGGCTGTCAGTTTGAAGAGGTTGCAAATTCTCTCAAATTCAAGGATCCTTATATGGTCCTTGCAGATTTTGATGCTTATCAGTCTGCACAGCAGTATATTTCCGAATGCTATAAGGACAAGGAAAAGTGGAATAAGATGTCCCTCCATAATATTGCAGGAGCTGGAATCTTCTCTGCCGACAGAGCAGTTGAGGATTATGCCCGTGATATCTGGAAATTGAAGTAAAAAATATGCACTCCAAGGTCAATGGCTTTGGAGTGCATTTTTTGGTTTTTTCAAAAGATTTTCCATATCCGCCCTTATCGGAGAATGAAGCTTAAGATTTTCCCCCGAAACAGGGGAGATAAGCTCTAATTCTCCGCAGTGAAGAGCCTGATGTGTTATGTCAGAAGTATCTCCGCCGTAAATATCATCTCCTGCAAGAGGATATCCGAGATGTGAAAAATGCACCCTTATCTGATGAGTTCTGCCCGTTTCAAGCTTTATTTTTACAAGAGTGTATTTTTCATTTCCGTCAATTACGGTGTAATGCGTGACTGCACGCTGTCCGTCAGGGCGAACCTCTCTTGTTATAACGGAATCGCCTTGCCTGCCGATGGGAGCATCAATTGTGCCGTCCTGCGTAAGTCTGCCGCAGATAACAGCATAATAGGTTTTTTTAATATTCCCCGAAAGCCTTGCCGCCGCAAAGGAATTTTTCGCAATAACGCATAAGCCCGATGTGTCTTTATCAAGCCTGTTTATCGGTCGGAAGGTAAGCTCGCTATGCTGTGCGGAAAAAAGATTACCCAGGGTGTCATTCCTATGGCGGTGCGATGGGTGAACAGGCATATTTACAGGCTTGTCATAAACAACAAGGTCATTATCCTCATAGACGATAGGGGCATATAATTCGCAGTTTTCGTCAAGAGCTTCGCCCTTTTCGATAAGCATTGCCGCAACATCGCCCGAATGTACAATATCGATCGTCCTTGCTTGAACTCCGTTCAGCGTTATGCCCATGGGAACTCTTTTAAGCCGTGTAATAAGCCGTCGGGAAGCTCCGCAGTCACGCAGAAA
>CAYOAV010000007.1:4567-45048 GCA_964402055.1 uncultured Ruminococcus sp. | reverse complement strand
GCATATGTGCATAACAGCTGAAAAATCCCGATGCTGGAATGCTGTTTCCTGCCGCCTGTCGGAAATAGAACCACGCACAGCCGTATTTAAGCGGTATCATTGCAATATAGACAAGCAATGCCGTTGTTAATGCACCTACTGCCAGCCATAAATATCCTCCCGAGGGTTCTGTTATCCTGAAATCGTTTATGCCAAGCAGGAAAAGTATCTCCGTCACAAGATAGAACGCAATTATGGCAAGAGCAATAATCGCTGATGAAACAAAAACCTCTCCAACGCATTCGCCCCAGCAGCATCTTAAACGCTCCGCCGCAGACCGCCTGTAACGCTCGTTATTCAAGCTTTTCATCGGTAATCTCCTTAAAATTCGTTGTAATCAGAGGAATTTTCAAACGGAACCTTTCCGATTATTTCGAAAACGCCGCCGTTCTGCCAGAGCATTGCCGAAACATTTACCATATAACCCTCACCCGGCTCACAGGCAAAATCCATCGGCTTCATTTTCGGCAGACCAAAGCAGGACATAAGATTCATAAGTATGCCCGAATGCGTGATAACAGCAGCTTCATGTATGCTTTCCTTCATCATATCCATAATTATGAGATTAAGCCCAGAGAGGCTGCGGTTTATCATATTACGCAGGCTTTCACCATTCGGCGGCGGATTATCAAGTCCGCCCTTTATCCATTTGTGGTAGCTGTCAAGCTCAAGCAGATCGTCAAGCTCGATTCCCTCAAAAACACCGAAGTCCATTTCGGTCATCTCATCGCAGATGACGATTTCACGGTCGGGGAAAAGTATCTCCGCAGTTTGCAAGGCTCTTGTAAGCGGGCTTGAATAAACCCTGTTCACCTTTGGATAGGACATAATTTCGGCTTTTTCTTCAAGCTCAGCTCTGCCCTTATCGGAGAGCGGCCAATCGGATTTGCCGATATAAATGCCCTTTTCATTTGCCTCGGTTAGACCATGACGAATAAATGTAATTTTATAACCATTCATAAAAACAAAAAGACCATCCTATATTACTTACTTTAAATATAGTATATAATAATGCTGATTTTTTGTCAATAAGGCTTCTGCACGGCACACGATTTGTATGCATAAAGTTTACATTTTGGACAAATTCTGGCTTTCCAACATCTTGTCAAGGTTGTACAGAATTGGCACAATATCTTGTATAATTGCGATTTTACGTCATTTGCGGCATTTTTGCAATTATGTAACTTCACCAAAAATGGATTGAAACATTTATAGAGTTTTTTTCGAAAAATCCCTTTACAAAATGTAAGTTATAAGATATAATTTACTGTATGTATTTGTCGAGAAAAATAGAAAAAGAAAAATCGACTGAATGAACGATCGGGAGGTGACAAGATGAATTCCGACTTTCCAAGAATCATTACTCTTTTAAGGAAAGAACGAGGCATCAGTCAGAAAAATGCGGCGGCAGAGCTTGGAGTTTCGCAAGCGTTGCTTTCACATTATGAAAAAGGTATCCGTGAATGCGGACTTGATTTTCTTGTCAAGGCGGCGGATTATTACAATGTTTCCTGCGATTATCTGCTTGGACGTTCGCCTGAGCCGGCAGGAAATACACTTTCTTATGACGATATTCCTGAGCAGGATTCAAATTCGGGAAAGATAGCCGCTGGCGGAAGTATGATGGCGGCATTCAACAGGAAGCTTATTGTTAATTCAATGAATGTGCTGTTTTCACTTGTTCAGAAAACGGGGAGCAATACTATATTAAAAGCGGTATCGTCATATATAATGCTTGCTATATATAAAATGTTCAGAATAGTATTTTCCTGCAATTCAAAGAATGACGAGCGTTTCTTTACAGTTCCTGAGCAGGTCGCAGGCTCTGCGGCTTCTGCGGCAATGTCAATGTGCGAGGCTGAAGCAAATGCGGCGGCAAAGGGAGTTGCATTCTGCGATAATGATTTTGCGTCCGAGTCGGGCGTGATAACAGCGTCATCACTTTCAGAGGAATATGCTGGCTCTGCTACATCATTGCTTAACGTTGTAAAGAACAGCGAAGCGAAGATAAAAATAATTACTGAAAGCTCAAAATGATAAAAAGTGGAACGTGTAAAAAGCGTTCCACTTTTTTTAGTGTAAAAAGAGCATAAAAACAAGGTTTTTCGCCTCTTTGTTTTGTGTGAAACGCTGTTTTTTAAGGTAAATAAAAAAAGCTCTTGACGTAAAGATAATATTGCGATAAAATGAAAATGTATGAATATCTTAAAAAATATCTCTTTGATTATCCTGTCGGTGTTTCCTTGCCTGATATTCTGCTCATGCGGAATAAATACGCATAATATGGAAAATAACAGAACGGAGGAATTGTTCCTTTTTGACACATATGTCAGCGTTACCTCCGATAAAACGGAGGATAACGGCACTATTTCCCTGCTTAAAGAGCTTGACAGCGAATTTTCAGAGGTTTATGAAAAAAATGCCAATCAGCTTACAGGGGAGAATATTACTGAATGTGCCGCATTGTGCCGTGAATGGAACGAACGCTTTGAATATCTTTTTGGTAAAAGCGTTAATTATACCTGCGGTGCGGTTACGCAGCTTTGGGGAATTTCGGGAGGAGATCCTCACGTCCCCGATGAAAATGAGCTTGCGGAGGCTGTTGCGACTATTACCAATGAAAATATACCTTTTTCGCTTATGCCAGATGGTACAAAGCTCGATTTTGGTGCTTCTGCCAAGGGTTATGCCTGCGATAAGGTCAAAGCCTTGCTCGATGAAGTCGGTACAGGGTTTGAAATAGCTTCGCTTGGTTCGTCAACGCTTTTGTATGGCGAAAAGCCTGATGGCTCTTTGTTCAGAGCGGCTGTAAAAAATCCCGATTCTCCGTCAGATTACCTCGGAGTTATTGAAACAAAGGCGGCATTTATCTCAACAAGCGGAGGATATGAGCGCTTTTTTGAAGAAAATGGCGTAAAATATGAGCATATTCTTTCGCCTGAAACAGGTATGCCTGTTGAAACAGATCTTGTTTCCGTTACAGTGACAGCTCCTGTGGAAATGGAAAATGGCGGCATATATACCGATCTTTTAGCAACGGCTCTGTATATCGGCGGAACTGAAACTCTTAAAGATTTTATATCTGAGGATACAGGCTTTGAAATAGTTGCGGCAGATAATGAAAAAAACGTCTATGTCAGCCAAGGAGTTGATTTTACACTTTATGAAAAATCAGGATTCAGGCTCAAGGCGGATATTTAAGCTTTCCGATATTGTTATTGCGGCGGTTATTCTGCTTGTTGCAGTAATAATGCTGATAAACAGCGGTTCAGGCGGTTCATATGCGGCGGTCTATTATAACGGTGAGCAGGTCGGGAGCTATCCTCTTTATGAGAGCGGCTTATATCCGTTAGAGGAATATGGAGTTACCCTTGAAGTGAGTGATAAAAAGATCCGTGTTTCCGATTCGGACTGCCCCGATAAGGTCTGCGTGAAAACAGGCTTTATATCCTCGTCAAAGCAGACAATTGTCTGTTTGCCAAATCGTATATCGGTAAGAATAATCAACGAAAATAATGACGATAATATTGATATTGTCTTGAATTAGAAATCCGCTGATTAAAGCGAAACGTATTAATCAGCGATTATTTAGGAATAGATATGAAGCTTAATCCGTTCAGATCTGCGGCGGCATATATCGCCGTTTCGGGAATATTGCTTGCACTTGCGGCGGCACTTACAGCTATGGAAAGTATGTGTTCAGCCTTTCTTCCCGCAGGAGTGAGAATAGGTCTTGCAAATATTGTGGTGCTTTGTGCGGCTGAATGTATAAACGCACCTACCGCACTTCTTATAACGCTGTTAAAATCGGCTTTTGTTATGCTTACAAGAGGCTTTACAGCAGGAACTATGTCCGTATGTGGAGGTCTGCCGTCCTTTGCAGTTATGGTGATTCTGCTGAAAAAAACGAAATCGTCCTATATTTCGGTGAGCGTTTCGGGAGCGGTTCTTCATATCTTTGGTCAGCTTTTTGCCGCTTGTTTTTTTACAGGCAGTATATATACATTATATTATGCACCGATGCTTCTCGTCACAGCGATAGCCTCGGGCTTTTTCACAGGTGCGGTTTCGGGAAGGCTCTCGCCGCAGCTGAAAAAACGGTTGTCAAGGCTTTGATAACCCTCAAAAAATTGTATTATATCGGGTAAATTCTGCCCGATACCAATAAAGGGAGGAATATGCAGATGAAAAAACTTAACGGTGTTCATCTTTCGCATGATAAGGGAACACAAGGCTCTGCCACGGTTGAATTTGCTCTGCCGAAGCAGATAGTCGTTCCGATGTCAATGTCAATGGGCGCACCATGCGATTGCCTTGTCAAGGCAGGGGATACCGTGCTTGTCGGTCAGAAAATAGGCGATACGGAGGCTTTTATGTCAGCTCCGATACATTCACCTGTTTCGGGAACGGTAAGTGCAATAACGGATTATCCACTTGCGAACGGTTCAACCTGCAAAGCGGCCGTGATTGATACGGACGGCGAGCAGAAAGCCGATGAAAACATCAAAGCACCCGGAATAACTGACAGAAAATCCTTTATTTCGGCTATCCGTGACAGCGGACTTGTCGGCCTTGGCGGTGCAGGCTTCCCTACGCACGTTAAAATGGCATTTGATCCGTCAAAAACTCCGATTGATACGCTTGTTATCAATGCCGCTGAATGTGAGCCGTTTATTACAGCCGATTTCAGACAGATGGTCGAAGCACCTGATGATGTTATTAACGGAATACAGCTTGTACAGAAATGGCTCGATATTCCTAATTGTAAAATTTGTATTGAGAATAATAAGCCTGAAGCAATTGAGCTTTTCAAGGAAAAAACTAAGGGAAATAAGTCAATAGAGGTCGTAACTCTCCCGTCCTCCTATCCACAGGGTGCGGAAAAGGTCATAATCTTCTCTGCTACTGGAAGAATAGTCGAAGAGGGTGAGCTTCCTGCAAATGAGGGAGTTATGGTTATGAACGTTTCCTCAGCGGCTTTTGTAAGCACATATCTGAAAACAGGTATGCCCCTCGTTTCAAAGCGTATTACCCTTGACGGAAGCAGTGTAAAGAAAAACAAGGGCAATTATATCGTGCCAATAGGAACAAGGCTTTCGGAAATTCTTGAATTTGGCGGTGCTGAAAGCCCTAAAAAGGTTCTTCTTGGCGGTCCGATGATGGGTTCGTCCGTTTATGATACCGAACAGCAGGTCATCACCAAAACAACGAATGCCGTTCTCGCCTTTGATGAGATCGAGGAGAAAAAGGAATCCGCCTGCATACGCTGCGGCAACTGTATAAAGGTATGCCCGATGAACCTTATGCCTAATCTTCTGCTTAACGCATATAAGAATAAGGATATTGAGGCTTTGCAGGAATTAAAGGTTTCGCTTTGTATGAATTGCGGCTGCTGTTCATATATATGCCCCGCAAATAAGCCCCTCGCAGAAGCAAATCAGCTTGCAAAGGGACTTCTTCCAAGACCTGCCCCGAAGAAGTGAGAAAGGAGAAAATATTATGACAGGTTTAAGAGTTTCTCCGTCGCCTCACAGAAGCGGCGGTCTTTCCACGCAGAAGATAATGCTTATGGTTATTATCGCACTTCTGCCGTCAGCTATTATGGGCTGTATTTACTTTGGCTTTAAAGCCGCACTTGTACTCGTTGAAACAATAGTATACTGCGTTGCGTTTGAAGCACTTTTTGCCGCTGTTACAAAAAAACAGCATACAATTTCCGATCTTTCCGCAGTTGTAACAGGCTTGTTGCTCGGAATGAATCTTCCGTCAACAGTTCCGTTTTATGTTCCGCTTATCGGAAGCTTTTTCGCTATCGTTATAGTTAAACAGCTTTTCGGAGGTATCGGTCAGAATTTTGCCAATCCTGCAATTGCCGCAAGAATCGTACTTATGGTGTCATTCTCCTCGCAGATGACAAGCTGGGTGAAGCCTTTCGATACGGTAACAGGTGCAACTCCGCTTGCGGCAGAATGGCTCGATAACGGCGAGGCTCTGGTCACTCCATTCACCTTTAATGAAATGCTTTTCGGTCAGACAGGCGGCTGTATCGGTGAAACCTGTGCGTTGGCACTCATTATCGGCGGAATTTTCCTCATCGTGACAGGTGTTATCTCGCCTGCAACTCCTATCGCTTTTATTGGTGTTTTCGGTCTGCTCACATTTATTTATACAGGAAGCTTTACAGTTACTATATATCAGATTCTTGCAGGCGGACTTATGATAGGTGCATTCTTTATGGCAACCGATTATGCAACAACTCCGCTCACAACCAAGGGAAAGATAGTATTCGGTACAGGCTGTGCTATCATCACATTCGTTATCCGTCAGTTCGGTTCATTCCCCGAGGGCGTTTCATTCTCAATTCTGCTTATGAATCTTCTTACACCTTATATCGACAGACTTTGCAGAACAAAGCCGCTCGGTGCAAAAATCACTAAAAAAACCGCAAAGGAGGCTGAATAATGTTTAAGGAAAAAATACAGCCTTCGCTCGTGCTTACGCTTATATGCCTTATATCCTGTGCATTGCTGGTAATTGCATATGAAGCTACCTATGTTGATAATACAGGCGTTATTACCGATGAAATGATAACAGCTCTTGATGAAATATACGGCACATCCGATGGCTTTGAAATGAAGCTTGACGAAAATGGAAATATTTACTCTCCCGATGGCGTTACCTGTGTCCTTGCGGACGGCAACGGACGCTTTGCTTATGAAATAACAACAGACGGCTATTCAAGCGGCGGTCTGCACGTCCTTGTAGGTATGGAGAATGGCAGTGTTTCCGCTGTTTCGATACTTTCTATCGGAGAAACTCCTGGTCTTGGTACTAAGGTTCAGGATGCGTCCTTCCTTGACCAGTTCAAGGGCCTTTCCTTTGATATGCTCCCGAATGAGGAAGAAGCTGACAGCTCCTCCAAGAGGTTCGTATGGGGCAGTAGGGAAGAAATAGAAAGCCTTAAGGCTGAAAAGGAAGCGGCTTCATCAGAGCTTGATTCCGCTTTTCAGCTTGACGCTGTAACAGGTGCGACATTCTCGTCAAAGGGTATGTACAGAGCCGTTGAGATCGCACTTGACGCATATAATATGGAAGGAGTGACCGTAAGTGAGTGAGAATAAAACCAGCAGTACCTATGAGCTTATCAAGGGTATAATCAAGGAAAATCCTGTTTTCGTTACACAGCTCGGTATGTGTCCAACGCTTGCCGTTACTACAATGGCTTCAAACGGAATCGGTATGGGTCTTGCAACTACGTTCGTTCTTGTATGCTCAAATCTTGCAATATCCCTGCTTAAAAATATTATACCAAAGGCTGTCCGACTGCCTTGCTTTATCGTTGTTATCGCAAGCTTTGTAACACTTATTGAATTCATTCTCAAGGGCTATATACCAGCACTTTATGACAGCCTTGGATTGTTCCTTTCGCTTATAACCGTAAACTGTATTATTCTTGGACGTGCAGAGGCGTTCGCTTCAAAGAATAATCCTTGGAAATCCGCTCTTGACGGACTTGGAAGCGGCCTTGGATTTACGCTTGCACTTTTCCTTATGGGAAGTGTTCGTGAAATTCTTGGTTCAGGTCAGTGGTTCGGTATCGACCTCCACCTCCCTGTAACAATGACTGCATTTATTATGCCTGCAGGCGGCTTCTTTACACTCGGTGTTATAATTGCAATTGTAAATAAAATTGCAAAGAAAGAGCCTCCGCAGGAAATCGGCTGTGAAGGCTGCCCGAATGCCGCAAACTGCCCCTCCTGTAATAAGGAAGGAGGTAACGACTGATGAAATCTATGCTCGTTATACTTTTAAGTGCAATGCTTGTTGATAACTTCGTGCTTTCAAAATTTATGGGAATATGTGCATTCCTCGGAGTTTCAAAAAAGCTCGACAGTGCAGTCGGAATGGGTGCGGCGGTAACGTTTGTTATGGCTTGTGCAACGCTTGCGACCTTCCCGATATATACATTTATCCTTGTTCCGCTTGGACTTGAATATCTTAAAACCATTGCGTTTATCGTAATTATCGCACTTTTTGTGCAGATAGTTGAAATGTTCCTGAAAAAGGCTCTGCCGCCGCTTTATAAGGCACTCGGTGTTTATCTGCCGCTTATTACTACAAACTGTGCGGTTCTCGGTGTTACTATTCTTAATATAGATAACAGCTATAACCTCGGTCAGTCGATAGTAAACTCGGTCGGAGCAGGTCTTGGTTTTACACTCGCCCTCGTTATTTTCAGCGGAGTTCGTCAGAGAGTAAATGCCGCTGATACACCAGCAATGTTCAAGGGTATCCCTGCAACGCTCATCGCCGCTTCAATCGTTTCCGTAAGCTTTATGGGCTTCTCGGGAATGTTCAGCTAAGGAGGGATAGGAAATGTTTACAACCTATGTTGTTCCTGCTCTTGTTTTTGCCGCAATAGGACTTCTTTCGGGCGTATTGCTTACAGTATGCTCAAAGGTTTTTGAGGTAAAAACGGACGACAGGATAGATCAGATAAGTGAGGTTCTTCCTCAGGCTAACTGCGGTTCATGCGGTTATTCGGGCTGTGCGGCTTATGCCGAGGCTATCGTTAAGAATAATGCTCCTACAAACCTCTGCAACGCAGGAGGACAGAAAGCCGCCGAAGCGATTGCGGCTCTTATGGGAGTTGAAGCAGGCGAGATAGTTCCTAAAATTGCCGTTGTACGCTGTAACGGTAACTGTAACGCACGTTCCGCTGATAAATTCGAGTTTGACGGAGTTCAGTCCTGTAAGGCGGCTAAGCGTTTTTATAACGGACAGAGTGCTTGTGCATATGGCTGTCTTGGTTATGGCGACTGCGTGAGAGTATGCCCCGAAAACGCTATTTCAATAGTTGACGGAGTTGCAAAGGTTGACCGTGCGAAATGTGTCGGCTGTGGACTTTGCTCGAAGGCTTGCCCTAATCAGCTTATCGTAGTCCATGATATAACCAATCACGTTGATGTTCTTTGCTCGTCGCAGGATAACGGAAAGATCACACGTCAGAATTGCAAAAACGGCTGTATCGGCTGTAAAAAATGCGAAAAGGGCTGTGAATTTGGTGCAATTACCGTTGAAAACAACGTTGCAAGAATTGATTACAGCAAATGCACAAACTGCGGCAAATGCGTTGAGGGTTGCCCTACCCACGCTATCGGAAGATGTGACGGCATTGTGACTGTTACAAAATAAATTTTAAAGCTCCTTTTTACTGTAATTATTGCAGATGAAAAGGAGCTTTTAATGTTCATAATTAGTGGTAAAAAATGGTTACGAAAACGTTTTTTGTTGTTAATGTGCATAAAAACATAGTGATAAAGTTGGAATAGTATATGAAAAAAGCAGATTAATTGTTACCATTTTGTAATTGTACTTGAAAAAATCTGAAAAAGTCGTATAATAGTATTAATGTAACTAATTTGTAACCAATTGAAAATCAATATAGAACAAAATGAAAAGATAACAGCGGTTTCCGCTGTGAGAAAGGAGATGTCCCGATGAAAAGCGAAAACGGTTGGAATCATAAGGATTTCGTGCCACCCGTTTCTTTAAGCGATAAGAAAGATAAAAAAGAAAAGCTTGAGGGTGCAGTTGTAAATACAGGTGCACTTGTAGCATATACTATTTCATACGGTGCGTCAAAAATTGCGGATTTTTTTGTAAAGCTCGCAGAACGTGTAAGAATTGCCGCAAAGCCTGTTTTTTATAAGGCTTTGAATGGCATAAAGAATGGCTTCTTCAAGTCCGTTGACGCAGTTGTAAATGCGGCTGAGAATGTTAAGTGCGGCTTTGGAGAATTTGCTAAAAGAGTAAGGGAAGCAGGCTTCGGTACAGCTGTAAGTCTTACAATGGCTGATTTTGTTTCCTATGTAAAGCGTGAGAAAAGGGCTATCAAGTCGGCTGTGAATTATATTTTCCCTGCCGCTTCTGTAGCACTTCTTGCTATTGTAGTTGCAAATACTGCTTCTACAAGCTATGGTATCGCTGTTGAATGCAATGGTACAGAGCTTGGCATAGTTTCCGCAGAATCCGTTGTTGCTGACGCTCAGCAGTCCATTTCCGATAAGGCTGTTTATTATTCTACAGAGGATTCCGCTCTTGTCAGCACGAATCTGTCGATAAAGCCGCTCAATTCAATGGACGAGGTTATCGATGAATTCCAGCTTATTGAAAAAATGCAGGAGCAGCTTGATATTGAGCTTCCCGAGGAGCAGGAGGAGGTTCAGCCTGAGGTCGTTTCCCTTGAGGAAGAGGCTGAAGCGGCTGTTAATTCGCTTACTTCCGATGAGCTTGACGGAAAGGTCAGAGCCTATACAGTAATGATCAACGGCGATTTTTATGCCGCTGTTGAAGAAATTGACGAAATTGAAGCTTATATAGAAGGGATAAAAGCGCCTTATATGGCCGATCCTGACGTTGTTTCCGTTGGGTTTGACAAGGCTGTTGAATATACCTATGAGCAGTTTGTTTATCCTACAGAGATCGTTTCACAGCAGGATATCATTGATAAGCTTAGCGAAATAGTTGCAGAGCCTGTTTATTATGAGGTCGCAAGCGGCGATAATCCTTGGAATATCGCTTCACATAACGGAATTACACTTGATGAGCTTCTTGCTTGTCCAGTAGTATATGAGGGCGAGGTTATCGACGATATCACAAGCTATTGTCCTATCGGTGCGGTTATTACACTTTCTGCTGAAGTTCCTTATCTCCAGACACTCGTTACAAAGAATGAAACATATGAGGTTTCAATTGACTATGATATCGTCAAGACAGAGGATGAAAACCTCTATAAGGGCGAGGAAAAGGTCGATGTTAAGGGCGTAGAGGGTACTGCTCAGGTCACAGCACTTGTTACATACAAAAATGGTGTTGTTATTTCAAGAAGTGAGCAGGAAAGAGTTGTCCTTTCCGAACCTGTTACTAAGGAAGTAAGAGTTGGAACAAGACCTACTACCACCGAGGTTAGCACAGGCAGCGGCGGCTCGGGAGAATACTTCTGGCCTGTTGACGGCGGCTATATCTCAGCTTATATGGGTGACGGCAGAGGTCATAAGGGTATCGATATTGCCGCTCCTTATGGTACACCTATTTATGCGGCAGCTTCAGGAACTGTTACAAGAGCAACAAACAAGTATGACGGCTACGGCAACAGTGTTATGGTCGCAAATGATGATGGAAATGTTCTGATGTATGCTCATATGAGCAGTATCGCAATCAGCTACGGCGATTATGTTGTAAGAGGTCAGCTCCTTGGTTATGTCGGTGCTACAGGATATGCAACAGGAAATCACCTCCACTTTGAGGTTCGTTCAAACGGTTATTACCTTGATCCGATTGATTTTATCTCACAGTATTAATAATTTAAACGCTAAGGGTTTCAATTTCCCTTAGCGTTTTTGTTATTCCGAAAAATACATAAAATCAGCTATATCTACTGATATACCATCAGAAAATTCAAGCCGTGTCGGCAAAAGTTGTTCTTCATCGAAGGTAAGCGTAAAATCCCCAGAATTGTAGGCATAGGTGCTGTCTGTAAGCTCAATTGCTGTACAGCTGTCAAATACATCGAAAATACGCTTGAAAATCGCACTTTCGTTAAGCTTTTCTGCATTTATTTCAAGAGAAAGTTCACCAAGTGATAATGAAGTAGCCCCCTCATTATATTTTACGGTCATATCCTTCATTGTTTCGGGAGAGGTGATGTTCATTTCCCATATTCCTGTTCCATAGCGTGTCATTTCCCCCGAAGCGGTCATATCTCCGTCAAATGCCGTTATCTCAAAGCCGCAGGAATATGGGCAGTCAAGCTTTGGCTTTTTGGCAATGATGCTTTGCGTAATACATCCTGTAAATAATGTGACTAAAAATACAAGCTGCAATACAATTGATGCTGTTCTTTTTAACATAAAAATGCCCTCCGTTCATCTGAAACAGAGGGCATTCCCTTGCTGTTTCATTGTTTGAAACATAAGGGAAGATTATCTATAACATCTCTTGGGAGCATTCCTATTTCGGATAGCTTTTCACGGGTGATGTCAGCGGCTTTTCCGTGTATGTAAACACCTGCCGCCGCAGCGTCTGAAATACTCATCGCCGCAAAAGCTCCGATTATTCCTGTAAGAACATCTCCGCTTCCGCCCTTGGCAAGTCCTGGATTTCCAGCCTTGCATATATAAAGCTTGCCATTGCCTGCAATGTAGGTGGGAACTCCCTTTGCAACAACGGTGACATCAAATTCCCGAGCGATTCTTTCAGCCATAGTCAGCCTGTCTGGGAAATTATCGTCAAATGTGGCGGCATAAATGCGTTTCAGCTCACCAAGATGTGGGGTAAGGATAAGCCTGCCCTTTGTGTTTCTGATAATATCTATGCAGGAGCATATGCTGTTTATTCCATCAGCGTCAAGAATTATCGGACAATCGGTATTATTTATAACCGTTTTCACGATTTCGGCGATATCCTCGGTGTTTGAAAGCCCACAGCCTATGCTTATCGCAGTGTAGTTTTCAAGCTCTTTTGCAAGTGCCGTTTTGCATTTTGCGGATATTGAACCGTCAGCGGCGGCGGTAAGCGGTAAAAATGTTGCCTCGCATAGGGCTGACGAGTGACGGCTTATAACTTCTTCGGTTGAGGCGAGGGTAACACGTCCTGCACCGCTTCGGAGTGCGGCGAGCGTTGAAAGCATTGCCGCACCGCTCATTCGGCGGCTTCCTGCAATGTTGAGAAGATGTCCGAACTGATTTTTGTAACAGTCCTCCGCTCTTTTGGGAAAAATATCTGCGGAAAATTCATAATCTGAGGCAAGATAGGGAACGCTTTCAAAGCATTCCTTTGTAAATCCGATTTCGGCGGTAAAAATTTCTCCGCAAAGTGAACGGAGCGGTTCGCAAAGCATTCCTGTTTTCATACAGCCGAATGTTATCGTATAATCGCATTTAAGTGTGTTTTCATCTGCTTCACCTGTAAGGCAGCTGCCGCCTGACGGTGTATCAAGAGCGATTACAGGCTTGCCACAGCGGCTTGCATAGCTGAAGCAGGCTTTTATCTCGGGAGGAAGCTCGCCATGAAAGCCTGTTCCGTAAACAGCGTCAACGATTAATGAGCAGGAGGAAAAAAGTGAAAATACCTTGTCGATATTATCGTTAAGGTCAAGCACATCAATTCCGTCCTCGCCCAGCTTACAGTATTCATAGGCGGAAAGCTCGGTTGTGGGTTCTCCGCTTGTAAGTACGACAGTTGCGGCAATTCCTGCAAAGCAGAGATTATGTGCAAGCACAAAGCCGTCACCGCCGTTGTTGCCCTTTCCGCAGAGGATAAGCACGCCGTTTGCAAGGTTTATTTTCTCTGAAAGTCCGCAGATAAGCTCAGCGGCGGCAGCTCCTGCGTTTTCCATAAGCTCACGGTAGGAAACACCGTGACTATCGGAATATTCCTCGGCGAGCTTCATTTGTTTTGGGGTTGCGTAATACATTTTCTGCTCCTTTCTTTTTTTACAAAAAAACCGCACGGCATAGGTGCGGCTATTTCGCTATATTTCGATCAATATTGTTGCCATAGCAAGGGCGTGTGAATGCGAACAGGATACGTTTATTTTCATTTTAGTGGTCGCAATACGCTTTTTTGCTTCGCCTGACAGGCTTATATAATAATTTCCCGAATAATCTGTGAGGACTGATATTTCCTGGATGCTACAACCTCTGAACCTTGCTCCGATGGCTTTTTTCATTGCAATTTTTGCACAGTACATTTCTGCCATGGTATTGGGAGAGAAGTTTTTTTCCATTATAAATTTCATTTCCTGCGGAGAATACACCCTCGAAATGAACTTAGGCTTCTTGACAAGCTCTTTCATATGGGGCATATCTGCATGGTAAGCTTCCATGATCATATCAATATCTCCTTATATCATAAGAGTTCAGTTTTTGGTGCTTTTGTCAAATTCAATCTTTACAAGACGTGGCAGGAATGGGGTGATCGCTTCAAGAGTGCGTTCTGTAGGAGTGAAAATAAGCCTTACCTTGCCTATGCTGTCATGAACAAGGTCAGCGTAATAATCCTCTGCCTCGTCATCTGAAATGCCGCCTGCTTCGACTATTGTTATTCCCGAAACGTCAGGTGCATTTTCAAGCTTGCCGATAGCTTCTATTTTTGAGCATTTAACAGTAATAAGACGCTTTCTCTTACGCTTTGCGATTATCTTATCAATATCAATATCGCCGTTTGTAACGATATATTCATATTCCGCATTAAAGCCCTGAATAAGATAAATACCGCCGTAAATTGCCGCAAAAATGAAAAATATTGCAAGGAATATTCCTATCAGCATGAGATAAAGGCTTAAAAATGAAATAATCACAACACCGAATGCGACAAGCAATTTGAGTGCAGTTGATTTTCCGTCAGAGGGTTTTCTTACAAGCTGTTCAACAAATACATCCATAGTATCTGCCCGAGTGGGCGAAGCTCCTTTCCGATTGTTCGGCGAACGTTCCGCACACAGGGACCTTTTTGCCGAAAAAATTATGCAAACCGATATATTTTTTCGGTTTAAATGGATTGTTTTATATATTATAGCATAAAAAAAACAGTTTTTCAAGTAAAATGCTTGCATTTTTTGAAAATATGATATATAATTATTGTGACGGTAAAATTGCCGTTGTTCAACACTAGTGAAACACGTTTAAAGAGTTGTAGGCGATGCGGATAATGCCCTAAAGAGAGAAGCTTTTTAGCTGGGAGAGCTTCGGGTATTGCATGGCTGAAATTTCGCTCTGTCAGTGGTGGCAGTGAAGACGTATAGCTTTAGGGTATTGAATGCGTTTGTAGCTGTTGACGTATGCCGCGTTAAGGCAAGGGGAATGTCAGTTCCTTAAAATGGGTGGTTATAAGCAGGCTATGGCTTGTCCCGATTTCGGGGCAGGCTTTTTTAGTTGTATATTTCGCCGAGGGCGAGTAACGAAAGGAAAGGTCAAAGATATGAAAGAGCAGCTTGAAAAGATCAAAAGCCTTGCACATGAGGAGCTTGAAAAATGCGAAAGCCTTGATGTGCTTGAAAACCTCAGAGTAAAATTTCTCGGAAAAAAAGGTGAGCTGACTGCTATCCTTAAGCAGATGGGCGGACTTTCCGCAGAGGAACGTCCTGTTATCGGACAGCTTGCAAATAAAATACGTTCCGATATCGAGGAGAATATTTCCTCCCGTATGCAGTCGCTTAAATCGGAGCTTGCAAAGAAACAGCTTGAAGCGGAAACGCTTGATGTTACAATGCCAGGAACAAAGCAGCAGATCGGAAAGCTTCACCCTCTCACAGTAACACTTAACGATATTAAGGAAATATTCCTCGGAATGGGCTTTGAAATCGCAGACGGTCCCGAGGTTGAAACAGATCATTATTGCTTCGAGGCTCTTAATATGCCAAAGCATCACCCTGCAAGAGATACGCAGGATACATTCTATATCAATGATAATGTAGTACTCCGCACACAGACCTCTTCGGTTCAGATAAGAGTTATGGAGAATAAAAAGCCGCCTATCCGTATCATCTCCCCGGGCAGAGTTTATCGCTCTGATACGGTTGACGCAACACATTCACCTCTTTTCCACCAGATCGAGGGACTTGTTGTTGATAAGGGAATAACAATGGCTGACCTTAACGGTACGCTTGAGCTTCTTATGAAGAGAATTTACGGCGAGGATTGTAAAATAAGACTTCGTCCTCATCATTTCCCATATACAGAGCCTTCTGCCGAGGTCGATATGATGTGCTTCAACTGCCATGGTGCAGGCTGTCCTCTCTGTAAGAACGAGGGTTATATCGAGCTTCTCGGAGCAGGTATGGTTCACCCGAAGGTTCTTGAGGGTTGCGGTATTGACCCGGAGGTTTACAGCGGCTTTGCGTTCGGTATTGGTCTTGAAAGAATCACAATGGGTCGCTACAAGATAGGCGATATGAGATTGCTCTATGAGAACGATATGAGATTCTTGGGACAGTTCTGATTTGTTATCAGAAAAAAATAAGGAGGAAAATTCTAAATGGATCTTTCAATGAAATGGCTCTCCGATTATGTTGATATCGGAGATATGAGTATAAAGGATTTCTGCTCGGGACTTACTATCAGCGGTTCAAAGGTTGAACGCTATGAAACAGAGGGCAGTGAAATAAGCAAGGTCGTTGTCGGAAAGCTTCTTTCCGTTGTTCCGCATGAAAATTCTGACCACCTCGTTGTATGTCAGGTTGATGTAGGTTCGGCTGGCAATGGCGAGCCTATACAGATTGTTACAGGTGCTCCGAACGTTAAGGCAGGGGATATTGTTCCTGTTGCAATGGACGGTTCAACTCTCCCCAATGGTGTAAAAATCAAGAAGGGCAAGCTCCGTGGTGTTGAATCAAACGGTATGCTTTGTTCACTCGGTGAGCTTGGACTTACAACTCACGATTTCCCATATGCGATAGCAGACGGTATCTTCCTTTTACAGCAGGAAGAAGGCTGTCCCGAACTTAAGCTTGGTATGGATATAAAGGAAGCTGTCGGAATAGGCGATACAATGGTTGAATTTGAAATAACTTCCAACCGCCCCGACTGTATGAGCGTTATAGGCCTTGCAAGAGAAACCGCCGCAACGTTCGATCTTCCTCTTAAGCTTCACGAACCTGAAATCAAGGGAATCGGCGGAAGTGCCAAGGACAGCCTTAAGAGTGTTGCTATTTCCGATAAGGAAAAATGCTCCGTTTATATTGCGGCTGTTGTTAAGAATGTCAAGGTCGGAATGTCGCCACGCTGGATGCGTGAAAGACTTCGTGCAAGCGGAGTTCGTCCTATCAATAATTTTGTTGATATCACAAACTATGTTATGCTTGAATACGGTCAGCCTATGCACGCATTTGATATTCGTTATCTTGCAGGCTCGTCAATAGACGTTCGCCGTGCTAAAAATGGTGAAAAGATAACAACTCTTGACGGAATTGAGCGTGAGCTTAATGAAAATATGCTTGTTATCGCAGACGCTGAAAAGCCAGTTGCGGTTGCAGGTGTAATGGGCGGCGAATACAGCGGAATTATGGACGATACTGTTGACGTTGTATTTGAAGCGGCTTGCTTTGACGGTGCTTCTGTCCGTACAACGGCGAAGGCTCTCGGTATGAGAACAGACGCTTCCGCACGCTTTGAAAAGGGACTTGACCCGAGAATGGCAGAGCCTGCACTTAAGAGAGCGTTGGAGCTTGTTGAAATGCTTGACTGCGGCGATGTCGTTACCGAATATATCAAGGTTTCAAACGGTGTTGATACGCAGAAATCAGCTCCGTTCAATGCGGAATGGATAAATAATTTCCTCGGCACGGATATTCCCGAAAATGAGATGATAGCTTATCTTAACAAGCTTGATTTCACCGTTAAGGACGGAATTGCATATGCTCCTGCTTACAGAGTTGATATTGAATGCAAATCCGATATCGCAGAGGAGGTCGCACGTCTTTACGGCTACAACAACATACCTAAGACCGTTATCAGAGGCGTTGCCGAGGCACAGCTCACACCTAAGCAGAAGTTTGAGCGTAAGCTTTCAAATGCAATGACTGCTCTCGGCTGTTATGAGATATCAACGTATTCATTTGTAAGCCCTAAATATTTTGATAAAATTGATCTTCCCGCTGACAGCGTTCTTCGTAAGACGGTTACTATCACCAATCCTCTCGGTGAAGATACCTCTGTAATGAGAACTACTATAATCCCGTCAATGTGCGAGGTTCTTGCGAGAAATTACAATAACAGAAATGCCGAAGCGTATCTTTTTGAGATAGGCAATGAATATATACCTGTTTCGGGCAGAGAGCTTCCTGATGAGCCTTCACGTCTTGCGATCGGAATGTACGGCAAGGACGCTGATTTCTTCCTGCTTAAAGGTAAGATAGAAGCTGTTATTGACGAAATGGGCTTGGGAGAATGCGATTTTGAAGCCTGCACAGATACTTCGGTATATCCCGAAGCAAGTGCTTTCCACCCCGGAAGATGTGCGGTAGTCAGCAAAAACGGAAAGGTTTTCGGTATTTTTGGCGAGCTTTCACCGAATGTGCTTGAAAATTATGAGATAGGTGTTAAGGCATATGCCGCAAAGCTTGAAATACCTGAAATGATGGAAATTGCCGCAGAGGTAGGCGATAAGGTTTATAAGCCGCTGCCGAAATTCCCTGCAACAACTCGTGATATTGCCGTTGTATGCGATGATAAGCTTGCTGTTGCCGTGCTTGAAAAGGCAATCAAGGGAGCAGTTGGAAACACTCTTGAAAAGGTTGAGCTTTTCGACGTTTACAGAGGCAAGCAGGTCGGCGAGGGCAAAAAGTCCGTTGCATTTGCAATTTCAATGCGTTCGCACGAGGGAACTCTTACAGACGAGCAGGCTGATGCCGCAATGAAGCGCGTCATCAAGGAGCTTGCAAAGCTTGGTGCGGAATTAAGAGCATAAAAAAAGCTTACGTCCACGTTTTGAAAGGCGTGGACATAATACTAAACACCAATAAAATAAGGAAAAAATCTGCACCGAAATCCATATATTCCAGATTGTCGGCTTGATTTTTTCCAAATTTTAAATGGTGTTTAGTATAAGCTTTATTCTGCCTGACGTTTTTTCATTTTCTGCCAGCTTACATATCCGTAAATATCATTTGCAAGAAAGGCTATGAAGCAGACTATGACCGAAATATAACGTGGGTCTTCAAGGCTTGCAAGCGTCCATAATATTATAAGCACAATGTCATTTGCGGCATATCCCAAGGAAAACAGCGGACTTCTGCGGAATGTAAGATAAACAGCAACAAAGCTTGTGGTAACGGAGATCGTACTGGGAACTATATTCGCCGTGTCAAATGCGTCAAGTATGAAGTAAAAGGCTAATGTTATAACCGCCGCCGCAACCGACATAAGTATCATTTCCTTTTTGCTTATTGAGTTTACCTTTACCTCGGAGCGGCTGCCGTTGTAAGGATTTTTCAGCCATGATATAAGTGCAAAAACTGCCATTGGCATTGTCATTCCAAGATAGGTCATCATTTCTCCGTAATATGCGAACGAATAGGATATGATACCGTAAATAAGGCTGAATGCGACCATAAGAACCTGACCGAACGGATTGCCCTTTGCGTTAAAAATTATCGCTGTTACGCCTATAAGCGAAGCGGCAAGCGTCATAAAGCTTTCACCGTCAAAAATACAGAATGAAACAACGATAAGCGTTACTGAAAAAATCCAGAGCATAAGCTCTCCCTTGGAAAAATAATTGAGGATTTTCTTTAACATAATTAACCATTTCCTTTCAAAAAAATAAGCATTCGGGTACACATCTGCCCCCCTTTCGGGTTAACCTAACGATGTGTACACGAATGCTTTTTGCATTCACTGCTCGGCAGCAGTACTTATTCAGTTTTTTCCTTCTCGTTCACTGAAATTCCAAGTATGTCAAGGCTTTCCTTATCTACCTCGGCAGGACAGGAGGACATAAGCTCGGAGGCATTCTGAACCTTAGGGAATGCCAATACGTCACGGAGGTTATCCGCACCGCACATTATCATAGAAAGTCTGTCAAGACCGATTCCCATACCTCCGTGCGGAGCTGCACCGTATTTATATGCGTCAACAAGGAATCCGAATTTTGCTTCTATTTCCTCCTCTGTAAGTCCAAGCGACTGGAACATCTTCTGCTGAAGCTCATAATCGGTAATTCTTATCGAACCGCTTGAAAGCTCCGTGCCGTTGAGAACAAGGTCATAAGCCTTGGCAAATACCTTGCCCGGGTCGCTGTCAAGATACTGTAAGCACTCGTCCATCGGCATTGTGAATGGATGGTGCATAGCGTCCCAATGCTGTGTTTCCTCATTCCATTCAAAGAACGGAAATTCTGTTATCCAGAGGAAATTAAACTTGCCCTCTGGGATAATATCAAGCTGCTTTGCGACTTTAAGACGGATAGCTCCGAGCAATGGAAGAACAAAGCTTGTTTTATCAGCCGCAATAAGGACAACATCGCCCTTTTCCGCACCGACCTTTGAAATAATAGCGTCAAGCTCACCCTCCTTGAGGAATTTACCAAAGGAGCAGTTAGGAGCGTCGTCATTCCAACGGATATATGCAAGTCCCTTTGCACCGATTCCCTTTGCGTGCTCGATTATCTTATCAATTTCTTTTCTTGTAAGGGTCGAAGCGGCATTTTTAGCAGTAATAGCTCTTACAGAGCCGCCGTTTTCGATAGCTGAACGGAATACAACGAAATCTGTGTCCTTGACTGTATCAGTGATATCAACAATTTCCATTCCAAAACGTGTATCAGGCTTATCAGAGCCATAGCGGTTCATAGCCTCGGTGTAGGTAAGTCTTGGGAGCGGAGTTGGAATATCAATGCCGAGAACCTCGGAAAATTCACGTCTTACAAAGCCTTCTGCCATCTGCATAATATCCTCTGTATCAACAAATGACATTTCAAGGTCAATCTGTGTAAATTCAGGCTGTCTGTCTGCACGGAGATCCTCGTCACGGAAACAACGTGCAAGCTGGATATATCTGTCGAAGCCTGCAATCATAAGCAGCTGCTTATAAATCTGCGGCGACTGTGGGAGAGCGTAGAATTTGCCCTGATGAACTCTTGACGGAACAAGATAATCTCTTGCACCCTCGGGAGTTGATTTTATCATCATAGGTGTTTCGATCTCGATAAATCCGTTTTCTGCAAAATAATCTCTTGCAACCTTTGCAATCTTGCTTCTTGTGATGATATTTTTCTGCAAAGCGGCTCTTCTTAAATCGAGGTAGCGGTATTTCAGACGAAGCTCCTCATTTGTATTTGTATCGTCAACAATCTCAAACGGAGGTGTCTGAGCCTTTGCAAGAATACGGAAATCATCAACGAAGATTTCGATATGACCTGTGGGAATCTTATCGTTTATGCTTTCTCTCGTCTTTGCAACGCCCTTTGCCATAACGACATATTCGGAGTGACAGGACGAAGCCTTTTCAAAGATAGCAGGATCGGTAGTTTCGTTAAAGGTGAGCTGAACGATACCTGTTCTGTCACGGATAACCATAAAGATAATACCGCCCTTGTTTCTTACAGTATCAACGTAGCCGCCGACTGTAACAGTTTCACCTGCGGTAAGGACCTCACCGCAGTAATGGGTCCTTCTAAGACCCTGCATTGTATCTGCCATTATAAAACTTCCTTTCACAATCAAATATCATCAAGCACATCGCTGAACATTTCGGCGATTGAAATATCTGAAAATTCTTCAACAAAGCTATCTCCAAGGTTTATTTCCGTCTGTTCGCCTGTGGTCATATTTTTCAGGCTTGCTTTTCCGCTTTCAATCTCATTGCTGCCTAAAACCATTGCAAATGATGCACCAAGCTTATTTGCATATTTCATCTGCGATTTAAGACCTCTGCCGGCAAGGTCATATTCTGCCCATATTCCCTCGTCACGGAGAGCCTTTGTCAGGATAATAGCCTTTTCAAGAGCGGCATCGTCCATTGAAGCGATGTAGAGAGAGCATTTTTTCGGCTCATCGAACGCACAGCCTTGCTTTTCCATTGTCATAATAAGACGTTCAATTCCCATTGCAAAGCCGAGCGCAGGCGTTTTATCTCCGCCGAGCTGTTCAATAAGTCCATCATATCTTCCGCCGCCGCAGACAGTACCCTGAGCACCGATATCATTTGAAACGAACTCAAAAACAGTCTTTGTATAATAATCAAGTCCTCTTACTATTTTGGGATTGACTGTATACTCAATATTCATCGCTGTAAGATTTTTTTTCAGCTGTTCAAAATGCTCATTACATTCCTCACAGAGATAATCGAGGATAACGGGAGCGTCCTTGCCTATATCCTGACATATCGGGCTTTTGCAGTCAAGTATACGCATAGGATTTTTTTCAAGCCTTTCACGGCAGGTTCCGCAAAGCTCGTCCTTTTTGCCCTCAAAATAGCTCTTAAGAGCCTTATGATATTCTGCTCTGCAGGTCGGACAGCCGATAGAATTTATGTTAAGAGCGATATTTTTTATTCCAAGTCTGCCAAGGATAGAATGAGCCATTGCTATCATTTCCGAATCAGCCGCAGGTGAAGCACTTCCGTACATCTCCGCACCGAACTGGTGGAATTCACGAAGTCTGCCTGCCTGTGGTTTTTCGTGCCTAAAGCAGGATATGCAATAGAAAACCTTTTGCGGCAAAGCATCTGCGAGCATACCGTTTTCAAGCACTGCACGAGCTGCACCAGCTGTTCCCTCGGGGCGGAGAGTGAAATCCTCCTCGTCCTTTCCGTTAGCAGAGCTTTTCGCTGTAACGCTGTACATTTCCTTCTGAACAACGTCCGTAGAATTGCCGACGCTTCTTTTAAAAAGCTTTGTATTTTCAAAGGTCGGGAAACGTATTTCCTTGAAGCCGTAGCATTCGGCAGTCTGTTCGGCAAGCTTTTCCACCGTATGCCATTTATAGACCTCCGATGGCTTAACGTCCTGAGTTCCCTTTGGTCTTTTTGTAATAAGCTCCATATTCATCTTCCTTTCTGAAAAAAAATAAAAGCCGTCCCTGCATACGGATATCCGCATATACAAGGGACGACTGTAAAAAATCGTGGTGCCACCCTGATTTTTAAGGCAAAATAGCCTTAACTCATTATTCCTTAACGCGGAAAACGGCTGTGTTTATTCACACAACAGCTCGGAAGTGTCCTTCACCTGTATAATTTTCAGGAATTTGCACCATTCTTCCCTCTCTTTGGAAAATTATACAGCCTACTCTCTTCGTCACAGCTTTTATACAATAGTATAACCCATTTTTTCCGCATTGTCAAGCGGCATATTAAATTTTTATCTGCTTTCGCTGATATAAGTGCTTGCTCTGTTCTGGATTATGTCAACTACCTCGTCAACAGTTTTCTGACCGCTGAAATATGCCTGTACTTCCTCGTCAATGATGTTGAAAAGGTCTGTATCATAGGAATAAACGGTCTTGACCGACTTGATGAAGCTGATAACACGCTCGTTATCCTCGTCAGTATTAGGTTCAACGATGATGGACTGATCTGCGATCCAATATGTATCATCATAATATTCCTTATTGCCGTTCTCGTCCGTCCAGTAGGGCTTTTCCTTAGCCTTTTCAGCAAGAGCATTGAATGCGGAAAGCTTTACGGGATAGCCGCTGACATTTGCCTGTTCCTCATCGGAAAGGAGAGTTTTTATAAATTCCCAGGCTCCATCGGGGTTTTTAGCCTTGGCGGTTATTGCAAGCGAGGTGCTGACCTGGATAGTCGAGCCGTTTCCTGTTTCACTCGGAACGCCGATAAAGGTTACAGCTTCGCCGAAATCTGCCGCCTCGTCACGCTTAAGTGTACGGAAATCATAGAGATATTCGCTCTTAAGGATAGTTTTTCCATTGCGATATGACGCTTCACGCTCTGTCCAATAATTATCATCGGAATAAAGCTCATCATAATTTATTTCCTGTGGGAATTTCATTGAAAATTCAAGTATCTTTCTGAATGAATCGGAATTGAATGAGCATTCGCCCGTTTCGCTGTTGACAAACTGCTCCATATTATAAATAAGCATAGTCCGAACGAAATTGTCTGATGTCATATCCATAAACATATCGCTGTCGGGGTTTTCCTCTGCAACCTTGATGAAATCGTCCATAGTCCAGCTTGTTTTATCGCCGACAATTGATTTTTTCGCCGCAAAGGTTTCAATATTAAAGGATGGAGTTATGCGGTAAAGCTTGCCGCCGACTGAAAATGCCTCAAATACATTTTCAAGATAATCATCACGGTTGAAGCCCTCGTCCTTTTCCATAAATTCATTAAGGTCTGCGATAAGTCCCTTTGAAATATAGCTGTTGAACGGCATATTCGAATCAACGATAAGAATATCAGGGAGCTTTCCTGCAACAAGGTCATTGTTAAGACGCTTAAGGCAGCTGTCATAATCTGAATAATCCTCGTCCTCATATGCTGTTACTTCGATCTGGTATTTTTCGCTGTTTCTGTTAAATTCACTTATTTTGCTTCTGATATCATAGTTAAGGTATGTGGTATAAACGGATATAAGCTCCTTATCTGGTATCTCTGATGGGTCACGCTTGGTAAGAACATTGATAATACGGTCGTCCGAGCTGTAGATATATCCGCCGCCGTCAAGCTGATAGTTATAAGAGGAATAAACTATTCTTCCATCGGGAGCAACGATAACCTCTTCAATTGCTGTCGAATCGATTCCCGAGGCTATCCAGTCGATAAGAAGAACCTTTTCATCGGTTTCGAGATTATAGCCATAAAGCTTTGTGCCGCTGTTATAGGTCATATCATAATCGGGTGCATTTCCTGGAGTGCCATAGGGTGAAACTGTTATTTTAAACTCATCACCGAGCTTTTTATTTTCAAGGTCAACTATTCTTGCAAAATTGCTTGATTCGTAATTATCATCGATAAATGAATATCTGTTGCCAAGAGCATAAACAGAGCCATTTTTTCCGCAGACAATGCTTGAAATATATGAGCCGCCGTTTGAGCTGTCGGCTTCCTGATCATATTTTGCCGTAAAGAGGAATTTGCCAGTGGAATCAATAACCATAATATCATTATTAACAAGAATATAGCCATTGCTGTTATTATCCTCGATATAGCTGCCGATGTAGAAGCTGTCTGCATTGTCATAATTATTTTTTATATCGTTAAGATCAACGCTGCTGTCAAGGGAGAGCTCTTTTGTATATCTTTCGATAGCATAATCCTCGGTTGATTCGCCTGTTTCATTGTTCCAGGTATATGTGCTTTTAAGAATGCATACCTTATCGCCTGAAATGAACATACTGTTTATACTGGTCCAGCCGTTTTCATTTTCAAGACTGTCATAAATAACCCTTTCAGCGATCATATTTCCGTCAAAATCATATGCCGCAAGGCATAGCTGCTGAACATACTGGATTTCTTCCTCTTCATTTATCGGTTCTTCAACTCCGATATCGTAGGAATCATCAATAGCTTCCTCTGTTGCGTCAACAGCGATTTCATTCGCAATAGCCATCGCATATTCCTGTTTTTCCATATTGCCCTTTATCATATAGGATTTATAGCCGACAATATATATCGTGTCATCGCTTGCTGTCATAGAGATTATGCTGTCATAGCCTGAAATATTGAATACCTCCGAGGAATACATATTCTCCTTGGAAGCAACCTCGGGTTCGCTTTTTTTGCCGCAGCCTGCAAACGAGAGTGCCATAGCCGCCGCAAGCGCACCGCAAAGGATACGTTTTAATAAAGTCTTTCTCATTTCTTTCCGCCTTTCATCTTTTTTGCAAGAAGTCCTGCCGCATTGACAAGCTTCTCCTTTGTTTTATGTAAAATTATCTTCCGCTTTTTGAAAAGCAGGAAAATAAAATACAGCAGGGTCAATATCGGAACGCATATCAGAACAGCCATCGCTGTAACGATATTCTCCGCATTTTCAATGGTTATCCTTGCGGCATTTTCCCAGTAGGGATAAACTATTGCCTTTTGAACAGCCGCTCCCTTTCCACCGTCAAATGCCGATTTCAATACATTTATAAAGCCAAACCGCTGTGAATTATCCACAAGTATATAATTCTCCTCGGGAACGTTTATCACCTCGGAAAAGATATTCTCCGCAAGTCCCTTTACAGGATTCGGAAGGACTATTTCAACGCAGGTTATTTCGGGCGAATTATCAATAAGCCTTGCACCGTCAAGGGAGATAAACATATGCGGCTTTGAATCGATAATATACTGTGAAGCCTTATCCTGCTCCATTCTTACAACGCCTGCAACAGTAAAAACCTTTCCCCCTATGGTGACTGCCATTCCCGAAACATTGCTTGAACCGAATAGCTGCCACGCAAGAGTTTCATCTATAACGACTCTGTCCTGCATAAGGTCATCGTCCGAATAATAACAGCCCGAAAGCAGTTCAAGCTGATGAAATCGGAAAAAATCGCCGCCTGTTACCATCGTTTCCGCTTCAACTCTCGGAGCATAGCTGTCGCTTACAGCCGTGACTGTCATTGCCTGCGGTGAACAGGAAAAGCCGTCAAAATACAGTCTTGAACCCTCTTTGGATGCCGCAAGCGAGTTTTCGGCAAGCTTTTTGTCAATATCAACTCTCATTCGCCTTATTTCGTCAAGATTTATGCCGTTTCCCTTTTCGATGAATAACGAAAGCTGTTCATACTTTACTCCGTTTTCACTCTGCCAATCCTTGACAGCATTCTGCGAGGGCAGACGACTGGAAACAGAATTGAATGCCGCTGTCAGGCATAAAATTGCTATGATACATACTGTATTTAATGCGAAAAGTATTACATAAAGTATTTTCTTTGTCGGATTCGTTCCCATTCACTCCCTTCTACGGATAAAAAATCTTATTATTCATCAACAAGACGAACCTGATCGCCTGCATTTATTGGCTTGGTCGATGTTGATATGATAAAATCGCTCTGCATAACGCCTGTAACGGCGGTATTTACTCCGTCTGAGGCAAGAACGGTTATATCCGCTCTCTTTGCGATATATCTGTTGCCAAGCGGAGTGCTTTTTGCCGTTACCACAAGCACAAATTTGCCGTTGGAATCCTCCTTTATAGCGTTATTCGGGATAATGCATTCATACTGCTGACCCTTGCCGCCAAGGACGAGCTGCAAGGACTGACCAGGTGTAACATCGCCCGAAACATCGAAAACAAGCGTCTTGTTCTGTGAATTTGAGCTGTCCGCTTTTATCTGCGTGAGCTTTGCTTCTGCATCACCGCTCCAGAAATACTGGATATCCGCAAGATCGCCGACCTTGACCTTCTTAGCCTGTTCAAGCGTTACGGAAAAGCTTGCCGTATATCCCTTTTCAACCATTTCGATAGAGGCTACATCAGTCCCCGATTCAAGAGTTTCACCTGCGACAACGTTAATTGAGCTTATCACACCTGCAACCTGTGCGGTTATCTCTCCGCCAGCCATATCAGCCTTGATATCCTCAACCTTTTTTTCAAGACGTTTCAGCTCATTCTGCATAGCTTCGATATCAATGCTTGTTTTTCCTGCTTCGATAAGATCGTTTTCCTGCTTCTGCTTCAATGCAAGCTTTGCTTTTTCAAGCTCACGTTCTTTTGTTTCAATTTCATTGATAAGCTTGATATCAGCGTTAAGCTCCTCCTGCTCCGCCTTAGCGTCGGTAAGCTTTTCTTCTGTTTCGTCAAGCTCTGTGTTAAGCTTTTTCTTTTCAGAATTAAGCTTCTTGCTGACTTCAAGCTTTTCAGCGTTAAGCTTTGTTTCAGCGTCATAAAGCTTGTTGGTGAAATTTGTCTGATTCTGCGTTGCGACCTTAAGCCTTTGTATAACAAGGTTGCTTGTGGTTTGCTTGCTGTACATATCGGAAAGCTCTGCCTTTGCCTTGCTCAGATCAGCCTGCGTTTCGGAAATGCTCTGATTGATGGAGATGATATCATCAGTGCTTGTACCCATAAGAGCGTCCATATACTTTTCATTGAGCGAATTAAGCTGTGCTTCAAGCTTGGATATTTCATTCTGCTTTGAAAGGATATCGCTGTTTGTGACCTCGCCGTCAAGCTCCTTGGTTATCTGCTCGACCTGTTTGTCATATTTTTCCTTTTTCGCCTTTAAATTTACAACATTATCATAAAGCGGAGTAAGGGTCTTACTATATGTATTATCAAGCGATGAATAATCGTCCGAACCGAGTGCAGTCAGCTGTTCTGTTATTCTTGCAAGCTTTGCTTCAAGCTCCTTTGAGGTTTTTGTAAGCTTGTCAACCTTAGCGTCAATCTTGTCAAGCTCATCGGCTTTTTTACGATAATCGACATCCTCGCCGAGATCGGTTTTAAGGCGTTCAAGATCCTCTTCAGCCTCCTTTATTTCAAGCTCGTCGGATGTATAATCATTTCCTGCTGACATAATAGCCTTGCGGTATTCATTCTGCTTCTGTTCAAGTGATATTTCAGCCGATTCAAGATCGGGACTTTCTCCGTCCTCGAAGCGTAAAAGAACCTGACCCTTTTCAACGGTATCTCCCTGTTTGACCTCGACCGAGGCGATAATTCTTGAAGCACCATTGAACTTGACCTCATACTGCTGTGCAGACTGGACTGTTGCAGTTCCTCTTATCTGCTCGGAAAGGCTTCCGCTCTGAACATATTTAGCCGAAACCTCGGGCAGTGAATAATTCATTATTGTATTGGAAAAGAATGTCAGCAATAGCATTATCGTAAGGAAAATTATCGCCGCTGTTTTAACCCATTCCCTTTTTTTATTTTCCATCTGAGTTCCTCCATTAACCTTTGATACCGCCCGAATATGCAATTCCCTCAACAAGATAATCCTCGCCGTAGAGGAACATAAGCAGAGTTGGTATCATATATATTGTTGCGACCGCAAACGCAAGCCCGATCTCACCCGAATTTATCCTTGAAAGATAAACCGACAGCGGGTAAAGGCTTTCATCATTAAGAAGAATAAGCGGCTGTTCGACCATATTCCAGTAATCAATAAAAACAAGTATTATAACCGAATATATAACGCTCCTGCAAAGCGGAAGTGCGATATATCGGAAAATCTGCATTTCGCCTGCACCGTCAAGCTTTGCCGCCTCGATAAGTGAGAGCGGTATTCTCCGCATGACCTTTGTCAGGATAAAAACGGAATACGGTGTAAAAACCGCAGGCAGAATTATCGCCCAGCGTGTATTAAGTATGCCCAATGCATCCGAAACAAGATAATTCGGTACAAGCGTAACCTGATAAGGCATCATCATAACGATAACATACACAAAGAAAAGTATTTCCTTAAGCCTGCCGTGAAGCCTTGCAAAGCCATATGAAGCGAAAGCCGCTACCGCAAGCTGGAATATAACTATCGGCACGACAAGTATGACCGAATTCCAGAATTTGAACAGATAATCGGGGCTTTTGAACAGCACGGTAAAATATTGCGAAAATGAAACCATATCAGGGATAAATTTAAGATTTACCGTTTCTGAAATAAAGGTTTTTCCGCCTGTATCGGTCGTAGAAAAGACTGTTCCGTAATTTGCGGATATTTCCGAACCCGACATAAACGAGTTTGCTATTGTAAGAACCGTTGGCACAAGAAAAACTATCGCCGCAGCCGCCGCAAACAAAGTCATAACAGCAAGTGCTATTTTATTCTGACGGCGGTTAAAGCTTTTTCGCTTTTTTAATTTTGTCATTCCGTATCCTCCCCGAATTTGCTTTCCGCCCAGAACAGCAACGCAAGAATAACGATAATAACTATCGACATAAGTATCGCCGCCGCAGAGAGCTTTTGATAATCAAGCGAGCGGAAGGTGTTGTTCATAAAATGCTGAAGCATATAAACCGAATCGTATGGATAATCTCCCGTAAGCAGATAAACCTCACGGAACACCTTGAAGGAATTTATCAATGAAAGAATTGCAACAAAAAGTATCGTAGGGGAAAGGTGACGCAGCTTTATATGGAAGAATTTATACCATACACCTGCTCCCTCCAGCGTTGCGACTTCAAGCTGATCTCTGGAAATGCCTCCGAGAGCCGAGAGGAAAAGTATCATATTATATCCAAGATTTTTCCATAAAAACAGTGCCGTTACAACTATCATTGCTTTATCAGATTTAAGCCAGTCAATTTTATCAATGCCAAAATTTGACAAAAACACGTTCAGCGTGCCGTTATAATGGAAAATAACCTGCCATATAAGCACTACCGATGCAACAGGAACCATCATCGGGCAGAGAAAGCTTGCCCTGAACTGACTTACAAATGGTATTTTTGCGTCAAGCAGCATTGCAAGAGCCAATCCGAGAATAACTGCCAGCGGAACAGCCGTAAGCGAGAATTTAAGCGTATTCAATGCCGCCTTTTTAAATGCGGTATTTTTGAGAATGCTTATATAATTATCTAAAAACACAAATTCCTTATTTATCGGATTATCAACGACCGAATAATATAAGATCACTATAAACGGCACTATAAAAAATATCATTACTCCGACAAAGCTCGGTGCGATACAGCCTATTGAAAAAGCTTTTTCTCCACGTCTGAGCTTTACAGTCTTTTTTTCAGCTCTTTTTTCTTTCGGCTTTGTACCGATTTTTTTCATAAACCTATTCATCTCCTGACGAACCTTTTTCAACAATAAATTATATCACAATCCCCCTTATTTTTCCACTATTTTTAAAAACTGTAATCTATTTTTAAACATTATGCAAATGGAGTGTATCTCTGTAACCATTTTGAAATTTTTAGCTTTTTATCTCAAAAATCGTTTCCTAAGGTTTGTTTAAGGTTGAGCTATTATACTATACAACCGTTGGGTAAATATTTTTAAGGAGCGATGCAATGGAACAGAAATTCCGTCACGAATTCAAGCATTCTATAACGTCTGCCGACCGTATCATACTTATACAGCGGCTTTCGGCGATAATGCAATATGACAGCTTTTGCAAAAATGGCGGCTATGAAATACGAAGCCTTTATTTCGATAATCTTTTTGACAAGGCACTTACCGAAAAAATAAACGGCGTTAATTACCGTGAAAAATTCCGTATACGCTTTTATAACGGCGATACTTCCTTTATACGTCTTGAAAAGAAAAGCAAGATAAACGGTCTTACAAGCAAGCAGAGTGCCGCTCTGACTTTTGAACAGGCAGAGCAGCTTGCAAAGGGAATACCTATAAGGAACAGCGGAAATGAGCTTATTGATGAGCTTGCTTTCAAAATGGATTCTCAGCTTCTCAAACCTAAAACAATAGTTGATTACACAAGAGAAGCATTTGTTTTTTCAGCTGGGAACGTCCGTGTGACTATTGACCACGATATACGAACAGGCTTAAATTCGTCTGATTTACTTGAAAAGCTTACCGTTCCGACGGGTGAAGAAATTATACTTGAAGTAAAATGGGATGAGTTTTTACCATCGGTAATATCAGAGGCGGTTCAGCTCGGAAGCCGTCAGACCTCGGCTTTTTCAAAATATGCAGTATGCAGAATATATGGATAGGAGATAAAAACAATGACTTTTAATGATATTTTTAAATCAAGCTTTCTGGAAAATGTAACAAGCGTGAGCCTTCTTGATATGGCTATATCGCTGATCCTTGCGTTCGGACTTGGATTGTTTATTTTCTGCGTTTACAAAAAGACATATTCGGGAGTTATGTACTCATCAAGCTTCGGAGTAACGCTTATCGCACTTACAATGATAACAAATCTTGTTATTCTCGCCGTTACATCTAACGTTGTGCTTTCGCTCGGTATGGTCGGTGCATTATCCATCGTCAGATTCCGTACAGCGATAAAGGAACCGCTTGATATCGCATTCCTTTTCTGGTCGATTGCGGCAGGAATAGTTCTTGCGGCAGGTATGATACCCCTTGCAGTTATCGGAAGCATTATAATCGGCATAGTTCTGCTTATTTTCGTTAACAAAAAGCAGCATATCAACCCCTACATTGCCGTTATCAAATGCGACAGCCACGAAAGTGAAAAAGCCGCTTACGCTTTTCTTGAAAAGCAGACTGTACGCTGTACTGTAAAGAGCAAGACCGCTGTAAACGGTTCTGTTGAGGTTAATTATGAAATACGTCTTAAGGACGATAACACCGATTTTGTAAATATCCTTTCCGAAATGAACGGCGTACAGAGTGCCGTGCTTGTAAGCTTCAACGGCGAATATATGGGATAAATGCAGGAGGATAACAATGTCAACAAGCAAACACCTTAACAAGGTATGTGCAGTCATACTGGTTTTATGCCTTGCAGTTACCTTTCTGCTGTATTTCCCTGATTTTTTTGGGATAGAAGCGGCTTCAAAAACCGTTGGCTATGAGTCACGTCTTTTTGATACCTCAAGGGTTCATACAATAGATATCGTTATGGACAACTGGGACGAATTTATTGACAGCTGTGAAAATGAAGAATATTCCGCCTGCTCTGTTGTAATAGACGGCGAAAGCTATAAAAATGTCGCTCTCCGTGCAAAGGGCAATACATCGTTAAGTCAGGTCGCACAATATGGCAATGACCGATACAGCTTTAAGCTGGAATTTGACCATTATTCTGACGCATTGAATTATCATGGTCTTGACAAGCTCTGCCTTAACAATATAATCCAGGATAATACCTATATGAAGGATTATCTTTGCTATACAATGATGAGCTATGCAGGCGTGAACGCACCGCTTTGCAGCTTTGCATATATAACCGTAAACGGAGATGACTGGGGACTTTATCTTGCTGTTGAAGCGATAGAAGATGGCTTCCTTGAACGTAATTATGACAGCACAGGCAAGCTTTACAAGCCTGACAGCATTTCAATGGGCGGCGGCAGAGGAAACGGCAAGGATTTTGAATTTGACAATGAAGATATTGAAAAATTCAAGGAGCAGTTTGAAAATTCGGACGTTTTTTCCGCAATTGAAAACAGCTTCGGCCAATCGGAGGATTTTTCCGAGCTTAAAGAAAAATTTGAAGACAGCGAAACCCTTGATGACCTGAAAAGCCTTGCAGAATCAATAGATTTCAGCAAAATTCAGGATAATTTTTCTCCCGATAATACCGAACGTAACGGCGAAAATCAGAAAAAAGACGAGCATAAAGGCGGTGGATTCGGCGGAGGAATGGGTTCTGACGATGTAAAGCTTATCTACACGGACGATGATCCCGACAGCTATTCAAATATATTCGATAACGCAAAAACTGATATTTCCGACAGCGATAAGGAACGCCTGATAAATTCACTGAAAACTCTTTCTTCCGATGAAGCTTCATCAGTGGTCGATGTTGAAAAGGTTATCAGCTATTTTGCCGTGCATAATTTTGTATGCAATTTTGACAGCTATACAGGTTCAATGATCCATAATTATTATCTTTACGAAAAAGACGGTATTCTTTCAATGATACCATGGGATTATAACCTTGCCTTTGGCACTTTCCAGGGCGGCGAGAGTAATTCTATGATAAATTATCCGATAGATTCCCCTGTTTCGGGCGGAGATACCGACTCAAGACCGATGATAGCATGGATATTTGCCGATGAGGAATATACCGCACTTTACCACACGGCATTATCCGAATTTATCGCTGAATACTTTGAAAGCGGATATTTTGAAGAGGAATTTGAGCGTGTTAATTCAATGATCGCTCCGTATGTTGAGAAAGATCCGACAAAATTCTGCACATATGATGAATTTACCGAGGGTTCAAAGGCTTTGGAGCAGTTCTGTCTGCTTCGTGCGGAAAGTGTAAGAGGTCAGCTTGACGGAAATATCCCCTCAACCTCAGAGGGGCAGTCGGCAGACAGCTCCGCACTTATTGACGGTTCATCTGTCAAGCTCAATTTAATGGGTTCAATGGGCGGCGGCTTTGGCGGCGGTCAAAATGGCGGCTTTACTCCTCCTGATATGAATAATACACCTTTTGGTGAAAAGCCTGATATGTCTGATATTGATTTCAGCGATTTTACACCGCCCGATTCAGACGGACAACAACCTCCTGAAATGCCTGACGGAGATAATAATGGCTTCACTCCACCCGAAATTCCGCAGGAAGGTACAACATCTGCTGAAAGCTCTGACGAAAATGAAAACGCAGAAAATGACAGCATACCAGCTCAACCTCCCGAAAATAATCAGCAAAAATCGGATAATTCCGACGCTGGAAGAGATAATAAAACACCTGAAATGCCCGATAATTTCGGACAGCAGGAAAACAATAACAGCACGGTAATACTCCTTGCAGTATCAGCCGCCGCACTTGTTGCCGCAATCCTTTTCACTAAGATTTTTAAGGATAGGATATAACTTAGGCAAGCCCATTATTGAAAAAATCCGACCAAATTAAAGTCGGATTTTTTTATTTCAGATAGCTTTCTCCCCATTTTGCAAGCTCTGTAAAAACAGGGAGCAAAGCCTTTCCCTTTTCCGTAAGAGAATATTCAACCCTTGGGGGAATTTCGTTATATTGCTCTCTATGGACGATACCAACGCTTTCAAGCTCCCTCAATGTATTTGTAAGCATTGTATTGGTTATATGCGGCAAAGCCTTTTTCAGCTCCCCGAACCGACAGCATTCCCTTTTGCAAAGCTCATATATTATATGCGTTCTCCATTTTCCGCTAAGCAGTTCAAGAGTTTTTCTCATCGGGCAGTTATCATTGACCTCGGAAGTAAGGACACGGTTCAGGTATTCCTCTGCGGTAAGCTCTTTTTTCATATTAACTCCATTTTGATACGGTATATTCAAATATACTCTGTATGTTTATTTTGCGTACTTGTGTATATCTTTAATATATAGTATAATAAATATACTAACTTTTGTCAAGGAGGAATTTATTTTGAAAACAGCAATAGTATATTTTTCCAAGCATCACGGCAATACCAAAAAGCTGCTTGACGCAATTGCAAAAAAGAACGATGTGACGCTCATCGACATTACATCGGAACAGAATATAAATCTTGACGGCTACGACCGCATTGGTTTTGCTTCGGGAATTTACTATTCAAAATTCCATAAAATGCTTCTGAAATTTGCCGATGAAAAAATGCCCGAAAACAAGCAGACCTTTTTCATCTACACCTATGGTGCGGAAAAGAACGGCTACACAAACGCCATTGCAGAAGCTGTAAAAAAGCATAATGCAAAAATACTCGGTGAATTTGGCTGTTATGGATTTAATACCTTCGGACCGTTCAAGCTTATCGGAGGAATCGCCAAGGGTCACCCTGACGCAGATGATATTTCCAATGTTCTTGCTTTTTACGATAAGCTTTAACACAAACAGCCGCAGTCAACTCTGAACTGCGGCTGAATTTTTTACTTTATGCAGGATTTTTTCGGAACAAGAATTTCCTTACCGCCCATATAAGGACGGAGAACCTCCGGAATTGTTACCGTTCCGTCTGCCTGGAGATGATTTTCAAGGAACGCAATAAGCATTCTCGGTGGAGCAACTACCGTATTATTAAGAGTATGTGCAAAATAGTTGCCGTCCTTGCCCTTTACACGGATCTTAAGACGTCTTGCCTGTGCATCGCCGAGGTTAGAGCAGCTGCCTACCTCAAAATATTTCTTCTGACGTGGCGACCAAGCCTCAACATCGTAGGATTTAACCTTAAGGTCAGCCAAATCTCCCGAACAGCATTCAATTGTTCTTACAGGAATATCCATTGAGCGGAAAAGATCAACGGTATTCTGCCAGAGCTTATCGAACCACATCATACTATCCTCAGGCTTACATACAACTATCATTTCCTGCTTTTCAAACTGATGTATTCTGTAAACGCCTCTCTCCTCAACGCCGTGAGCGCCCTTTTCCTTACGGAAGCAAGGGGAATAGCTTGTAAGGGTATGTGGAAGAGTATCCTCCTTAACGATAGTATCGATATATTTACCTATCATTGAATGCTCCGATGTACCGATAAGATAGAGATCCTCGCCCTCGATCTTATACATCATAGCGTCCATTTCCGCAAAGCTCATAACGCCTGTTACAACGTTGCTTCTTATCATATAAGGAGGAATGCAATATGTGAAGCCTCTGTCAATCATAAAATCTCTTGCATAAGCAAGGACTGCGGAATGAAGTCTTGCGATATCGCCCATAAGATAATAGAAGCCATTTCCTGCAACACGTCCTGCGGCTTCCTTATCAATGCCGTCAAAGCTTTCCATTATATCGGAGTGATAAGGAACCTCAAAATCGGGAACAACAGGCTCGCCATACTTCTTTATCTCGACATTTTCGCTGTCGTCCTTGCCGACAGGAACGGACGGATCGATGATATTCGGAATGATCATCATCTTTTTTGTAAGCTCTGCTTCAACCTCGGTTTCCTGCTTTTCAAGAGCGTCAAGCTCATCGCCGAAGGCTGTAACCTTTTTCTTAGCTTCTTCAGCCTCATCCTTTTTGCCCTGTGCCATAAGAGCACCGATTTCCTTAGAGGTTTTATTCCTTATCGAACGAAGCTCATCAGCTCTTGTTTTAGCGGCACGGAGCTTAGAATCAAGCTCGATTACCTCGTCAACGAGCGGCAGCTTTTCGTCCTGAAATTTTTTCTTGATGTTTTCCTTTACAGCGTCCGGATTTTCACGGACAAATTTAATATCAAGCATTGTTAATTCTCCCTTAATCATAATATGTGCAAATCTGCACTTCCGTATTTAATTATACCACATCTGACGAAAAAATCAACATTTTTTTCAAATTATCCCACGATAATACAATCCTCTTGTAAGATTTTTTTCATCGGACCTGCTGTGGCTTATATATTGCTCACATATCTGACGTGTCTTTTCGGGCGATTCATCTGTAAAAACAAGTGTTATAAAGTTGCAATTTGCTTCATCAAGCCTGTCTGACATAACAAGAACATCGCTGTTAAGCACCTCGCTTGATACTCCATCGCATTTAACAGGGAAAAATCTGCCTGTTCTGTCAGTCAAGCCTCCCGTGCAATTCTTACAGCCGCCGACAGCCTGCTTTATCGGGCAATTTCTTGTCAGCATAAGTGGAAGTCTGCCATAGCCTATAATACCGTATTTCAGCATATCACCAAGAGCATTTATCTGCGTAAGCTTCATTTCAAACGAAGCTGTTGCATCAGTAAGACCCATTTCAGCGTATTTTTTCAATGTAAGTGAGTTGGTAACATTTAATCCGAAATCGCCGTGCATAATGAATTTATCCCTGCAAAGCCTTATATGAGCATAATTTGTACAAAGAACGTCCTTTATCCCCAGCTCTGCAAGCCTTTCCAGCTTTTCTGCAAGCTTTTTTTCATCAACAACAAATCTCGGAAGCACTGCACCAAGCCTTACACTGCTGTTTAACTTCCCCGAAAGGACAATATCTATTGGCAAAAACGCTATTTCAAAGCTTTCAGGTATCCCTGCAAGCTGTTCAGCGTTATAAAGCCTTGCTCTGAATGATTTATGCTTTATATTGAGCATTTTGGGGAAATTCAGCTCTATCGGTTCAAAACGCTGTTCCTTACGCTTAGCCTTTATGCGAGCCTTATCAAGCTGTTCAACGGCTTCTCTTCTCAACGCATTCAAGGTCGATGCAGGAACGATAAGACCATCGTCAATATCCGCCGTAACTTTTCCGATAGTATAAACCGTATCTCCAAGCTTTGCAAGCTGTTTTTCGACCATAGCAGAATCAGTCGGGCGGTTTATAGCGGTCTGCGGAGCTTCACCCTGAACGTATATAGCTTCAAGCTCTGAAACAGCCGTAAGTGAAACAGGTTCGTTACGCTTTATTCTGCATTCAAAATCGACCTCTGCCGCCTTAGTTTCCTTTCGGTAAAGCTCTGCAAGCCTTGGCAGGACAGCCTGTGCGGAAACAACGTCCTCCTTGCGGCGGACACCGAACATTTCACTGCCAAGCTTCCCCGTAAGATAACCGTCTGTAAAGCCGCTTCTTGAAAAAACCGCTTCAAGAGCTTCCATATCGGGTTCTTTTCCGTCAGCCTTTGCTCTGCACGCAGAAACAGCCGCCGCAACATACTCCGCACGCTTCATTCTTCCCTCGATCTTCACCGAGGTAACTCCTGCATTTTCAAGCCTTGGGATAAACTCAATCCCCGAAAGATCCTTTAAGGAAAGGTCAGCTCTATCCTCTCCCTTTATAGCGGAAAAGGGCAGTCGGCAGGCCTGTGCGCAAAGACCTCTGTCTGCACTTCTTGAACCTATCATTGCGCTCATATAGCACTGCCCCGAAACGGACATGCACAATGCACCGTGGATAAAGGCTTCAACCTCAATATCAGCCTTTGCTATCTCGCTTATTGCTTCAAATGAAAGCTCCCTTGAAAGCACAACTCTCGAAAAGCCTGATTCCTTTGCAAGCAAAGCTCCCTCAAGCGTATGTATCGACATCTGCGTTGAGGCGTTCAGCTTCATATCGGGCAGAGCCTGTTTTAGCATATATGCCGCACCGACATCCTGAACGATAAAAGCGTCTATGCCAAGTTCTGCGGAAAGCTTCGCCGTCTTAAGAAGCTCTTTCAGTTCATTATCAAAAACAAGCGTATTAAGAGCCTGATATATTTTCACATTATGAAGATGACAAAAATCAACAGCAGCTTCAAGCTCCTCTGCTGTAAAATTCACCGCATTCGCTCTTGCGGAAAACTGACTGCCGCCGACATAAACTGCGTCCGCTCCGCACCGTACAGCCGCATAAACGCTGTCCATACTTCCTGCAGGTGCAAGAATTTCAATTTCCATCAGCTTTTTTTCACCGTTTTATCGATAGTTTCCTTCATCTGCTGAATATCTATCTGATTTTCAAGCTCACATATTTTAAGCTTAAGCTCCTCGACCTGCTTAAGAGCCTCGTCCTTTTCAGCTCTTGCGGCACAAGCCTCGTCAACATATTCCTTTATCTGCGTGCGGATATTATCAATGCTTTCATTCGCCTTTTGTGCCTCATCGAAGGCTGAAAGAGCCGCAAGAACAGCCGCCGACTGAACGCTTATGCTGTCCGACTGTGCAACCATTCCATCAATTTCCTTTTCAACCTTTTTTGCAAGTGCATAAAAATAGCTTGCACTTTCTTCAGTTTTAAGAGCATATTCCTTTCCGCATATTGTAACTTTGACTTTATTCATAAAAAATATCCTTTCTCGTTTATTTTCTATATTATACTATATTTCCTGCTTTTTTTCAATAGCATAACGTATAACCGCACGACATTTCAACCGTATTTTCATTTATGATATTTCCCGCCTGCGTTTATCTGAAAAGCACGGTAAAGCTGTTCAAGAAGCATAATTCTTGCAAGCTGATGAGGAAAGGTCATTTCAGACATTGACATACGCATATCCGCAATCGATTTTATTTCGGGAGCGATACCAAACGAACTGCCTATCACGATATTGACCGTGCTTTTTCCGTCATAAGCCGAAACATTCATAAGCTTTTCAGCAAATTTCACCGAGGATAGCTGCTTGCCCTCTATACACATTGCAATATTATAGGAATTATTTCCCGAAAGTAGTTGAGCAATAGCCTTTCCCTCAACAGAAAGAGCGTTTGCTATCTCCTTTTCGGACGGATCATCGGATAATCTGCTCTCAGCAAGCTCGATTATGTTAAGCTTACAAAAAGCTGACAGCCTTTTTGAATATTCAGCCGCCGCATCACGCAGATAACCCTCTTTCAGCTTACCGACTGTAATTATATTGACATTCAGCATAAGGTTTTCTCCTTTAAACAACAATAAAGCCGCCGCTTGTTTCAACTGGTGCGACCGTAAGCATATAATCAGCGTTGAGAGTATATCCCTCTAAATAACGCATAACCGTTTCAGCGGCAATTTCGGGCGTATTATTATCCTGCGAAAGATGCCCCAGAATAAGCTTACCTGTTCCGCTTTCAACAAGCCTGCGTGCAAATTTTCCGCAATCGTCATTGGAAAGATGACCCTGCTTTGAAAAAATGCGTGTTTTCAGATAATATTCATATCTTCCGTTGCGGAGCATTTCAACATCGTAATTCGCTTCAAGCAGAACAGCATCCACCCCGATAAGAGCCGCTTCAACCTCTGGTGAAACATAGCCAAGATCGGTGCATACCGCACAAGCCTTGCCATCGTCAAGCTCAATTCTATAACCGCAGGATTCCTTTGTATCATGAGAGGTCGGGAAACAGGATATTTTCATACCGCATATTTCCTCATGCTCCTTTATTTCATAGCATTCACCGTTTATACAGCCCTTATCCTCAAGTATTTCAAGCGTATAAGCCTGTGCATAAACAGGAACATCAAGCTTTTTTGTAAGCATAGACAAGCCCTTTATATGGTCGGAATGCTCATGCGTAATAAAAACAGCCTTTATAGCGTCAAGCGGCAATTCATTGACCTCGAAAGCCTTTTTCAGACGTGCAAAGGAAACACCATCATCAATAAGTATTCCCTGTTTTTTTGAACCAATATATGTAGAATTTCCCTTGCTTGAAGAGAAAAGCGGATATATTCTTGCCAATTTTCATTTCCTCCGACCAAAATTTTCACCTGAATCATTATATCACAAAATATCCCCTTTGTCACGCTTTATTTTCCACGGCATAAAATAAATTGTGGGAGTGGGAAAAACCATTCTTACAATAATCTCAAGGGTGATAATATATGAACATAGAAAAAAATCTTTCCGAAATGTCCGAGGGAATGTGCGGACGGGTGATAAAGCTCACAAATGATATCAGCATACGCAGACGGCTTCAGGATCTCGGACTGATAGAGGGGACGCTGATAGAATGCGTCGGAAGAAGTCCATCAGGTGATCCGTCAGCGTATCTTATCAGAGGTGCAGTTATAGCTTTAAGAAGCGAGGACGCAAAAAGGATAATAGTTTCCTGTCCTTT
>CAYOAV010000007.1:0-4467 GCA_964402055.1 uncultured Ruminococcus sp. | reverse complement strand
GTTCTTGCCTGACCGCTCAATTCTTCGCTTGAAGCGGCTGATTCCTCCGCTGTTGCGGCATTTCTTCTTGCAATATCCGAAATAGCGTTAAGCTTATCATTGATAGCGGATATTTGCATTTTCTGCTCATCGCAGGCTTTGGAAATATTGCCGACAAGCTCATTGACCTCCTTGGATCTTGTTGTAACCGCTTCAAGGGATTCTGCTGTTGCATTTGCAATTTCCGAACCCTTTGCGACAGCCTCCGTGGTATTCTGGATAAGAACTGTAGTTCCCTTAGCCGCCTCTGCTGATTTTGAAGCAAGATTTCTTACCTCGTCAGCAACAACGGCGAAGCCCTTACCTGCCGCACCTGCTCTTGCCGCCTCAACAGCCGCATTAAGTGCAAGAATATTAGTCTGGAATGCGATATCATCAATAGTTTTAACGATTTTTTCGATTTCCGCCGACATTTCCGTGATCTTATCCATCGAATCAAGCAGTTCCCTCATACTGATATTGCTGTTTTCGATACATTCACCAGTCTGGTCGGAATAATCCCTTGCCTTTTCAGCATTTTCAACACTATCCGAAACAAGCGACATAAATCTTTCAACGATAACATTAAGCTCATCGACTGTTTGTGACTGCTCACTTGAACCCATAGCAAGGCTTGAAGCTGTTTCCGAAACATTTTCCGCACCAAGCGTTACCTGTGAAGAAGCCGTGCTTACGCCGTCAATTACCTCGTGCATTGAAGCCGCAATATTTTCAATCGAAGCCTTTATTGAAGAAAAATCGCCGACATATTCTGCGGAAAATTTAACATCAAAGCTGCCGTCTGCCATATTTTGCAGATTTTCCGCAATATCGCTTACATATCCCTTAAGAGCCGTATTTGTTTTTGCAAGTCCCTCGCAGAGCATACCGAGAACATCGTTTCCGAAATAATCGGGAGCATAGCTAAGATCGCCCTTTTCCATACTGATAATAGCCTTATGTATGCTCTTGACAGGCTTAAGGCATCTTTTAAGCAGGATAGAACCAATCACAAGTGTTATAAGCACACTCGGGAGAAGCGTTATTGTATTCACAAGTGCAAGAGTGTTGACTGATTTTGAATATTCGCTGTAATCAATGCTGTATCCAAGCTGCCAGCCGTTTGAAAGCTCCGCTGTGCAAAGCACGATCTTGTTATCGTCATAGTCATTAAGCTTTACAAGCGTGCCTGGCTGTACATATTTTCCTGCGTACTGCTCAACGCTTCCGATATGGGTATAGACAGCCTCGCCGTTATCGGCATAAGGAATATAGTCTGAATTTTCGTGTACGATAAAATTACCGCTTGCAGAAAGAAGAAAAGCGTATGAATCATCGTAAAGATCTATCTCTTCGCATTTGCTGATGAAATCATCTATAAGCACGTCTGCACCGACAACGCAGTAAAGAGATGTTCCCGATTTAATAGCCTTTGCAACTGTAATAACAAGCTTGCCCGTATTTGCGTCAATATAAGGCTCTGTGCATATCATATCTCCGTCAGCCTCAACAGCGTCTATGTACCATTCACGCTCTGTAACGATAAGACCAGCAGGAACATCAATACCCGATGCAAAAACAACGCTGTCGTCCTCGTAGCAGACATAGCATTCCATAATGTTGCTGTCGTTATTCTTTTCATCGTTCAGCACACGCATAGTTTCAGTTCTATCAAGCTTGAAATCGGCAACGGATCTTCCTGCAAGGTTAAGTCCCTCGCCCTTTTCCTTTATCCAGTTGTCAAAATCATTCGCATATACCTGCATATCAGCAACTATCTTTTTTTCGCTTTCATCACCGATAACACTGCTGGAAATGGAGAAGCTTATCGCTGTAACAATAAGCTGAAGCACTACCATAAGCAGGCAAATATAAAGCAGAATTTTCTTATCAAATCCAAATGTTTTTTTCTTCAAAAGAATCACTCCTTAGAATACGGTCGCTGAATTTATGTTAAACCTTACGGAAAAACTGGAAAATAATAAACACCGCCGCAAAGCAAAGATTATATGCACAGGTCATAGTTGCGGAAAGCTCGCCGAAGCATTTCAGTATCACCATTGCAAAGCATATCATAATTCCAAGCAATATTGATACCGCTTCAAGGGCAATGCCTGTTGAGATAGTTCCCCTCATTCGCTTACAGCCGCAGATTATTGATGAAACAGCGGCAAAGCTTCCCGAACAAGCGGCAGTTGCCCTGACCTTGGGTTCATATTCTACCGTTTCCTCATATTTTTCATAAAGTCTGAAAGGAAGAAGCTTGAAATATTCGGAGGAAACACCGTAAAGCTCTGAAATAAGGTTGATAGAAACAAGCGAATCCACCGTCTTGATGATCGTATAGACCTCCTGACGTGCAAGCTCGGAAAGTGCCTTTTTTACTTCAATCGATGGGCTTATCTCAACAAGGAACATCGCCGAAAGCTCTCCCGAAATTGAAAGATAAACAGCTGATTTTCCGCCCCTTGTGTATTCCTGCTCCTTTGCAGCGGAGGGAACCTCCTCAATGCTGTGGTTTATCATCAGCTCACGGCTTCCAAGAAGCACTCTCTTATTATTTATCCAGCCGCAAAGACCCATTGAATCCTCAAAAATATAGCTTTCAACAGGATCAAGAAGCTCCGTTTTTCCTGCGATTATATCATAGAACATACTCTTTAGGATACTGCCCGACTGGCTTGTAAGGCTTGCCGCCTCAACGATAGCCTCGTCAATTCGTGTATCTGAAAAGACCTTTATTGCCGAAAGAGTGATACTTCCCTGTGGAAAAAGCTGTGCCGCATCGATAAGAACGCTGTTAGTATCGGCAAATTCCTCAACTGCGTCATATCCGAGCAAAGCACCCTGATGCTCCGCATTCTTTTTTGAAGCACGCTCCATAGGAAGATTTACAACAAGCATAAGCGAAACAGCTGAACATATTGCAACGCACCCTGTAAATACCGAAAATCCGACATATGCACCCGATGAGCCGTATATTCCGTTTGCAACAAATCCTGCAAGCACACCGACTATTATTCCTGCAATAAGGATTATCGGAGTAAAAAGCCGGCAGAAGCTGTCCGTACTGTCAGAAGCATAGGAAATTTTAAGAAAATCACGGAGCAATTCCGTCCTTTTCATTGACGCAAGCTTAGGGAAATCCCTCAATGCTCCTCTTGTAAAATTCTGTGCAGCTTCATCGTCCTCAACGCACATTACAGCGTATTTATCACTGCTCCCCGAAACAAATCCGAAGCTTCTTTTTGTTCTTGTAACGATAAGGAGCTTGCCTATTGTATTAAAAAGAAGTGAAAGTATCGCCGTTGTGAGGTAAATATGAACGATACTTCCCTTTATAAGGTTAGTATTTGCGAACATTATAATACAATTAGCGATGCCTGTCACCATTGAAACGGCTGTAAGGCTGTCGCAGTCCGCTTTGAGTGAAAAAAGCTTGGAAAGTCCGCAGCTTATAACAGGATAAGCGGAAAATGCCGCAAGTATGCCGATTATCGCATTAACAAAAAGGTATGTAGTTGTCTGGGTTCTTTTATTAAGCAGCTCAAACATCGGAAGTCCGCCGATATCATTTGCAAGCGAGATATACGCACTGAAAACAAGGCAGAGCGTTACAACAATCAGCCTTATAACAAGCGTTCCCTTTATTCTGTCGATATCGCTGACAATCGCCGCCGCATCGTCATATTCCTCGTAATCGTCTATCGCCTTGCCGTCAGCTTCCTCCTCGGGAATATCCTCTTCATCGCCGACAAGGACAAAATCCTTTATCTTCTTGCTTCTTCTCTCCTGAAGCTCGGTCAGCTTCAAGGATTCGGTATTTTCAAGCTTGAACTGCGATGTATCGGGAAGTATTTTATCGTCAAGCTTAAGATCGATATCCGAAATGGATTTTCTTTCAACAGGGGAGATGCCTTGCGTTCTTGACATACGCTCCCTGCGAAGCCTTTTCATCTCATCGGAAAGCTCGCCGTTAGTGTCATCCGTGGGGATTTTTCTTGTAAAAAATTCCGTCAGGCTTCTATGCTGTGTAAATTCCTTTTTAGCCTTTTTTGCCGCAGGCTCTTTGGAATATTCTTCAAGTATCTCGTCGAGGCTTTTGCCTTTTTTTACCGTTTCAGCGGCGGGAGCGGGTTTATCCTTTTCGTCGCTTTCCTCCGCAATTGAAGCATATTTATCAAAAGGATTTCCCTTGACGCTCTTTTTTACAGATGGGTCAAGCTCGGGTTCAGGCTCTTTTTCCTCTTTTATTTCCTGCTTTTTCCTGTTTTTTAAGCGTTCAGTAAGAGAAACGCTTTTTTTCCTTGCCTCGGGATAATCGGAATTTTCTATCTTTTCGGAAAAGGAACGCTCCTTGCCCTGTCCTTTTACAGTCCTTTCGGGAGCTTCGCTCTCACGCTTTGCGACCTCGCTCATTTTCTCGGAAAGCTTGCTGTATTTTTCCTC
>CAYOAV010000006.1:40593-55295 GCA_964402055.1 uncultured Ruminococcus sp. | reverse complement strand
TTATTATACCATTTTCCTTGCTTGTTTGCAAGGGTTTTGTGCGGTATTGCCTTAGCTTCTGATGATATTGACAATATCAAATATACTCCGTGCGGGAAAAGTTCATCTTTATTATATTGCTCCCCCAATTAATTCCTGAATTTTCTGCTTGCCCCGCACCCGAAATCCGTCATCAGAAAATCTTGAAATATCCGCATATTTCTGCGGCTTTCTTCCTAGGCTTTCAGTTGCGGTTCTTCGCATAAATCTTCAATAGTTAATTGGTGGAGCAATAGTTTTTTATTCTAAATCTATAGCACGGAGTTCAACCGCTGTCATCATATCACATATATTTGGAGAAATAAATTTATCAATTTCGTAATATTTGACCTCGCCTTTTAAAACCTTTAACAACTCATCCTCATAAGCAAAGTCATCATATGGGAACACACTATAATGATATGGGTCATCCTTGCGGCTGTTTCTATGTGTATATGCACGAACATAACTAAGTTTTTCCATATGTTCAATGTCACCACTTAAAAAGCCATTCCAATCATCTAAAATGTAATGACTTCCTTTAGGTAATTTCCCACCATTTTCTTTTTTTAACTCAGCAAAATATATATTCCTTCTGCTAATTGTATCTTCGTAAAAGCTCTTATATAAAGGTATTTCATTAAATAACTTAGCAAGAAATGCCAAATTCATTGATTGGATAATATCGTAAGAAAAATAGCTTTGTATTTTTCCGCTATGTTGCAGCCTATCGCTTATTTCCATAAGCTGAAATGCCTCATAAATTGTAATTATTTTATTGGGTAAAGCTTTTTGAATAAACCACAGCAAAACTGTACCCAGCCCATACTTGGAGTTTTCCTCTATTATTTTTTGATTAATTAACGGAATATCTGCGTGGCATATCTCATCATTTATCATTTTTCTGATTTCGATAGCATGCATATTATTAACCTCCATTATCATCGGGCAATCGATATAGTATCAGTAAAAAAATCTACGGTTATTGCTGATGCGGCAACATTAAATGAAAACCGCCTCTAAATTGAATGATATTCAATTTAGAGGCGGGGGGCATCTTGCCTAAGTTATAAAGTATTTTTACTAAAAATGCAACCGTTTAATGTGAACTGGTTCTAATATAATCAAGAATAATCTGCGAGCTTTTTTCAAGTCCGTGCTTGCTAGTGTTAATGCAAAGATCATAATTTCTTGCATTATCCCATTCGTGACCCGTGTGAGCCTTGTAGTAGCTGCTTCTTTCACGGTTGATTTTTTCTATCTGTTTTTCAGCTTCTTTTCGTTCAAAGCCGCAGATTTCCATTGTATTCTTGATACGATGCTCTTTATCTGCCCATATGAACAAACGAAGCGTGTTTTCTCTGTCTTCAAGCACAAAATCCGCACATCTTCCGATAATAATGCAGGATTTTTCAGCTAGCTCCTTTATGACCTTTGCTTGATAGCTGAAAAGATTGCCCTCTGAGGTAAAATCAGATTTTTCAGGGGAGGTTATTTCGCCGCTGTAAATTTTTGGCTTTTTGAATAATCCACCGTTAGTCTTTTCATCAGCAAGACCGAAAAGATTTTCATTAATTCCGCTTTCTTCAGAAGCAAGCTTGATAAGATCCTTGTCATAATAAGGAATACCGAGCTTTTCGCTTAGCATTATTCCTATCTGTCTGCCGCCGCTGCCATATTCTCTAGAAATTGTAATTACAAGCTCATTCATAATATTGCCCCCTTATTCACCGAGATATGCTTTCTTTACGGAGTCATCGTTGATAAGCTCCTTAGCGTCACCCGAAAGGATAATTTTACCAGTTTCAAGAACATAAGCACGGTTTGCTATCGAAAGAGCCTTCTTTGCATTCTGCTCAACAAGAAGAACCGTTGTGCCGCTCTTATTTACTGACTGGATAATATCGAAAATTTCCGATACATAAAGCGGAGAAAGTCCCATTGAGGGTTCGTCCATAAGAATAATAGACGGATGCGACATTAAAGCTCTGCCCATTGCAAGCATCTGCTGTTCACCGCCTGAAAGCGTGCCTGCGATCTGTGTGCGTCTTTCTTCAAGTCGTGGAAAACGCTTGAAAACAGTTGAAAGAGTATCTTCAATTTCAGCCTTGTCGGTACGAGTGTAAGCACCAAGCATAAGGTTTTCATAAACAGTAAGCTGCTGGAAAATACGTCTGCCCTCGGGAACATGAGCCATTCCAAGTCCGACTATTTTATGTGCAGGAGTTTTTGTGAGGTTCACTCCGTTAAAGGTAACGCTTCCCGAATGTGCGGGAACAAGACCTGTTATCGTGTGGAGAATTGTAGTTTTACCAGCACCGTTTGCACCGATAAGAGCGATTATTTCACCCTGTTCAACATCGAAGGAAACACCCTTGATAGCATTTATTGCACCGTAATAAACCTCTAAGTTTTCAACGTGAAGCATTGACATAGGTTTTCCTCCTTATTCGCCTAAATATGCTGTAATTACTCTTGGATCGTTCAGAACCTCTGCTGTAACGCCCTGTGCAAGCTCCTGTCCGAAATTAAGGACAGTTACCTCCTCGCAGATACCCGAAACAAGCTTCATATCATGCTCAATAAGAAGAATAGTCATATCGAATTTTTCTATAATAAATCGGATAGTTTCCATAAGGTCTGCGGTTTCATTCGGGTTCATACCTGCGGCAGGCTCGTCAAGAAGCAAAAGCTTGGGATTAGTAGCCAAAGCTCTGGCAATTTCAAGCTTTCTCTGTTTACCATAGGGGAGATTTGCCGAAAGAGTGTCTTTTTCACCATCAAGCTCAAAAACCTTGAGAAGCTCCGTTGCACGCTCGTCCATTTCCTTTTCCTCACGGAAATATCTCGGAAGACGAAGCACGCCCTCAATTCCTGTGTATTTTTTCTGATTATGAAGTCCGACCTTTACGTTATCAAGCACTGACATATCCTTGAAAAGTCGAATATTTTGGAATGTTCTGGCAATTCCGTGTCTGTTTATCTGTGCAGGGGATTTTCCTGTAATATTTTCGCCATTGAGCAGAATAGTACCAGAAGTAGGCTTGTAAACGCCCGTGAGCATATTGAAAACTGTGGTTTTTCCTGCTCCGTTAGGTCCGATAAGACCGTAAAGCTGGTTCTTTTTTATTTTAAGGTTAAGGTTATCGACTGCTTTAAGACCTCCGAATTGTATTGCGAGGTTTTTTATTTCAAGCATTGGTAAAGCTTCGCTCATTTCGATTCACCTCCAGCGGTTTTTTTCTTGGGAAGAAGATTTTTTATCTTTTCAGAAAGATCCTTGAAGTAGGGAGCATTCTTGAATATCATCATTACGATAAGTACAATTGCGTATATAAGCATACGATAATCGCCGACTTCACGGAAAATCTCAGGGAGAGCATAGAGAATTATTGTTGCGATTATTGAGCCTCTCATACTTCCAAGACCGCCGAGAACGACAAATACAAGAATAAGGATCGAAAGGTTGTAGTCAAACTTTTTCGGTGCAAGAACTGCAAGCGAATGTGAATAAAGAACACCAGCAACACCTGCAATAGCGGCTGAAACAACGAATGCAACAAGTCTGTACTTTGTAACGTTTATTCCGACCGATTGTGCGGCGATGTAGTTATCACGGATAGCCATACAAGCTCTGCCTGTCTTTGAATCGACAAGGTTCATAATGATTATAAGGCAGACAAGGAGAACTGCAACAACTATGATAAGATTAGTATCCTGTGGAGCTTTGATGCCCTGCGCACCTTTGAAAATATCGGTTGCTGTTGCCGCATCAGCGTTCATAACAGGTGAAGAGAATGAAAAATGAAGTCCGTTTATATCCTTGACAAGATAAATATTGTTTGCAATGCTCTTGATAATTTCGCCGAAGCCGAGAGTTACGATAGCGAGGTAGTCGCCTCTAAGACGAAGTACAGGTATACCGATGATAAATCCGAACAGAGCCGCAGCCACACCGCCAATAATTATCGCAAGCAGTATACGAAGCCACGGAATAGTCACAGTGTCCTGCACGATTATTGAGAAAACACCGCCTACATATGCACCAACGCACATAAATCCAGCATGACCGAGTGAAAGCTCACCAAGTACGCCAACTGTAAGGTTAAGAGAAATGGAAAGAATTATATAGATACCGATAGGAACGAGCAGACCGCTTAATTTGCTTCCGATTATTCCCTGAGAGGATAAAATTCCGCATACAACGAAGAATATAAGCGTCATTGCACAGGTTATAATGTTATTTTTTGTGGTTTTTTTCATGACCTGTACCTCCTTATACCTTTTCGCTGATTTTTTTGCCCATAATTCCTGTCGGTTTTACGACAAGGACGATAATAAGCACAAGAAACACGATTGCATCCGAAAGCTGCGATGAAATATATGCTTTGGAAAGATTTTCTATTACTCCGAGGAGTATACCGCCGATCATAGCACCAGGAATACTGCCGATACCGCCGAAAACAGCCGCAACGAATGCTTTAATACCAGGCATTGAACCTGTATAAGGGCTTATCTGAGGATAAGATGAGCAGAGAAGCACGCTTGCAACGCCTGCAAGAGCTGAACCGATCGCAAATGTAAGCGAAATTGTGCCGTTTACATTTATTCCCATAAGCTGTGCCGCACCCTTATCCTCGGAAACAGCAAGCATAGCCTTGCCAGCCTTGGTTTTGTTGATAAAAAGAGTAAGTACTATCATAATGATAACAGAAACAACGATTGAAAGTATTGTTTCCATGGAAATAGTAACTCCGCCAAGATTAACTGGTGAAGCATTTTTTACAACTGATGTAAAGCTCTGTGAAGCTGAACCGAAGATGAGCAAAGCAACATTCTGAAGCAGATAACTCATACCGATTGCGGTGATAAGAACAGCAAGCGGAGGAGCATTTCTTAAAGGCTTATAAGCAAGCTTTTCAACAACTACTCCAAGTACAGTACATACTGCGATACCGATTATTACCGAAAGCCAGACAGGACACCATGAGGTTGACATTGCCGTGAAAACTGTAAAGCCTCCGACCATTATAATATCTCCGTGTGCAAAGTTCAGCATTTTTGCTATTCCGTAAACCATTGTATAGCCAAGTGCGATAAGAGCGTAAATGCTGCCAAGGCTTATTCCGTTTACAAGGTATGAAATGAAACTCATCATAAGTGTCTTGACCTCTTTCTTTGATATTGCTGCAAATTAAAGCATATCCGCCATACGGACGTGTTTTAATTTACAGCAGCAGAATTGATAAAAAATCCGCAAAGCACAGTACCCCAATTTTCAGGGATACTGTGCAGAGGGATAGTGTTATTAAAGAGCAGTGTAAGAACCTGTCTTTGTGCCGTCCTCGTTTTCTGTAACAACGATCTTCATAGCCTTAGCTTCCTTTGTAGGCTCGCCGTCAGCGTCCCAGGTGATAGTACCTGTAACGCCTTCAAGTGTGATCTCTGTCATAGCTGTCTTAAGAGCGTCGCAAAGGTCAGAAACGGAGATAGAAGCATCTGTGATGTCAGCCTTTTCCATAGCAGCCTTTACAGCGTAAACAGCGTCATAAGCGTCAGCGGCAAACTGGATAGGAACTTCGTTGTTGTAAGCGTTTTTATAAGCAGTTGTGAATGCAACAGTCTTTTCGTCCTGTGCGTCAGCAGCGAAAGGTGTAAGGAGCATTACGTCCTGTGCGATAGAAATATCTTCGCCGAGCTGTTCTATAAGACCGTCAAGTCCGTCACAGCCGAAATACTTAACAGCAAGTCCAGCCTTGTCAGCCTGCTGGAGGATAAGAGCAGCTTCCTGATAGTAGATAGGGAGGAAGAGAAGCTCTGCACCTGATTCCTGAACCTTCTGGATCTGAACGGAGAAGTCTGTCTTTGAGTCAGCAGTGAATGCTTCAGCGGCAACTACTTCGATGCCCTGAACAGCAGCCTCTGAATTGAACTTTTCGTAAATACCTGTAGAATATACGTCAGAGCTGGCATAAATAACAGCAACCTTAGAAGCAACGTTATTCTGTGCGATATACTGTGCGGAAGCAGTACCCTGGCTTGGGTCATTGAAGCATACACGGAAAGCATTGTCGTTAGCAACGCAGTCAACAGCTGTGCCGGAAGGTGTGAGCTGGAACATATTGTCCTTAACAGTTTCAGCGGCAACAGCAACGCAAGGGTTGGAGGTAACAGTACCGATAAGGAGCTTCATATCCTTATCCTTGAGTGTGTTATAAGCGTTTACAGCCTTTTCCTCGTTGTGTTCATCGTCCTGGAAATTAAGCTCAAGCTTGATTCCGTTCACGCCGCCAGCGGCATTGATCTCGTCAACAGCAAGCTGGATTCCGTTCTTTACAGCGTTACCGTAAACAGCCGCACCGCCTGTAACAGGTCCGATACCACCGATAACCATAGTGCCTGTGAAATCACCTGAATCAACAGAAGCGTCAGCGTTTGCATCAGTAGAATCGTTGCTTGAACAGCCAGCAAGGAAAGGCATTGTCAGGCAAGCAGCGAGGCTGAATGCAAGAATTTTCTTTGAAAATTTCATAATAAACTCCCTTTTCTCCGCCATAATTTTTTTAATATGCAAGCTCCGAGCGGCGGCTTTTTCGGAAAATCAAGCCAGCTTAATTCATAGCAGGCTGAATTTTTCTGCACACTATAAATAATACCTTTTTATTTAAAAAAAGTCAAGGTAAAAACAAAATGAATTTGACATAACAATTTGTCGTAATTTAGGCATTTTTAACATAAATGAAGCCTGATTAATGTGTAGCTGCAAAAAATACGCTGTCCAATAAATGCTTTTTATAGGGATTATTGAAAAAATATGGAGCTTATGTTATAATACAATTTGAACGATTTGAGTTTTTGTTATCGAAAGGATTTTAAAATATGAAAATAATGCATCTGTCCGATCTTCATTTGGGAAAGCGTGTCAATGAATTTTCTATGCTTGAGGATCAGGAATATATTCTAAAAAAAATCATCAACATTATTGACGAGAAAAAAACACAGGCTGTCATAATTGCTGGTGATGTTTACGATAAATCTGTTCCTTCAACCGAGGCGGTGGAGCTTTTTGACGATTTTTTAGTTCGTTTGTCTATGCGTGGGCTGAAGGTCTTTGTCATCAGCGGTAATCACGATTCTGCCGAGCGTATTGCGTTTGGCGGTCGGATTATGGGCAAAAGCGGCATATATCTCTCGCCCGTTTTTAATGGAAGGGTTGAACCTGTCACTCTTGAGGATGAATATGGCGATATAAATTTCTATATGCTTCCCTTTGTGAAGCCGTCAAATGTCCGCAGATTTTATCCGAATGATGAAATTGAAAGCTATACCGATGCGATAAAGGCTTCGATTGACCATATGAGCATTGATGACAGCCAAAGGAATGTTTTGATAACGCATCAATTTGTTACAGGGGCAATGCGTACAGAATCGGAGGATATTTCAGTCGGCGGAACAGATAATGTTGATGTCACTGCATTTGAAGGCTTTGATTATGTAGCTCTTGGGCATATTCACAGGGCACAGAAGTGTGGAAGTGAATATATTCGTTACAGCGGAACACCGTTAAAATACTCCTTTTCCGAAGCGAATGATAAAAAAGCTGTAACAATTGTTGATATAAGGAATAAAGGCGATATAAAGCTCGAATTTATCCCGCTTGTGCCAAAACGTGATTTAGTCGAAATCAAGGGCAGCTACAATGAGCTTACGTTAAAAAGCTTTTATGAAGATACCTCTTATGCCGAGGATTATCTACATATTACGCTGACCGATGAAGAGGATATCCCTGATGTACTGACAAAGCTGCGTGTGATATACAAAAACATTATGAAGCTGGATTATGATAATCATCGGACGCGTCATTATACCGAAATCAGCGGTGCGTCCGATATTAAGAGAAAAACTCCGATTGAGCATTTTAACGAGTTTTATGAAATGCAGAATGGGATGGAAATGAACGAAGAGCAGGCTTTGTTTATGAAAAAAATAATCGAAGAAATCTGGGAGGAAAATCTATGAGACCTCTGAAATTGAAAATATCAGCGTTCGGACCCTATGCGAATGTTACCGAATTTGATTTTGATAAGCTTGGAACGGGTGGCTTGTACCTTATAACAGGCGATACAGGTGCAGGAAAAACTACAATATTTGATGCTATAACCTATGCACTTTACGGCGACCCAAGTGGAAACAACCGTGAGGTATCAATGTTACGCTCTAAATATGCGGACGAGTTCACGCCGACAGAGGTTGAATTGAAATTCAGTTATTATGGTAAGGAATATACTGTAAAACGTAATCCCGAATATGAAAGAGCCAACAAGAGAGGTTCAGGTACAACAAAGCAGATCGCCAATGCGGAGTTTATTTATCCCGATGGCAAGGTCATCTCAAAAATCAAAGATGTTGATAATGCTGTAAAATCAGTGATAGGCATTGACAGAAATCAATTCTGCCAGATTGCAATGATAGCACAAGGTGATTTTTTAAAGCTGTTGCTTGCTCCAACGAGGGAGAGAATGGAAATATTCCGTCATATTTTCAAAACGAAGCTTTTTTCAGATTTGCAGGAGAGGCTGAAAAAGGAAGCAGGCACATTATCGGACGAATGTATATCAATTAAGCAAAGTATAAATCAATATATTGATGGAATTGTCTGTGATGAAGCTTCTGTTGATTCGATCGAGGTTGAAAAAGCAAAAAAAGGCGATTTGACAGCGGAGGATACAGTTGTATTGATCGAAAGGTTGATTCAGTCTGACAACAACACAGAAGTGACACTTGCAGATAAGAAAACGGCTTTGCAAAAATCCCTTGATGAAATCAAGGCTCTTATCTCAAAAGCGAATGATATAAAAGCGGCAAAGGCTGATTTAACAAAGAATGAAGCCGCTTTTGCAAAATTAACAGAAGCTAAGCTGTCAATTAATGCGACATATTCAGCCGAAAAGGAAAAAGAACCGCAAATTGATTCATATACCGCTGAAATCGCAAAAATCAAGGCGACCCTATCGGAATATGATGAGCTTGAAGAAAAGCAGACAAAAATTAATAGTAACCTTGTCTTCATCAATGCTGAAACGCAAAGAAGCAAGGCTTTAGAGAAAAGTATTTCCACGCTTACAGAGGAAATCAAGGCTTTAACAGATGAAGAAAAAAAGCTTCAAAATGCTGGGGAAAAAATGATTAGGCTGGAAAATGAAAAAAAGGAGCTGAAAGCACAATTTGAAAACCTGATTGGATTAAAAAACGATATTTATTCGCTTGAAAAAGCAAAAAATGAATATCTTGCCGCACTTAGCTCATATGAGGAAAGATTTCATAATGCGTTTGCTGCAGAAGCGGCATTTAAAGCAGGAAATAAGGCATATCTTGACGCACAGGCAGGAATTCTTGCTGATACCTTGATGAGCGGTGAACCCTGTCCCGTTTGCGGCTCAACAATACACCCAAGGCTTGCTGTAAAGCCTGAAAATGCACCTGCAAAAGCTGAGTTGGATAAATTGCAGAAGGCGGCAGTCAAAGCGAACGATGAATCAAATTCAGCAAGGGATTTTGCAGGAAGACTGAAGGGTGCTTTTGATGAAAAGGAAAAAGTTGTCAACGAAAAAATTGATCGTCTGCTTGGAGAAATCAAATTAGAGAATGCAGCAGAAATCGCAGAGAATAAGCTCACAGGAATCATTTCTGAAATAAATGCTGTTGAATCAAAAGCCATGGACGAGAATAAGAAAATTAGACGTAAAGAAGAGATTGAAAAGCTCTTGCCGCAAAAAATCAAAGCACTCGAAAATGCACAAAAGGAGGATTCTGCCGTTCGCAGTGAATTATCCGCAAAGAATGCCGAAAGCAAAACGTTGGAAGAGAGAATTTCACGTCTGAAGGAAAAGCTGTCCTTTGATTCAAAAGCAAAAGCGGAAGAACAGATATCCGCTTTTAAAAAAGCGATAGAAAAAATCAAAACCGCCATTGATTCTGCACAAAATAAGGTTACCGAATGTGATAAAGCACTTGCTTCACTTGCGTCTGCCAAGGAGGAAATTTTAAAGCGTTTAGATGGTGCTGTGGAAATTGATCTGGAGCAGGAAAATACAAAGAAGACCAATATTGTAAATGAGCTTAAGATTATTGAAAATGACGAAAAAACAATTCACAGCAGAATTTCAGCGAATAAAAAAGCTATGGAAAGCATTAAGCTTAAATCCGAAAGCCTGATTGCTGCAGAGAATAAATATTCCTGGGTCAAGGCTCTTTCAAATACGGCTAACGGCAATATTCCGGGCAAGGAAAAAATTATGCTTGAAACGTATATCCAGATGAGCTATTTTGATTGCATCATTGCAAGAGCCAATTCAAGACTGATGATCATGTCAGATGGTCAATATGAGCTGATCCGACGTAAGGAAGCTTTGACAAAGCAGGCACAAAGCGGATTGGATCTTGACGTGATTGATCATTATAATGGCAGTCAGCGAAGTGTAAAATCCCTGTCAGGCGGTGAATCCTTTAAAGCGTCGCTTGCACTTGCACTCGGTCTTTCAGATGAAATTCAGTCCTCTGCAGGGGGAATCAAGCTTGACACTATGTTTGTAGATGAGGGCTTTGGCTCGCTGGACGAGGATTCGCTGTCGCAGGCAATCAAAGCACTTACTTCATTGGCTGATAATAACCGACTTGTTGGTATCATCTCTCATGTGGGAGAGCTGAAACAGAAAATCGACAGGCAAATTTTGGTTACAAAGGACAGGTCAGGCGGAAGTAAAGCGGAAATTATTGTGTAAGCATTTTGCTGTAAAAAACGCCCCGTCATATTAAAAAGACAGGGCGTTTTTCTTAATAATCCTCTCCGCAGCGGAAAACCTTAAGCTCGGTATTTTCAACCGCCCATTGTATAAGCGGTTCAAAATCATAGCTGTTCTGTGCAGCTTCAACCTCTGAAAGAATAGGTCTTGTTTTTGGGTGCTTAGGTGTGAACACCGTACAGCAATCCTCATAAGGTTCAATTGAGGTTTCAAAGGTATCAATTTTTCTTGCAATGGAGATTATTTCCGTCTTATCCATACCGATAACAGGACGGAATACAGGCATACGGCAAGCCGCATCCGTGCAGACTATTGCTCCGATGGTCTGACTTGCGACCTGACCTACGCTTTCGCCCGTGACAAGAGCCTGTATTTCCTTTTCCTCACAGATACGCTGGGCAATTTCCATCATAAGCCTTCTCATTATTATTGTAAAAAGCTCTTCAGGGCAGTTATCACGGAGCTTTTCCTGAATTTCGGTGAATGGAACGCAGTAAAACGCTATATCACCGCACCATGGCGTAAGCTTCTGGCAGAGCCTTTCAACCTTGAGCCTTGCTCTGTCGGAGGTGTACGGCGGTGAAACATAATGTATAGCTGAAAGCCTTATTCCTCTTTTTGCCATCATATAAGCCGCTACAGGGCTGTCAATACCGCCCGAAAGAAGTATCATAGCCTGACCCGAAGTGCCGACAGGTATTCCACCTGCACCCTTTTTATTTCCCGAATGGATATATGCCTCTGCCTGACGTATTTCAACGGTAACTGTAACGTCAGGATTATTTACATCAACGACAAGATGTGGGAACGCTTCAAGAATACGTCCTCCAAGCTCTGCACATATCTCGGGCGAACGCATAGGGAAATGCTTATCCGCTCTTTTTGCATTGACCTTAAAGCTTCTTGCATTTTCAAGATCCTCACGGGCATATTCCACAGCGGAGCTTGCTATTACCTCGAAATCCTTTTCCGCAACCAATGCACGGCAATATGCGGCAATACCGAAAACCTTTGAAACAGCGTCCTCAACCTCATCAAAATCGACATCATCATTAAGCGGACGGATAACGACCGTTGACTGCGAGCGTTCATATTCAAATTTTCCGAGTCTTGAAAGTCTTCGTCTGATATTACGCACCATTGCGTCCTCAAAGCTTCTTTTATTAAGACCCTTTATGGCGATTTCGCCCTCTTTTATAAGAATTATCTCTTTCATATCAAAACATTCCTCCGATAGAGCATAAAAAATATAACTAATTATATCACGTTTAATTCCTTTTTTCAAGGATGTATAAGACAAAAGCTTAATTTTGCAAATAAATTTAAAAATATGCTCAAATTTTGTTGAAAAATACCGTCCAAAATGATATAATACAGATGAAATTATTTTTTGAGGTAGAATATAAAATGAAGGGTTACATAAAATTAATTGTTACTGTGATATTCGGCGTGCTTCTCAATCTGCTTGGGCATAAGCTTACAGCGGTTATAAGTATGCCGTTCTGGCTTGACACTATCGGAACTATGATAACAGCCTGTGCATATGGTCCTGTTGCAGGAGGTGCAGTTGGTCTTATTTCAAATTTAAGCTTTGGCGGAATATCTGTAACCTTTGCTATTGTTAATGTTGTTATCGGAGTAATTATAGGATTTTTAGCAAGGAAAGGTTTATGCGATACTCTTTTCGGTTCATTATGCACTGGAATACTGATCGGACTTATAACCGTTGCCTGCTCTGTGCCTGTAAATTATATGATTTATGATGGAAATACAGGTAATGAATGGGGAAGGGCACTTTTTGATATGCTTAGTCAATATCGTATAGGCAAGCTTTTCAAAGCGGTTATTTCGCAGATATTTATTGATATTCCTGATAAGGTGATATCAATGGCGGTGGCTTTTTTTACTGTAAGGCTGATGAAAAAATGCCGCTTTTTACCTGAAAGGAACGGTGCAGAAAATGTCTGAACGCACTTTTATACGATATTTTTTATCAGTCTTAACAGCAACGCTGGTATTGTTTAGCTGCGGTTCATTATGTGCATATGCCAAGGCTGACGAAAAAGTCCCCGATAATTATGAAGCCGTGTATTTTAATAGTGAAAGCGACCTTGGAACAAGCAATATCAATGCTATTGTCCAGTCAGAGGACGGATATATATGGTTCGGCACATATACGGGGCTTTATCGTTATGACGGCACACGCTTTACGCTTGTTGGCGAAAATGACGGCATTGTCGGAGTAAGGACGCTTTTTATCGACAGCAGAGGAAATATATGGATCGGCACAAATGAAAGTGCGGTTTTTTGCTATACTCCTGAAAGAGAGCTTATTGCTTATAATAAATCCAATGGCTTGAATGAACGTTCCGTGAGATGCTTTGCAGAGGATAAGGATGGAAATATTTTTGTAGGAACAGCAGGAAGCTCATATCTTATATCTGCTGACGGAAATGTAAGTGTATCGCCATTCGGCAAGGAGATTTCCTGTGTTATTTCTGCGGCATTTTCCGAGGAGGGATCATTTGCGGCGGTTACAAACGGCGGCGGCATCATTATTTATGATAATGGCAGACTTTTTACAAAAAGCGTTTCGGCAGATGGAAGCGACCATAGCTGCATAAACAGTGCAGAGGGCGGCGGCTTTTTCGTAGGAACATCGGGGAGCAGGTTATATCATTGTGCGGTAAGTGGAAATAGTATTAAAACGGAGCTTTATGCCGATATTTCACCCTGTTCGGGAGCAAAAAATATACGCCCCTGTCATTATGGCGGAGAATGGGTATGCACGGACAGCGGAATAATATATATCGGAACGGATGGTGAAGTGTCACATATCATCATTGACGGCTTTAACAGCAGTATTTCCGATGCGATGACAGATTATCAGGACAATATATGGTTCATTTCGGAAAAGCAGGGTGCAGTCAGGCTTTCGGAAAATCCTTTCAGAAAAATCGGAAATTCCGATCAGGCAGTAAATACTACTGCTCTTATCAATGATATGCTCTATATCGGCTATGACAACGGCTTGCAAATTCTTTCAGGTGGGCAGAATATTGAAAATAAACTTGTAAAAATGCTCTCGGATTGTCAGATACGTCATATTATGGAAGCATCAACAGGGGATATTTATATTTCGACATACAGCGAATATGGACTTGTAAGATACACCCCAAAAAATGGAGAAATTCGCATTTTCAATGTTTATACCTCCGATACTAATGATTCAAGATTTCTTTTTTCAAAGGAATTATCTGACGGAAGTATTCTTGCGGCAGGTCCTAACGGTCTTACATATTTAAACGATGATAAGGTCATACATAAGCTTGATTCAGATTATGGGCTTGATAATCCGCAGATGCTTTGTGCGGCTGAAGCGAGCAATGGTATGATTCTTGCAGGAAGTGACGGCGATGGTATTTATGTGCTTAAAGGAGGACGTGTTTATTATCATATCGGAAGTGAAAGCATTTCCCCTGTGATATTAAGGATAATTCCTTATAAGGATATCTTTTTTATAGTCACGGGAACAGGTCTTTATACTATGGATCAGAGCTATAATATACATCGGATAACCTCGTTCAGATATACAAATAACTATGATATCCTTATCGATAACAGAAATGATACCGCATGGATTCTCGGAAGTGCTGGAATATATGCCGCAGACGCTTCGGAGCTTGCTTCCGACAGTTGCTCTGGTTATGCTCTTTTTAACCGTAAAAACGGCTTTTCCGATTCGATAACAGCAGGCTCGTATAATAATCTTACATCGGACGGCAAGCTTTATATCTGCGGAGGAGCAGGTGCATATTGTGTTTCCTCGGAGAGCCTTTACAGCAGCGGAAAGGCTTTTAACATCGCTGTAAACGAGATTCG
>CAYOAV010000006.1:37884-40493 GCA_964402055.1 uncultured Ruminococcus sp. | reverse complement strand
CTTTTTTTCAGGATAATATCACCGTCTGACGGAACGATTATAAAAGAGGCGGTTTACCTTGTTGAAAAGGAGGCTGAATTTTATGAAAAGCCTGTTTTTAAAGCGTATCTTATTATTATTGCCGCCGCTTGTGTTGCCTTTATCACATGGATAATCACAAAGCTTGGAAGCCTTTCCGTTATCCGCAGACAGTATAATGAGATAATAGCCGCAAAGGAAGAAGCCGAGCGTGCGAATAATGCCAAAAGTACATTCCTTGCGAATGTTTCTCACGAAATACGAACGCCTATTAATACTATTCTCGGTATGAACGAGATGATTTTACGAGAAGCTGATAATAAAAAAATCACCGATTATGCTGAAGATATACGCAATTCGGGAAAAACTCTGCTGTCGCTTGTCAACGATATTCTTGATGTTTCAAAGATAGAGTACGGTCGGCTGAATATTATCCCGACCGAGTATGAAGCAGGAGAAATGCTATCTGATATGATACATACGGCAAAATTCAGATGTGCAGAAAAAAATCTTGAATTTATCTATGAAATATCGCCCGATATCCCCAAAAGGCTTTACGGCGATGAGCTTCGTATCAGGCAGGTCATAACCAATATTCTTACAAACGCAGTAAAATATACCGAAAGAGGACACGTCATTCTTCGTGTAAGCTGTGAAAGACTTGAAAATGATGAGGTTAGCCTTACAGTTTCCGTTGAGGACAGCGGGATAGGTATAAGGGACGAAGATAAGGACAAGGTTTTCAGCAAGTTTGAACGTCTTGATGAAAAACGTAATAAAACGATAGAGGGTACAGGTCTTGGACTTGCGATATGTAAAAGTCTGCTTCAGCTTATGGACAGCGAGCTGAATTTTATCAGTACCTATGGTGAGGGTTCGGTTTTCGGATTTACCATAAAGCAAAAAGCAGTCGGCACCGGGCTTATCGGCAACATTGAGGAAAGAGAAAGTACCTCGGGACAGTATAAGCCCTCGTTTAAAGCACCCCAAGCGGAAATACTTATCGCCGATGATAACGAGATGAATCTTACCGTTGCAAAAGCCTTGCTTAAGGCAACGGAAATACAGATTGATACCGCAAGAGGCGGTGCTGAATGTCTTGAAAAAGCATCGAAAAAACGTTATTCAATGATATTCCTCGACCATATGATGCCCGATATTGACGGAACAGAGGTTTTTAGCTGCCTGAGAAGCTCTGATAATCCGTGCAAAGATGTTCCCGTGATAATTCTGACGGCTAATGCTGTTTCGGGTTCAAAGGAATACTATGCCGAGCTTGGTTTTGACGGTTATATTTCCAAGCCGATAGATCCTGCAAGGCTGGAAAGCATAATTCTTGAAATGCTGCCGAGCGAGCTTGTTGTTCCATATAATTCATTCAATTCGGCGGCAAAAACCTTATCGAACGATGAAAAAAGCTGTTTATCTGCTGTAAAATCAACGCATATTGACTATGAAATCGGAATGAAATACAGCGGCGGAAATAGTAAGCTTTATGCTGAAATATTAAAAGCATTTGCGGATAATGCGGAAAAGCATATGAAGCTGCTTGAAAAAAGCTATGAAAGCGGCGATAATTCGTCATATGCGGTGTATGCTCATTCGTTGAAAGGTACCTCCGCAACAATAGGTGCAGCAGAGCTGTCCGAACTTGCGAAAAGGCTTGAAGCCTATGCAAAGAACGGAAAAACAGAGCTTATTGCGGAAAATCATAGCAGGCTTATGGGATTGTATCGTGAAATTGTTGAAGAAATAACGCAAAATGGTTGATTTTTCATAAAAAATATGATATAATCTTTAAAATGCTATGATAAATAAAGGAGAACACTATGGACGAGTTTAATAATCTTAATAATAACGAAAATGAAAGCTTTGCAGAAGCTGAAAAACGCAATGAGCAGGAAATTCCGCAGGATTACGATCCGTACAATATGCCGCTTGAAGAGAATGAAAAGCCTGCTCAAAAGGTTGAATATGACAGATCGTATGAATCGCAGAACCGTATTCCGCCCGATTTTGACCCATATAAACAGCCAATTCCGCAGAATATCCAGTATGGCGGCTTGTATCTTGACGCAAACGGTATGCCCTATAAAACAGGTTTGGCGACTGCTTCGCTTGTTCTCGGCATAATTTCTCTCGTGCTGACCTTTTCTTTCCTTATATTTATTCCGCCGCTCGGTATATTGCCGATACTTGGAATAATTTTCGGTTGCATTTATAAGGGAAAGAAACAGCCTGTCGGAAAGGGTACTTCTACCGCAGGAATAATCTGTTCCGCTGTGTCGCTTGTGATTACTGTCGGATTTCTTGCGATATGTGTTTACGCTGTTATGAATTGTATGCCTGAGCTTATGGAATATCTCAAGGCTATGGACCCCGATATTTATGAGCAGTATTACAATATGTTTTATAATACCTACCCCGAGTGGTTCGGTGGTATCTTTTTCAGATAAACAATAAGTCCGTTTACCTTTTGGAAAGATAAACGGACGATTTTTATTTCTTTAAAAGCCTTTTCAGATTTTTCATATGTCGGCGGATATAGGAAAAGGTGTAGTCCTCGCCCTTTTCGGCAAGCATAATTAACA
>CAYOAV010000006.1:23138-37784 GCA_964402055.1 uncultured Ruminococcus sp. | reverse complement strand
CTGTAACCTTTAAGCTCACGTTCAGCCTCGTTCGGACTGCGTGTGCCCTGATACATTTTACAGCTTATGATAAACTCTTCGGGTGAAAATTTTGAAAGGTCGTGAGTGATGCCCTGCCAATAAAGACCTGCTCTGAAGCAGTGCTTTGCAACAAGTGTTTTATGACGCATAACTGTTTTGATATGCCCTGTGATATTCGGAATAAGCCGAACAAAGCCTGCGATTTTTTTAAATGACGAAAATATTTCCGTGTTTTTATTATTAAGCTTAGACATATATACCGCCTTATTTTCGGTTATTTATTTTTTTCATAGATTCTGATAAGACCCTTCAGAAGCAGTTCCTTATCGCATATTACCTTATGCTTGCAATGAGGAATTATACAGCTTGAAAGTCCGCCCGTTGCAACGACTGTGCATTTCTGACCAAGCTCTTCCTCAAAGCGTTCTATCACACCATCTATCATCGAAGCCTGACCGTATATTATGCCGCTTTTCATACAGTCAATCGTATTGCTTCCGATTATTTTTTTAGGTGGTTCAAGGTCGATTTTCGGTAACTGTGAGGTTCCCTCCGTCAGAGCATTGAGCGAAACATTCACTCCTGGAATTATCATACCGCCGAGGAAATTCCTATCCTTGTCGATAACAGCCGCAGTTGTTGCCGTTCCCATATCGAATATTATAAGCGGCAGGGAATATTCCGAAATACCTGCAACTCCATCAACTACAAGGTCGCTTCCGAGCTGTGCAGGGTTGTCTATCACGATGTTAAGACCTGTTTTTGTACCGGGACCAACGACCTTAGCGTCAATACCTGTTATTTTTTTAACTGCAAGCTTTACGGTTGCCGTCACGGACGGAACGACCGAGGAAATTATAGCTCCATCGATCTCATTCTGCCCGATATTGTAAAGCTCAAGTATAGTTTTAAAGGAAATAGCATATTCAAGTGCTGTATTGTTCCTTGCTGTGGAAATTCTTTCCGAAAAGGTAATTTTACTGTTCTCACAACAGCCTATTACAATGTTCGTATTGCCGACATCTATTGCCAGAATCATATGAAAGCACTCCTTATTCGTTAGTTTTTGGCATTTTCAAATCAGGAATAAGCCTTGCCTTGATAAGTGCTGTTCCGACTGCTCCTGTTACAATAGTTGAAGCGATCATCTCAAATACAGCATTTATTCCGACAAAAGCACACATAAACGCAATAATGTTCATTCCGCCACGCATTTCCATAATATATTCCGTCCTTCCGAAGCAAAGCATCAGCGAAAGCATAAAGAAAAGCGTATTGAGGAAAGCCGCCGCAAAGCCTGTTACAAAGCAGGAAACATAAGAATTTGAAAGCTTTGAAACCAGCTTGTGTATATATCCGAGAAGAAAGCCGTCAAGTACTCTCGGAACAAAGCAGGTTATAACAGTCAAGAGCGGATTGATACTGAAAAGAGTTACACCGAATGCACTCGGTATGCCGATACCTACACACTGGAGAAAGCTTGTGAGTCCGAAAACAGCTCCCACAGCCGCACCTCCGATAGGTCCCATTGTAAGTGCCGCAATAGCGACAGGAATGATGTTGAGCGTTATCGACAGCAGACCTATATTAAGGTATCCGAGCGGTGTAAATGACATTACGACAAGAATTGCCGTAAGCAGACCCATAATCACTATACGGGCGATTTTCTGTTTGTTCTGTGTTTTTTTCATTAAAAAGTCCTCCTTGTTATTATTCCCTTGCGGGATACAATACAATTCACGGAGCTTTCACGGATTTTTCTGACGGCATAGAAATCACAGCGAAAACTCCGTATTCTCATTATATCACATTGCAAGCCTTTTTGCAAGATTTTTTTACATACAATCTCTACGGAGCGTTTATTGTAAAATATGAAAAGTTATGTTATCATTAAGAAAGAGAGGAGGATTTATTATGGATCAGATGAAAACAGGCGAATTAATACGCATATTAAGGCAGAAAAAAGGAATGACGCAGAATATGCTTGCTGAAAGGCTTGGAGTGACAGATAAGGCTGTTTCAAAATGGGAGAGAGGCGGAGGTATGCCTGATATATCTATACTTCCGCAGGTTGCTGAAATTCTCGGTGTCAATATGGAAATACTTCTGGATGGAGATATGGAGGAAAATGAAATGATAAACGGAAATATGAAAAAGATAGTTTTTTATGTATGCCCCGATTGTGGAAATATCGTATTTTCAGCGGTTGAAACAAATATAAGCTGCTGTGGAAAAAAGCTTGCCCCATTATCGCCGAAAAAGGCTGATGATGAGCAGAGATTATCTGTGGAAATAATCGAAAATGAGCTTTATGTCCATTCAGAGCATGAAATGACAAGAGAAAACTATATTTCCTTTGTTGCACTTCTTGGAGATGATACTGTTATTTTGCGTAAGTTTTACCCTGAATGGACTATGCAGACACGTTTCCCGAGAGGTACAGCAACCCGACTTGTATGGTATAGTGAAAAGGACGGCTTGCTTTATCAATAAAAATAAAAAACGATTCTGTATTCGTAATGAAAAACAGAATCGTTTTTTATTATTCGTTATCGTTCATAGGAAGCTCGTCCTTTTCCTTTGGAGGAACATAACCCTCGGGCAGCTGTTCCTTAACTGCAACAAGGAGCTTTATTTTTTTACCCTCATCGGAGAACATTTTTTCATGCTCGGTTTCAAAATTCGGGGAATAATCAGAATTATGGAGATCCCTTGTGATGAATTTCACAGAAAACCCCGAATGCTCAAAATAGGGGAGTGATTCTTCAAAAAGCTCGTCATCATCGGTCTTGAAATGTATCTCGCCGCCGTCCCGAAGGAAGGTCCTGTACTGCATAAGCTGACGTGTATGTGTAAGACGACGCTTTTTATGACGTTTCCTCGGCCATGGGTTGCAGAAGTTTATGTAAATGCGGTCAATTTTATCATTTTCATCAAATGATGTGGTTATCTTTTCGATATTTTGTGAAACAAGCTTGATATTTTCAATTTTCAAGCCCTTTTCAGCATATTCTGCGGTTATTGTACGTCTTGCAACCGCAAGCATTTCACTTTTAATATCCATTGCAAGCCAGTTTACATCGGGGTAATGCTGAGCCGCCTGCATAACAAATCTGCCCTTGCCACAGCCAAGCTCTGCATATATCGGCTTATCGTCGCCGAAAACGGTGTTCCACTTTCCTTTGTATTCCTCTGCGTGTTCAATGTAAAAGGGGCATACCGCAAGCTCTGGTCTTGCCCATTTTTTTCTTCTCATTCTCATAATTTTCAATTCCTTTATTCTTTTTTAAATGAAAGCTCAAGGCTGTCAATTCCTGTTTCAAGACGTGTATATTTTACACCAGCCGCGTCAAGCATACGCTTTGAAGCGATCGTTGCCGCACTGTCAGCGTATTTATCGTAAAGATACACAACTTCCTTTATTCCCGATTGGATTATCGCTTTGGCACATTCGTTGCAGGGGAAAAGGTCAACATAAATTTTCGCACCTTTAAGTGATTTACCGTTTGAATTAAGTATTGCATTAAGCTCTGCATGAACGACAAACGGATATTTTGTTTCCTCTCCCTCTCTTGCCCATGGAAACTCATCATCAGAGCAGCCCACGGGGAAGCCGTTATAACCCGTTGACAGAATTATATTATCCTCGCTTACAATACAGGCACCAACCTGCGTGTTCGGATCCTTGCTTCGCTTGGCGGCAAGAAGTGATACTCCCATAAAGTATTCGTCCCATGAAATATAGCTGCTTCGTTTCATATTGACAGTCCCTTCGAGAAAATGCGGGTAGAATTTACCCTTTTGATACATTATAGCATATTGCTTAAAAAAAATCAAATTTTTTTATACATAAAATTTGTATTAACTGTTGATTTTAGATTAGAAATATGTTATAATTTAACTAAAATATGGTTGCATGGTCTTATTTTTTGTGCTGTTTTTTGGGCAGAATATAGAATTTATGTGCAATCTTAAGCTTAGCGGAGGTTTTTTAGATGAATTATAAACAGGAATTTATTAGGTTCATGGTGGACTGTGGAGTGCTTACTTTCGGTGATTTTACACTTAAAAGCGGAAGAAAAGCTCCTTATTTCATCAATACGGGAAATTATAAGACAGGCGCTCAGCTTGCCAAGCTCGGTGAATTTTATGCCGCTTGCATAGAGGATAATAAAATTGAGGCTGATACGCTGTTCGGACCTGCATATAAAGGTATACCGCTCTGCGTTTCTGCCTGCGTTGCACTTTTTAATAAGTACGGCAAGGACGTAAGCTATTGCTTTGACAGAAAAGAAGCAAAGGATCACGGTGAGGGCGGAATGTTCGTCGGAAAGCAGCTTTCGGACGGCGAAAAGGTCGTTATCATTGAGGACGTTATGACCTCGGGCAAGGCTCTTAAGGAGGTTATGCCGAAGCTTACAGGTGCGGCTGATGTGAACGTTACAGGTATGGTAATTACGGTTGACAGAATGGAAAAGGCTCTTAATTCCGATAATTCCGCCGTTCAGGAGGCATTCAGGGAGTTCGGTGTCAAGGTTTATTCCATCGTTACAATAAATGATATCATTGAAGCAATTGAAAGCGGAGTTATTGAGGGAAAAGAATACCTTGATAAAATGCTCGAATACAGAAAGACCTACGGAGTACAGTAAAAATGAGGACGGTCGGTTTGCAAATAGCGTTGGCTGTCCCTGAAATTTTCTGAAAGGAATGGATATAATATGAGCGTGAAGCTGAACCTTACAGTCGCAGGTGCGGAGATTCTTGATTCTGTTGTTTTTATGGAGAAATCTCCTGCATATGCAGCATTTAAAGAGGAGATCGAAAAGATACTTGCCGATTTCAACAAGAGCAAAAAATTCGGCGAGATCGATGTAAGAGCCCTTGTTGATGGCTCGGAGGATGCACTTGTCAATATGCAGAGAGCGTATCTTATCTGGACATTTAATGAGGATCATGGTAAGAAGTCACCAGAGGAATCGGAGTATACAAAATTCCTTAAGCTTTTTGTAAAATCTCAGGAAAAGGCATTAATTGATGTAAACGGCGGCAGTAAGACCATTGCAACAGATGAAATTCCTGCATTCACCAAGAAATTCATCGCAGAGGTTTCGGCAAAGCCAGAGCTTTTCAATAGCCTTAAGGAATTTTTTGCAGGCTATGTTTACGGCTATTTCTTCAACTATCTCAGCGAACAGAAGGTTATGAAGCTTTACGCAGAGTTCCTTGTATGCCTTGGTATTATGTCCAATAAAATAACAACGTCCGAATCACAGAAGCAGCAGATCCTTCCGAAAATGGCTCTGCTTCTCAATGACGATCGCTTTAAGTATATCAGTGGAAATATCCCTGTTGATGTGATGTTCAATATGGTATTTGAGCGTTTTGAGCTTTCAAACCTTACAGTTAAGGAGGAAGAAACTATCAAGGCTGCTCTCCGTGACTATATGATCTCTAATTATGATTATAACGAGGACGATGGACTTGTATCCGATACTGTTGTTACAAGCATTATGTCAAAGCTTAACAGTAATTATGTGTGTGCAGATGATTTTTCATCCGATCTTCATAAAAACTCCTTTGCAGGGGAGAGAATCTTTCTTGACGGCGATAAGGAGGATAACGGAGAATATACATACGATAAGCTTCTCGAGGTCATTTCAGGCAAGTGCGAGCTTAATTTTGACGGCTATTATTCTTCGGAAAATGAGGCTATCATTGATACAGCCCTGAGCAGCAATTGCAAAGGCTATCGTTATCCGCTCGTTGCAAAGCAGGACGGAAAATACTGGTTCTGCGATATTTACAAGGAGCTTGTGTTCCCATATGCGGACGAAAACATCTTCGTTCCTGTCAAGCCTGAAAGCCTGCCGCTTGATGAATTCCCATTCACAGATTCAGCTCTCCGCACAAATATCGTATGCTTCCTCGGCGGAATTGAAAAGGATTGCTATACAGTCCGTTCCGATAAGCTCAGACTTGTTGACGATATCGCTGTTATCAAGCGTTCAGGCGGCACAGACGCTGAAAAGAAAATGCTTGTTCTCGAAAAGCTGCTTTATATCATTTCGGGAAATATGGACAGCAAGTCCTATAAAAATCTTTTCGATGATTGTATCTTTGGCTCAAAGCTTTATGACGATTATATCCGCTACAGAATGGACTGCCTCTTCGCTGACGGCATAAAGAGCCTTGATGCAAAGAAAAATCTTCTTGATAATATAAACAGCATAAGTAAATAAGGAGTGCGGTATACTATACTTATGAGCAGACGAATCGTTATTTCAGTATTAGCCGTCCTTATGTCGGCAGTTATGCTCGGCGGCTGCGGCAGGTTTTCAGCGGGAGATAATCTTGTATACAGTGCGATCGAGGATTATGACAACGGCAATTACAGCGAAGCTCTGGAAAGCCTGAAAAAAGCTTCGGATAAAGAGTTTAAGTCGATGAAGGAAGAAAATTATTATTTCTACCTTGGCGAAACCTATTTCAAGCTCGGTGACTATGAAAGGTCGCTGAATGCACATCTTCGGGCGATAAAGCTTAAGCCTGGACTTTTTAAAAGTATGGTCACGGCAGGAGTTTGTTATAATAAGCTCGGCAGACCTGATGACGCACTTAAAATGTATGAAAAGGCTTTGCTGTATGATCCGCAGAATGCTGATTCCGTTGGTCTTTATATAAGTATTTCGTCACTTTATATCACAAAGAATAAACCCTATACTGCTATTGACTATCTTGAAAAGGCATCGGCTATTTATCCCGAACAGCCTGCCGCTCATGCTTATCTCGCTATTGCCTATGCAATGACTTATGATTATGATAAGTCCGATGAGCAGCTTGTGCTTGCTTCGGCTTATGGCTATGATCAGCTTGACATGATAAAGAAACGCATTGAAGAAGTCAAAAGCAGCAGAAATTAATATGGTTCATATCCCGGAACGGAGTTTTTAAATGCTTGAAAATGCACTTGTAAATAAAAACAAATCTGTAAATTATAAGGAAATGTCTAAACAGCTTGAAGAAAACCTTTGTATGCTTCAGCAGAAGATAAGGGAAAAAAAGCTTCCCGTTATTATCCTGCTTGAGGGTTGGGGAGCTTCGGGCAAGGGTCAGCTTATTTCTGATATCATAAAAATGCTCGATCCAAGGTTCTTTAAGGTCTATTCAACTATGCCTGCAAACGAATATGAAAAGCGTTATCCGCTGATGAAGCGTTTCTGGGCGAATATTCCTGCTTATGGCACTATATCCATAATGGACAGAAGCTGGTATCAGGAGCTTGCTATTGCAAAGCTTGAGGACGATGTTTCCGACGAGGAATATGAACGCAGGATAAATGAGGTCAATACATTTGAACGTCAGCTTACCGATGATGGCTACCTTGTTATCAAGCTTTTCCTCCATATCTCACGTCAGGAGCAGAAAAAGCGTTTCTTGAAGCTTAAAGAGGACAGTGCCACAAAATGGCGCGTTACCGAGCTTGATAAGAAAAGAAATAAGAATTACGATACCTATTATAAGCAGTTTGATGATATGCTTGTAAAGACTAATACACCTTGCTGTCAGTGGAAGGTCATAGATACGACCGACCGCCAGTTTACACGCTTCCAGGTGTTCAATATCCTTGTAAGTCAGATCACGAACGCTGTTAATACGCAGAAAATAGCGGATAGCTCCCTTCTTCATGAGAATGTTTCCTATTTGCCTGTCCCGAAATTGGCAGATGTCAGACTTGAAGGAAAAACCATTCAGCCGACAAAATATTTTGAGGAGCTGAAAAAGGCTCAAAAGGAGCTTGCCAAAATCCACGGTAAGCTTTATAAGAAGAAAATACCTGTTGTTATGGTCTTCGAGGGTTGGGATGCGGCAGGTAAGGGTGGTGCGATAAAGCGTATAGGTACTGCTCTTGACCCGAGAGGCTATGAGGCTGTTCCGATTGCCGCACCCGATCGAAATGAGCTTGAACATCATTATCTGTGGAGATTCTGGAATAAGCTCCCGAAAACGGGGCATATAACGATTTTTGACCGTTCGTGGTATGGTCGTGTTATGGTTGAGCGTGTTGAAAGGTTTACCTCGGAGGAACGCTGTAAAATGGCTTTTTGCGAGATAAATGAGTTTGAAAAGGAGCTTTCTGACAGCGGCGTTGTGGTGCTGAAATTTTGGCTTCATATCGATAAGGACGAACAGCTCCGCAGATTTAACGAGCGGCAGAATACTCCGTCCAAGCAGTGGAAGATAACCGATGAGGATTGGCGGAATAGAGAAAAATGGGACGCTTATGAAAAGGCTGTCGATGAAATGCTGCAAAGAACCTCAACAGAAATTGCTCCGTGGAATATAATCGAAGCAAATAATAAAATGTATGCAAGGCTTAAAATAATGAATATAATCATTGATGAGCTTAATACTGTAATAAAAGGAAAATAATATGTGCCGTCCGTCCAATTTACCGAAACGGACGGCATTTTTTTAGCAAATTGATAAAAAATAGAATTATATGAGGAATAATTTGTGTAAAAATGGTATTGAATAAATACAGAATAAAATGTATAATATCTATATATGTTGAAAAGTAAAGGTCAAAAGTGATATCAGATTTTGAGGTGATCCTATGAATATTTTTAAGGTTATGGTTTCGGTAGGCTTGTGTGCAGCTCTATTTACATTGTCAGGATGCGTGCATGCTTCAAAGCAGGCTTTGGTTGTGGCTACGAACGCAGAGTTCCCTCCGTATGAATATTATGACGAAAATAATAATATTGTCGGAATTGATGTGGAAATTGCACAGGCTATAGCTGATGAGCTTGGCTGTAAGCTTGAAATAATGGATATGGATTTCGGCTCTATAATCCCTGCAATAGAGAATGGAAAGGCTGATATAGCAATTGCTGCTCTGTCTGTTACCGAGGAAAAGCTTGAGCAGATTAATTTCAGCGAGCCTTACGCTACAGCTTCACAGCTTATTATAGTTCAGGAGGGTTCATCGATCAGCTCCGTTTCTGACCTTAACGGAAAAAGAATCGGTGTTCAGATATATACAACAGGCGAGGTTTACGCAAGCGATATCGAGGATACAACCATCGAACGCTATAACAAGGGCAGTGACGCTGTTGACGCTCTTATCGCAGGAGATATTGACGCTGTTGTTATTGATGGAGAGCCTGCAAAGGTTTTTGTGGAGGAAAATTCAGGCCTTGTTATAATAGATGAGCCGCTTACCGAGGAAGAATACGCAATAGGCGTTTCCAAGGATAATTCAAGGCTTCTTAAAAGCGTAAATTCAGCAATTGAATCACTTAAGCAATCAGGTAAGCTTGACAGAATTATGGAAAAATACATAAATGCGGAATAATAAGTGACAAAATTGCTACAATTTGTATACAAATGCAGCTTTTTCATTGACTTTTGAAGAAAAAGCTGTTATCATTTTAAAGGTGAAAAATATGCCTGAAGGGAGGAAGTATTTTGAGTGAATTTAATCTTTGCTATGGCTGTATGAATCCAAAATCGGATGGAAATATATGCGAAATATGTGGCTATGAGGAAAATTCTCCTGTTCTTCCGTCTTATCTTGTGCCGGGAGTTATGCTTCGTGACAGATATATTGTCGGCAAGCTCCTTTCGTACAATGGTGAAAGTGCAAATTATATAGGATTCGATTCTATTACGCAGAGTAAGGTCGTTATCAAGGAATATATGCCCGATACGCTGTGCCGAAGAGAGCAGGGGAACAGTATTATCGATGTTGACCCTGAATGCGTGGTTCAGTATAAATCCTTGATGTCAGAGTTTGTTGAATTGAATAAAACTCTTTCAAAAATGCGTAGCCTTAGCCATATTATCCCAGTTATGGATATGTTCGGCGATAATAATACAGGCTATGTTGTACTTGCGTATTTTGAGGGTATTACGCTTGAAAAATATATCGATAGAAACGGCGGCAGATTGACCTGGGAAACTGTACGCAGGTTCTTTCCGCCTATTTTTACAACTGTGTCGCTTGTTCATAACGCTGGACTTATTCATAGGGGAATTTGCCCCGATAATATACTTATAGGCGAAAATGGTGATATAAAGCTTACAGGCTTCGCTATTTCCGATGAGAGAACCGCTAATACCGAAATTGCAACGGAGCTTTTTGGCGGATATGCCGCTCCCGAGCAGTATAATTCATCAGCACGTCAGGGAATATGGACTGATGTTTACGGTATGTCTGCACTTCTCTATAAGGCTATGACGGGCGTTACACCGATTGATGCAGCTTCAAGACTTACCGATGATACTTTGGCAGACCCTTCCGAACTTGTTCCCGAGATACCTGAAAGCGTTTCCAGCGTTATTATGAGCGGCCTTGAGCTTGACAGCGAAAAGAGAATACAAACCGTTACAGAACTTGTTACAAGGCTTTTTGAGCCTGATTCGGATGGAGTGGGTCGCCTTTCTTCATCAAGCACGCAGACTATTATGATCCCCAAGGAGGCATTAAGAGCAAGCGGTCAGCCGCCAAAGCATGTGAAAAAGAAAAAACCAAGCAGACACGGAGTTTTTATAGCCGTTATGGCTGTCGTGCTTGGATTGGGTATGTTTTTCCTGCTTATGATCATGTTTATGTGGGGAAATGATGATAATCAGCAGTCAGACGATGTCGGCAATATATCATCAAGCATAACAGGAGATATTACCGAATTGACAACGCTTCCGCCGCTTACGGAAATGACGGAGAGGACTGTTTCTGAATCTGAAATCAAGCCCGATGGGAACAAGACTATTTACGTTATGAACGATATCACAGGCAAAAATTTCGATATCATCCAGCGTTCGGAAAATTACAGCAGTCTTGTTTTTAATCCGATATATGAATATAATGACGAATATGCAAAGGGAATTATCTTTGAGCAGTCAATTGAAAAGAATTCCAATTATGAAGCTGGTACGGAAATAACCGTAAAGGTTAGTATGGGTGCAAAATATGCCGTTATTCCCGACTTTGTATCGCTTTCAAATAAGGATTATTTCGCAATGCTCAGTGAGCTTGGCATTAAATATGCGGAGGAGATTATTGAAACCGCCGATGTCAAGGAGGGATATGTTGTAAAGCTTAGCAAGGACGCAGGTGAGAAAATTGACGTTGAAATGGGCGAGGTACTGACGGTTTATGTTGCGAAAAAGCCTCCTGAAGCGGAAACGGAGTTTGAGGAGGAAGAAGAGGAAATCATGGATGAGGAAGATGACGGCCTTGAACCTGATATCTTTATAAAAATAATAGATTAATAAAAGCTGACTAAGGCAAATTTGAAGTGCTTTGGTCAGCTTTTTTATCATATTTGTACCTTCAAAAAGCATATACTGGTATAGAATGAGATTTGCATTTTACCACGAAAGGCATTTTGATGAAAAAACAAAGTTTTTTGAGTGGCTCGCTGATACTTATTGCATCAGCGGCTCTTTCCAAGGTCATAGGAGCGATATTCCGTATACCGTTGGCGAATATGCTAGGCGGCGAGGGTATGGGCTATTTTTCTTCGGCATATGGCATTTTTCTTACGGTTTATGCAGTTTCAGTTACAGGCCTCCCTGTTGCGGCTTCAAAGCTGACTGCTGAACGTCTTTCAAATGGCGATGAAAAAGGTGCGGCAAAGGTCAAAGGTTCAGCACTTATGCTATGTGGCATCAGCGGTGCGGTGTTTACATTGCTTATGCTGTTGCTTGCATATCCGTTCTGCGTTTATATCGGTAAAAGTCCTCTGTCAGTGCTTGCAGCGGCGGCAATCACTCCGTCCGTGCTTTTCAGCTGCATTACAGCGGTTCTGCGTGGTTGTGCAGAGGGCAGAAAGAATATGTATCCAACAGCGATATCGCAGGTTATCGAGGCGGCGGTTAAGCTTGTTTCGGGACTTGCACTTTGCAGATCGGTGTTGAATCAGCCGCAGCAGTTTTTTGAAGAAGCCGCCAAGCTGATGAGAAAAATGCCGTTGGGTGCGTTTGACAATATTTTGGCAGATGACCTCGTTATGCCTTTAGCCGCTGCAGGTGCAATTCTTGGTGTAACGCTTTCCTCGGCGGCAGGACTTCTTTTTATGCTTGTCGGAGGAGGAAAAGCAAAGGCTTCAGAAAGAGCCTTACCCGACAGAGCCATTGCAGGTGAGCTTGCGGCGGTGATAATTCCTGTCGCACTTGGCTCGCTTGTGACAAACCTAACCTCGCTTATCGACCTTGCAACGATAATCGGATGTCTGAAAAAAGCTCTCCTTGCTGAGCCTATGCTTTTTGAAGGCTTGAATATATCGTCAGAGGCTCTTCCGAATTATATTTTCGGCTGCTTTTCCGGAATGGCGGTAACGGTCTTTAACCTTGTTCCGTCGTTTACAAATATGTTTGGAAAGGGAGCTGTTCCGTATGCGGCGGAGAGCTTTGCGGAGAACAATATTCCTCTTATGCGTAAATCTGTGATGCAGGTGGTTTTTACGACAGGCTTTGTGGCTGTACCCGCAGGCTTGGGTATATCAGCACTTGCACCACAGATATTGTCACTGCTCTTTCCATCACGTCCGAATGAGGTCAGAATTGCCGCTGTGTCGCTTCGCATCCTTGGAATAGGCGTGATATTCCTGTCGGTTTCATCAGTGCTGTTTTCGATAATGCAGTCAGCAGGCAAGGGTGATATTCCCGTGAAGATAACAGCAGTCGGTGCAGTGGTCAAGCTTGTGCTTAATCATATGTTGATACCAATACCGTTTATAAATGTCCTTGGTGCGGCTGTTGCTACGGATGTATGCTATTTTGTTGTATTTTTACTTTCAATATTTTATACTGCCAGACTTGCTCATATTCAAAAAAGAGATATAATTATACTGCTTTTAAAGCTTGTTTTCTGCGGTATGATATGTGCGGCGGCGGCTATTTTGGCACAGAATCTAATGGAAAAATATACAGCTTCTCCGCTTACATTGTTTATTTCTGTTCCAATTGGGGCATTCTTTTACATAATAAGCACACATTTTACAGGAATTTTGAGCAAAACTACGTTAAAAATGCTGATTTGCTGAAAAATTTTTAAAAAACTCTTGAAAAATAGCCAATAATAGGGTAATATATTATATGTGCCTTGTGTGATTAGATTTGTTAATGTGATCTGTCTGCGGCTGAAATGTTTTTTGGGAGCGTAGGATATGGATTTTGAGTTTAAGGAAAAGTATAATATTGATGATATGCTTAAGATCATGGAAATTCTGCGTTCGGAAAATGGATGCCCATGGGATAGAGAACAGGATCATCATTCCATTCGCAAGGATTTCATCGAAGAGGTCTACGAGGCTGTCGAGGCAATTGACCTTGAGGATACGGCTCTGCTCCGTGAAGAGCTTGGAGATGTCCTGCTTCAGGTGGTTTTCCATTCGAGAATTGAGGAGGAAAAAGGCAGTTTCTGCTTTGACGATGTGGTCGATGAGGTTTGCCAAAAGCTCATTATACGTCACCCCCACGTTTTCGGTGATGTTAAGGTCAAGGATACCGCCGAGGTTCTTTCCAACTGGAATGATATAAAGCAGGAAACCAAGGGTCAGGAATCCTATACAGATACTCTTAAAAGCGTGTGCAGTACCTTGCCCGCACTTATGAGAGCGGAAAAGACAGGCAAGAGAGCAAAGCGTGCAGGGCTTGATTTTAAGAACGTTGAGGACGCTTTGGACGCACTTGAGGGTGAGATCGCAGAGCTTAAGGCGGCAATTTCGGGAGAAGGCAATACCAACGAAGAAATGGGCGATGTGCTTTTTTCAGCGGTCAACGTTGCAAGGCTTCTTGATATCGACGCAGAAGAATCACTTACAGCTTCAACGGATAAGTTTGTTGAGCGTTTTGAACGCGTCGAAAATTTAACAAGATGTGATGGGAAGGATATGAGTTCCCTGAACATAGATGAGCTGGATGTCTATTGGCAGAAGGCTAAAAATTAACTTAAAAGGACGTAATTGCGTCACAAAAAAATTATGGAGGTATAAAATTATGACTAAGGCAGAGCTTATTAACGCTATTGCAGAAAAGGGCGAATTTTCAAAGAAGGATTCCGAGAAGGCACTTAACGCTGTTATCGCTTCTATCACAGACGCACTCGTTGCAGGTGATAAGGTTCAGATCGTAGGCTTCGGTACATTTGAGGTTCGTAACAGAGATGCTAAGGAAGCTATCAATCCCAGAACTAAGGAAAAGATCCAGATTCCTGCAAAGAAGGCTCCTGCATTCAAGGCAGGCAAGGCTCTTAAGGACGTTGTAAATAAGTAATCGGATTTTTCTGAGGATATGACAGCTGCTTTCGGGCGGCTGTTTTGTTTTATGGAGGTGTAGAAAATGCGACTTGATAAATATTTAAAGGTAACAAGGTTGATAAAACGCAGAACCGTTGCAAATGAAGCGTGTGATGCAGAAAAAATATCGGTGAACGGAAAGATTGCACGAGCTTCATATGACGTAAAGGTCGGAGATATAATCGAGATAAATATGGGGCAAAAGCCATTAAAGGTAAAGGTGCTTAACGTAACCGAATATGCCACAAAAGATAATGCTGCGGATAATTATATGGTTGTGGAATGAGCAAAATCACTTGACAATGACGGCAAAAGTGAT
>CAYOAV010000006.1:0-23038 GCA_964402055.1 uncultured Ruminococcus sp. | reverse complement strand
ATTTTGTGTACAATCTAAAAAAATTGCAGAACGGATAATTCCATTCTGCATTTTTTTATTAAATTTTTCTAATCGTCAAAAACGCTTTTTTGATTATCGGCAGAAGTACTACGGAGATTATGCAATAAACTACCGCCTGAAGCGAAATTGCTCCAAGACGTATGAAGAATTGCTCGCTTGTTTTTGACATAAAGCCAGCCGACATTAATATCGCCGTATTCAAAAGCAGATTTATCACGAACGAATCCAACAGCCTTGATATAACTGCCGCAATGGCAAGCATTTTTCCGTCCTTTTTATAGAGAAATATACCGTAAACAATCCCTTCAAGTATAGCTGTTATTGTCAGCAGAGGAAAGGGTGACTGACCGCTCACAAGGCAACCGATAAGGTCGCCTGCCGTTGCCGCAAGTGCCGCTGGTATCGGACCATAGAACATTCCCACGGCGGCAATCGCAATAAATGCGGCGTTTATCTTGAGAAATGCTCCGATTTTAAAGGAACACATATCAAGAATGATAAATAAAGCTGTCATAAGTCCTGAAAAAGCAAGACATCTGACGCTTTTCAGCTCCTTTGCAGAGCTGCTGAACATAGAAAAAAAGCCTTTCATTTTAAAACCTCCTTAAATTTGCTGTTTGTGCATATCGGGAGGAATGAAAAGCTCCTGTATATGCATTTCAGCGGGATGCAGTACCTGAATCGCAAACACTTAGGTTTTTCGTCCCGATGACAACTCCCCGTTCATCGGACACTATACGCTCAGGCACTTACTCTGTAAATGCTTTTTTTACATTTTATCACGATACAATATATTTGTCAACCCTTTTTTTAATCACATGAAAATCTTTTTGCCGACTATTGCATAAAATGTCAGTTTATGTTATAATAGCATAAACTGTCAATTAACAAAAGGATTGAAAAATATGAAAATCGGCTCAATTGGATATAATTATTCGCACGATTCTGACTTCGTTATGGACAGACCAAACGGAATCGGATGCTGCCTTTTTCTGCTTATAAAAGAACCGTCAAATTTCGTGATAAACGGTGTTTCACGCTATGCTCAGAAGAATTCTTATGTCATATTAACTCCTGAAACTCCTGTAACCTATTGCGCCGCCGAGGAATGTTACTGCGATGACTGGATGTATTTTGATATGGAGGACGGCGACAGAGAACGTTTTGAACAGCTTGGACTGCCGCTCAATGAAATAGTCTATGTTGGCGAAATTGACGAGCTTTCCAAGATAATGCATATTCTTGCATTTGAGCATTATTCTGCGGAGCTTCATCATGGTGAAATTGAAAAATGCTATACGGAGCTTCTTTTACTTAAGCTTAGCAGATGTAAGGCGGTTTATACCGTATCGGGAGCGGAGAGCTTCAAGGAAAAAAACAGCCGTCTTACACAATTAAGGACAACTATTTTCACATTACCCGAGGCTGTACCGAGCGTTGATGAGATGGCTGAGCAGCTTGGAATGAGCCGTTCGGGCTTTCAGCATTTGTATAAGCGGCTTTTCGGTGTAAGCGTGATGAATGATGTGATAAAAGGACGCATCGACCGTGCGAAAAGGCTTCTTTCCTCGACAAATCTCACCATTAAGGAGATTGCGGAACGCTGTGGATATTCAAATGAATTTAATTTTATGCGTCAATTCAAGGAAAATGTTGGGAAAACGCCGACTGAATACAGAAAAATCCTTTAAAAAACCGTATCTGCGTGAAAAACAGATACGGTTTCATATTACATATTAATAATCTGATTGCTTTCGGGAGAATTTTCAACAATTCCCGTAATAACAATATTGAAAAGCTCCTCCTGCTCCGAAAGATCATAGCACTTATTTGTATCAAGTACTGATATTATCGGACGCAGCGGATTATTCGGGTGATTTTTTATCACACAGCCGCGTTCACCATTTGAAAGCTGAACGATAGAACCAGTCGGGAAAGGTGCGACCTTACGCAGGAACGCACGGAGTATATTTTCATCGAACTGCGTTCCCATTCCTGCCATAATGTATTCGATAGCTTCATTCGGCGGATTGGGAGTTCTGTATGGGCGGTTGGATGTAAGAGCGTCATAAACATCGGCAACAGCAAGGATTCTTGCATAGGGGTGTATTTCCTTGCCCTTTAAATGATACGGATATCCCGAGCCGTCAATTTTTTCATGATGCTGGATAATGCCCTTATAAATATTTTCACTTACAATGTTTCGTTCCTTAAGATGCTGTGCGGCATAGACAGGGTGCATTTTAACAATTTCAAATTCCTCAGGGGTGAGCCTGCCGGGCTTGTTGATTATTTCGATCGGAACGGAAACCTTTCCGATATCGTGCATAAGACCTGCTGTGCCGATTTCACTTAGCATAAAATGATTAAATCCAAGCTCCAACCCGATAGCTATTGACATTATCGCAACACTAAGGCTGTGATGATAGGTGTAATCATCGTACATTTTTATATCAGCGATATTTACAAGAATATCCTTATTTGAGGACAGACTGCTTATGAGCTTCTCCGTTGTGTCGGAAATTTCATCAACGTCCTGTCGGGTGATACCCTTTTCGCTGTTCATAAAATTATCCGCCATTTGGTGTATGCCTGTAATAGCCTCGGCACGGATCTCCTGATTAATGGAAGAAATGACCCTTATCTTGCTCTTGTATGTATCAACGTAAATTCCGTTGATTTCGGCTGTTTTTAACTGAGTTATCGCCATATCCGAAAGAATATGACCCACTTCATAGGTCTGTGCTTTTTGCGTGTTTATATCATAAAAATTGACGCTTCTCGCAAGACACATTCCGGGAAGAATATCCTTCGTATTGACAAAAATCAGAAAAATCACCTCGCAGAAATAAAGGGCAACGAAACTAAGGAATCGCTGATTGATACGTTTCTGTTATTCTTCAAAACGGCGAAACGAATGCTTTGTTTAAATAGCTGATTCCCGACCCTGAAATTTTTTATTTTTTAAGCGTTGCAACGCATTCACTGCATATGCATTTGTCCTTGAAGTCGATAATGCCATCGACACTTCCACAGAAAACACAGCTTTTCTGGTATTTTTTAAGGATAATAGAATCTTCCTCAACGAAAATTTCTATGGGATCCTTTTCACTTATTTCAAGATTTCTTCTGATCTCGATTGGGAGAACTATTCTTCCAAGTTCATCGATTTTTCTTGTGATTCCCGTTGATTTCATATGCGATCCCTTCTTTAATAAAATATATTCATTGACCATTATTTGACAAACAAATGTCATTTCTTCTATAGATTATACACATTTTGCTAAAAAATGTCAAATACAAATCATTAATTAAAACATAATTATTAATTAACTAAAGATACAATAGCCTTGTAAAAAAAGCCTGCGAACATAAAGAACGCAGGCTTTTTTTAGTGTTTAATCAGCACATTGAAGAGCAGTTGCATCCGCAGCTCTGATTGTTGTCGCAGCAGCTGTTGTTATTTCCGCAGCAGCACCAGATGAGAATAAGAAGGATGATGATCCAGCAAGAGTTGTTACCGCCAAAATTAAATCCACACATAATAAATTCTCCTTTAAGAATTAAGTATTTGAACCTCGCTTTAATTGATTTTGCGTTGTTCATAGTTCATATTATGCAGGCTTCAGAAAAGTGTTACATTTTACAAAGAAAGATGATCAATGTTGCTTTAAGTTAATATTGATTTTTTATAAAATATCATGTATAATATGGTTATCCTGCTAAGAGCTTGAAGATAATGAAATGGGGAAATAAATATGTACAGACTACTTATTATTGAAGACGATAATGGAATAGCAGATGCAATAAAAGAACAGGCGGAGCTATGGGATCTGCAGGTGGCTTGCGTTCAAAATTTTCGCAATGCTATGGCTGAATTTGCGGAGCTTGACCCGCATATTGTTCTTCTTGATATTGGTCTGCCCTTTTTCAACGGTTATTATTGGTGTAATGAGATACGCAAGGTTTCAAAAGTGCCGATAATTTTTATTTCATCTGCTTCGGATAATATGAATATGATTATGGCGATGAATATGGGAGCAGATGATTTTATTGCAAAGCCATTTGACCAGAGCGTTCTTATGGCAAAAATACAGGCGATGCTCCGCAGGACATATGATTTTTCTCTGTCTGTTCCGATACTTGAGCATAGAGGTGCATTGCTTAATACAGGCGATAATACGCTGACCTATCAGGACGAAAAAATATCCCTCTCCAAGAATGAATTTCGTATTCTGCATATTTTATTGGAAAATAAGGGCAAGGTTGTCAGCCGTGAAAGGCTTATGCAGGCATTGTGGGAAACTGACAGCTTTGTTGACGAAAATACTCTGACTGTCAATGTCGGACGATTAAGAAAACGGCTTGAAAACGCAGGTCTGACGGATTTCATCACTACTAAATTCGGAGTGGGTTACATTATAGAAGGCTAAGGTGACATAATCATAAATGAAATTATTTTTTCAATATCTGAAAGGGCATAAGCGTACTCTTCTTATGCTTGTAATTTTCTTTATCATATTCGCAGTCAGCTTTATGCTTTATCATTTGCCGCTTCGGGCGGTGATTTATCCAACTATTTTATGTGTTGGAATTGGTTTTATGGGCTTTTGCATTGATTTTACCCGTGTAAAAAATGAGCATAAGATCCTACAGCGGATAAAAACGGTTACTGACGCTATGACGGAGAGCCTTCCGTCAGCTGAAACCCTGCAAGAAAGCGATTATCAGGAGATAATTCGTCTGCTTGGTGAAGAGCATAACGCCTGTTGTATGGAAAATGACCGTAAATATACAAATATGATAGAATACTATACCGTTTGGGCACATCAGATAAAAACTCCGATCGCTTCTATGCGGTTACATTTGCAAAACGAGGATTCAGCACTTTCCAGACAGTTAAACTCGGATTTATTCCGAATTGAGCAATATGCGGAAATGGTGCTTACCTTTTTGCGGCTTGATTCTGCAAGCACAGATTATGTTTTCAAGGAATATGACCTTGATATGATAGTAAAATCGGCAGTAAAAAAGTTTTCCTCCGAATTTATCGTCCGAAAGCTGTCGCTTGTTTATGAACCTTTGAATACAGCCGTTCTTACAGATGAAAAATGGCTTTCCTTTGTAATTGAGCAGGTGCTGTCAAATGCTCTGAAATATACACCGAGTGGAAGTATTACTATTTCTCTTGTCGGAGAGAAAACATTGCGAATATCGGATACGGGAATCGGCATTGCTTCGGAGGATCTGCCACGCATTTTTGAAAACGGATATACAGGCTATAATGGCAGAATCGACCGTAAGGCAAGCGGTATCGGACTTTATTTATGTAAACTTATCTGCACTGATCTTGGTCATACCATAACAGCAAGCTCTACGGTAGATGTAGGAACTGTAATTGATATTGATCTATCACATCAAAAGTCAGAATTTGAGTGAACATAAAAATCCTAACAAAATTGTAAGATTTAAGGGGGCATTTGTTAGCCGAATCTATGGCGATGCATATGCTCCTTTTGGTATAATTATTATATTGCTCCACCAATTAACTCCTGAATTTTCTGCTTGCCCCGCAACCGAAATCCGTCGTCAGAAAACCTTGAAATATCCGCATATTTCTGCGGCTTTCTTCCTAGGCTTTCGGTTGCGGTTCTACGCATAAATCTTCAATAGTTAATTGGTGGAGCAATAGAAAACGAAAGGAGGTTTTTTATTTGAGTATTTTAAAAGTAAACGGTGTAAAGAAAATCTATACTACACGCTTTGGAGGAAACAAGGTGGAGGCATTGAAAAATGTTTCATTTGAAGTTGAACAGGGCGAATATGCTGCAATTATGGGCGAATCAGGTTCAGGCAAATCAACCTTGCTGAATATACTGGCTTCCCTTGATAAGGCGACAGCAGGAAAGGTAATTCTTGATGGAAAGGATATTTCCGAAATCAAGGAATCAGAGCTTGCCGCATTCCGGCGTGATAACTTAGGTTTCGTTTTTCAGGAGTTTAATCTGCTGGATACATTTACCCTGGAGGATAATATTTATCTTCCGCTTGTCCTTGCAGGAAAAGGCTATAAGGAAATGAACGAACGTCTTAAACCTATTGCCGCAAGGCTTGGCATAAGTGACCTGCTTAAAAAATATCCTTATGAGGTATCGGGTGGTCAGAAGCAGCGTGCGGCAGTTGCAAGAGCCTTGATTACTGAACCGAAGCTGATTTTAGCAGACGAGCCTACAGGTGCTTTGGATTCCTCGGCAACTGATGAAATGTTACGTCTTTTCTCTCAATTAAACCAATCGGGACAGACAATTCTTATGGTGACACATTCCGTCAAGGCGGCAAGCCATGCTGGGCGTGTGCTGTTTATCAAGGATGGTGAGGTTTTTCATCAGCTTTATCGTGGTAACAACACAAACGAACAGCTTTATCAGATGATTTCCGATACCCTGACTATGATGCAAGCAGGAGGAGCAAGAAAATGAAAATGAAAAAAGGCTTTTTCTCAAAGCTTGCCCGTGATGCTATCAAAAAAAACAGACAGATGTATTTTCCATATATTCTTACAGGTTCTGTTATGGTGATGATGTTTTATATTCTTATGTCAATGCTCGAATCGCCCGATTTGGAGAATATCCACGGTGGTTCGGTTCTGATGATGTTTTTGCCATACGGATGTGGAGTTATCGGGATTTTTTCGCTGATATTCCTGTTTTATACTAATTCGTTTCTTATCAGGCAAAGATACAGAGAATTTGGACTTTATAATATTCTCGGTATGGATAAGCGTAATATCAGCCGACTTATGCTTTGGGAGGTCATTTACACCGCAGGTATTTCAATCATTACAGGACTTATATGCGGAATAGCATTTTCCAAAGCGGCGGAGCTTATACTGCTGAATATTCTTAATGCTGAAATTTCATTTTCATTTCATATTGGCGGCAGTTCAATTATTCTTACAGCCTTGATTTATCTTGGCATTTATATTTTCATTTTTTTCAGCTCCTTGATCAAGGTTAATTTTTCAAAGCCTCTGGAGCTTATGCAGAGCAATATGGTCGGTGAAAAAAAGCTGAAATGTAACTGGCTTTTCGCATTTATCGGTGCAGGTCTGCTTGGTTATGCCTATTATCTGGCGGTTGACATTGAAGATCCGACTTCTGCGGCACTTATCTTTTTTGTAGCGGTAATTATGGTTATAATTGCAACATATCTGTTGTTTATTTCAGGTTCTGTTGTAATGTGCAAGCTGCTTCAGAAAAACAAGCGTTATTATTATAAGCCTGAGCATTTTGTTTCCGTATCTTCAATGGCATATCGTATGAAGAGAAACGGAGCAGGTCTGGCTTCAATATGTATTCTGCTTACAATGGTTCTTGTTATGCTGTCCTCTACGGCAAGCCTTTACTTTGGTGAAGAAGATTCCATCACAAAGCGATATCCGAACGGAATAAATATAACCTATACGTTTGATACTTCTGATGAAATATACAGCAAAAGCTTAGAAACTCAGAAAACAATCATAGAGCATTATGTACCGAACGATTCGGAGCTTAACGAAATGAGATATGCTATTTGCTCGGGACAATTTTCCGATGAGGGGATAACTCTGGAAACTACTCACGTTGATACCGTTGAGTATAATAATGTCGGTTATCTCTATATAATTTCTATTTCAGACTATAATAATATGATGAATGAAAGCAAAATTCTCGGAAACAGGGAATGTCTGCTGTACAGCGATCGTCTGACAAAGCAATGGAATACATTTACAATGGAATACGGAGAAGCCTATACAGTAAAGGAACATCTGACTGAATATCAGAAGGTCGGTACAACTGCGGCTATGGCTGTTCCCTATGTGTATATTGTTGTGAACGATGTTTCGGAATTTACAAAGCCGATAGCAGGACTTAAAAACAGCTATGACTGTGCTATGGTTAATTTCGAATGGATACTTGGCTTTGATTGCAAGGCTGACGATGAAATAGCTGTAAAGGACGCTTTGTTTGATGAGCTTATGCAAAGTAAAAATGATGATATCAGCTGGAATTCTTTGTCCTTAGAAAGCCGTGAGGAGGAACGGCAGAGCTTTTATGAGCTGTACGGAAGCCTTTTCTTCCTTGGCATTATGTTAAGCATAGTATTCCTGATGGCGGCAGTGCTGATTATTTATTATAAGCAGATTTCAGAGGGCTATGAGGATCAGAATCGCTTTGAGATAATGCAAAAGGTCGGTATGACAAAGAGGAATATCAGGAAAAGCATTAATTCGCAAATGCTTACAGTATTCTTTACGCCGCTTATATTGGCAGGACTTCATCTTGGTTTTGCATTCCCGTGCATTTCAAAAATTCTTAAGCTGTTTGCTTTTGATAATATTCGTCTGAATGTGATTATTACGCTTGCCTGCTTTGCCGTTTTCGGCATCTTTTACGGTATCGTATATAAAATCACTTCAGGTAGCTACTACAACATTGTCAGCGGCAGAAAGGAGCAATAAATGAAACATATAAATTTAATAATGAGCGTTTTCCTCGGTTTTTGTATTATATTTACAGGCTGTTCCTCAATACAGAATATGATCAATAAATATTCCGACAGTAAGGAGCAATGTCTTTTAAATGACAACAATATAACGCAGTTTGAATTTGACGGAAAAAGCTATACAATTCTTGAAGATGCAGTGACAGAAAAAAGCCTCGGCGAATGGGTTGGCTATATCAGAAAAATGGCGGCAACAGATGACAGCGGTGCAGTCCTGATTCAGGAAAATATAGAAAGCACCTCCTTCAGAAGCTTAGCCGATTTGTCGGAGAAGTCTCCGAACGCAAAATATATCGTTCCTTTTCTCAATATATATTCTTCCTCGGAATATGAAGGCTATCTTCTTGTTGATGTAAAAGGCAGCTATCACAAGGCTGTTTTAAGCGATGAAATTACAGAAGCAGATATAATATTTGACTTTAAAACGGCAACAGATAATATAAACAGTAATTACAAACTTAATCCCGAAAATGCAACACAGCTTATTTCTGACGATGTTATTTATCAGGTTACAGATGAAAAAATATCGGACGAAAAGCTTGGAAAGTACATTGATTTTTTGGCAGAAAGGGTAGTTTTTAATGCTGAAACGAAAAAAGCTCTGACAAATGACGACCTGAATAAAATTGATTGGACAGGAACCTCTGACGAAAAGCGTGAAAGCTGGTTTTATGCTGATGTTTACGAAATTTCAGGCATAGATACAGCTGAAGCGATTGCGGTTAAGGTGAATAATCAGTATTATATAGCAAGGTCTGAATAATTTAAGAATCCGCTGATTAAAGCAAAGCGTTCGTTTCGTCGTTTTGAAAAAAGACAGAAACGAATTAATCGGCGGATTTTTGAATATCAATAGAATATATTATTCTATTGACTAAGGAGCTTTGCAATGCTTGGAATTATCAGCGTTATTTTGGAAAATATCTTATTTTTTGCACTTCATTTTGAAAACAGCGGAGCTTTCCCAAAGCCGCTTTCGGCGAAGCAGGAGGAACAATGCTTTGTCGAAATGAAGCAGGGCAGTGCCGCCGCAAGAAACAGACTTATTGAGCATAATCTAAGGCTTGTTGCACATATAGCAAAGAAATATTGTGCAAATTCATCTTCACAGAATGATAATGAGGATATAATTTCAATCGGAACGATAGGACTGATAAAAGCGGTAGAATCCTTCGATAGCTCAAAAAATATCCGCTTTGCAACCTATGCTTCAAGGTGTATAGAAAATGAGATCCTGATGTTCTTTCGTTCAAAGAAAAAATCGGCAGGCGATATATATTTTGACGAGCCTGTCGATGTTGATAAGGACGGTAATCAGCTGACTTTAATTGATATTATAGCCGAGGATGATCATATCGTTGAAAAAATTGATCTTTCCATTAAATCGGAGCAGCTTTATAAATTTATAGATGAGTGCCTTGATGAGCGTGAAGCTGAAATTATCGCTGATCGTTACGGATTATATGGAAAAAAGCCGCTTACACAGCGTGAAACGGCAAAAAAACTCGGAATTTCACGTTCCTATGTTTCAAGGATAGAAAAAAAGGCACTTGAAGCCTTGCGAAAAAAATATGATAAGACTTCTTATATAGATTTTTGAGATATTAAAAATGCAGGGCGATTTATTTACCCTGCATTATTTCAACTATTTATAGTATTTTTCAATGATTTTTTCAGCTTTTTTGCCGTAAATAGAAAAGCCGTTGTTCTTAACATTTTCAGGGAGGAAGGTGTACCAATCCCACCAGAAAAATCCAGCGAACCATTCTTCATTCTGCATTGTTTTTATAGCGGATTCATAGAAATTAGCCTGTTCGTCCTCATCGTAGGGGAGATCGGGGTGAGTGAAATCCCAAGGCATAGCCGAACAGCCGCTTGCACTGCGGCAGCCTATTTCCATAAAGATTATCTTTTTATTAAGCTCTGCTGAAAGCTCTGCGAGGGATTTTTTATGATATTCCCAAGCCTGACACATCTCTTCAAGCGTTGCTCCTGCACCCTTGGAAACAGGATAATATGCAGATGTTCCGATATAGTCAACTGCATCAAACCAGCGTATGTTTCTCTCCTTGCCGTGGTTTGCGTTGTAAACGAGCTTGCCGTTGTAAACACTGCGTACTTCGGCGATAAGCTTTCTCCAGTGTTCCTTTTTTCGTTCCGTGCCGATCATTTCACAGCCTATGCAGAGCATTTCACAGCCAGTTTCTTCAGCGATTTCAGCATAATGGCGGATATATGCCGTATAGCAGGAAAACCATTCTTTCCAGTAATCAACATCGCCCCAGTCGGCTTCGGGGAATCCGATGTTTGCACGCCAGGTTCCGTCCGCACAGTTCACCATTGGCTTAAGGCATATTTTCTGACCGAGAGATTTAAGCTTTTCTATTGCAAAAATAAGCTCTCTATCTGTCGTATGGCGGCGATAGTCAAAGCCGAATTTTGTCGAATAAAAATGCTCCTGCTCGACCTTCATAACAAGGCATACCCAGTTTGTGCCGAGTGATGTCAGCTTTTCCATTGATTTTACAGCCCTTGGGTCGGTATATTTTCCTCTTCCCGAATCATATCCATAAGTAAAGCCTTTAATTTCCATTTGATAATTCCTTTCTTTTCTCATCACGTTCTCTCATTGAAAAAACACAGCCGCAGTAGTCCTGACGGTACATACCGAAGCTTTCTGATAGCTCCGTTGAGCGTTTGTAACCGTTCCTTTTCTTAAAATCGGATGTGAGATATTTTACGTTGTATTCATCGGCAAGCTGTTCACCGATTTCATTTAGCCATACAGCATTTTTATAAGGGCTTATCGACAGCGTTGTAGTAAAATAATCGAAGCCCAGCTCCTGTGCAAGCCTTGCCGTATGTTCAAGTCGGAGCTTGTAGCAGGCATAACAGCGTTCGCCGCCCTCCTTTATATGCTCAAGACCTTTTACCGCAGAGTAAAAAAGCTCTGATTTATAGCCGATATCTGTAAAGCCTACAGGGTTTTTGAAGTCCATAAGAGTAAGCAGACGCTTCTGTTCTTCACAGCGTTTGAAAAATTCCTCTTCGGGGTAAATATTCGGGTTGAAATAGAAAACCGTTATCTCAAAATACTGCGAAAGATATTCAAGAACATAGCTTGAACATGGGGCACAGCAGCTTTGAAGCAGAAGCCTTGGAGTATTATCAAGACCATTCAGAATTTTATCAAGCTCAAGCTGATAATTGCGTTTTTGCGTCATTTACAGCCGTTCCTCCCATTCCTTTTACATTCTCCCGAATACGGACAGCCTATGCAGCCGTCCTTTTTCTTTTTTATCATATAATATACCGCACAGAATACGGCTATCGCAATCAGAATAATTGCGATCCAGTCAGCAATGCCCATAGTCACCTCAAATAAATAATCCACCGATGTTATAAACAGCGAATGCCGCAAGCCATGCTACACAGCATTGTTCTATGCAAAGTATAACGGCTGCTTTCCCACTTCCAAGCTCACGTTTCGCCGCCGCAATCGCCGCAACGCAGGGAGTATAAAGAAGTGTAAAGGTCAGAAAGCTTACTGCTGAAAGCGGAGTGAAAAAGCCGCCCAGAACCTCGTTAAGTGTGGAAATGTTTGAACCTGTCAGAACTGCAAGAGTTGAAACAACCGATTCCTTTGCCGTAAAGCCTGAAATAAGAGCGGTGGAAATTCTCCAGTCACCGAAGCCTAAGGGTTTGAATACAGGAGCGATAACAGCACCTATAACGGCGAGAATACTGTCCGAGCTGTCCGAAACTGCGTTCAGCTTAAGGTCGAAGCTCTGGAAGAACCATATTATTATCGTTGCGACAAATATGACCGTAAATGCCCTCTGTATAAAATCCTTTGCCTTATCCCACATCAGCATTGCAACGCTTTTCGGCGAGGGCAGACGGTAATTCGGCAATTCCATTACAAAGGGTACAGGCTTGCCCCTGAACATAGTTTTGTTCATAATAAGCCCGCATAATATTCCAACAATAATTCCGCCGAGATAGAGTGATATCATAACAAGAGCCTTATATTTGCTAAAAAAAGCCTGCGTGAAAACAGCGTAAATCGGCAATTTCGCACTGCAGCTCATATATGGAGTGAGATAAATCGTCATCTTGCGGTCACGCTCCGAGGAAAGCGTTCTTGTTGCCATAATCGCAGGAACACTACAGCCGAATCCTATAAGCATCGGCACAAAGGAACGTCCCGAAAGTCCGATTTTTCGCAGAAGCTTATCCATAACGAACGCAACTCTTGCCATATAGCCGCTGTCCTCAAGCATTGACAGGAAGAAAAACAGTACCACGATTATTGGCAGGAAGCTTAAAACACTTCCAACTCCCGAAAAAATGCCATCAATGATAAGACTGTGGACAACAGGGTTAAGTTCGTAAGCGGTAAGAGCTTTATCTGCGGCATTTGTCACAAAATCAATGCCAAGGCTCAAAAGGTCGCTTAAAAATGCTCCGAAAACATCAAATGTGAGCCAGAATATCAACAGCATTATCAGGATAAAAACAGGTATCGCAGGATATTTTCCTGTAAGTACTCTGTCTATCCTTACGCTTCGTGCGTGTTCCTTGCTCTCGTGACATTTTACAACAGTTTCCGCACATACAGCCTCTATAAAAGTGTATCTCATATCCGCAAGTGCGGCATTTCTGTCAAGTCCTGTTTCCGATTCCATTTCGGTAACGCTATGCTCGACCATATCACGTTCATTTTCATTTATCCCAAGCTTTTCCATTATGTAAGGATCCTGTTCAACAAGCTTGGTTGCGGCAAATCGGGGAGAGATACCAACAGCGGCGGCATGATCCTCGATAAGATGCGTTACAGCGTGGATACAGCGGTGAACAGCTCCGCTGCAGAAGTCCTTTTTTGTCGGAAGAAGCTTTTTTGAAGCAGTGCTGTAAATCGTTTCAATAAGCTCATCAACGCCCTCGTTTTTTGCCGCACTTATCGCAACAACAGGTATTCCAAGGCTTGATGAAAGCTTTTCAACATCGATAGTACCACCGTTGTTGCGAACCTCGTCCATCATATTCAGTGCAAGAACTGTTGGGATATTCATTTCAAGAAGCTGTAATGTCAGATAAAGGTTTCGTTCAATGTTCGTAGCGTCAACAATGTTGATTATTGCGTCAGGCTTCTGCTCGGTAAGAAAATCACGGGTAACGATCTCCTCGCTTGTATACGGACGGATAGAATAAATTCCTGGGAGATCGACAACCTCGCAGTTTTTTAATCCTCTTACATCACCCGATTTGCTGTCAACCGTAACACCAGGGAAGTTGCCAACGTGCTGATTTGAGCCTGTAAGCTGATTGAAAAGAGTGGTTTTTCCGCAGTTCTGATTTCCTGCAAGAGCGAATATCATTTAATTTTCCCCCTTTTCTGTATTTTCAGGGATAATATCAATAAGCCGTGCGTCATCAAGACGTATCGTAAGCTCATATCCACGGAGAAAAAGCTCAATAGGATCGCCCATTGGAGCAACCTTTCTTATCATAACCTTTGTCTTTGGGATAATTCCCATATCAAGCAGACGGCACCGCAAAGCACCCTCGCCCCTTACAGCGGAGATAACAGCGGAACGTCCTGTTTCAAGTTCATCAAGTGTCATACTCATTTTTCCTTTTACATAAATATACACCTACAATTATATCCCCTTAGCATTTTATTGTCAACCAAATATTATGTAGAAAATAAGACTTATTTATGTTTTTGTGCTTTGTTTTGTTGCAAATGATGGAGAAATGTGATATAATCAGAATACGATATTTTTTCGGAGGTTTTATATGAAGCTTTCAGTTTTTTATCATCATATCCGAGAAGCCGCCGAACAGCGTGGAATGAACGTTATGGACGTGCTTTCCGCTGTGCGTGAGCTTGGAATTGAATACCTTGAATTTGATATAGGCGATCTGCGTTCGGAAGAAGCGGCGGAGATGCTTAAAAAATCGGGTATGAAAATATCATCTGTTTATGGAAGATACGATTTTGCCAATAATGATGACCTTAGCGACGCTTTTTATCATTGCGACAGGGCGGCAGAGCTTGGTTCGGAAAAAATAATGCTTATCCCGGGTTTTTATTCCTCAAATGAAAAAATGAACGATGAAAAAATCAGAATATTTTCTGCTATGAAAGAGGTCTGTGCATATGCGGATAAAAAAGGATTGACCCCGACAATAGAGGATTTTGACGATTTCAGAAGCTGTACCTCCGTTTCGGAAAGAATGCTTGAAATGGTTGAAAATGTACCATTCTTAAAGGTTACATTTGATACAGGTAATTTTATGTACAGTGCAGAATCGGAAATATATGCCTTTGAAAGTCTTAAGCCGTATATCGTTCACCTTCACTGCAAGGATAGGAGTATGACACCCGATAAACGCTGTGAAATGAAATGTGCGGTCGATGGAACGGAGATGTATTCCTGTGCCGTGGGCGAAGGCTGTATCGCTGTTTCTCATATAATCAAAGAGTTGAGCAAAAACGGTTATAACGGCATTTTTACGATAGAGCATTTCGGCGTTTATGACCAGCTTGATTTTATAAAAAGATCTGCCGAAAATATCAGGAGGTCTGCATTATGATAAGAGTAACCGTCTGGAACGAATATGTCCATGAAAGAGAGTATGACGGCATAGCAAGGGTATATCCTAAGGGTATTCACGGCTGTATTGCGGATTTTCTTTCCGAAAATGACGATATTTCGGTTAAAACAGCAACTCTTGATATGGAAAATCAGGGTATTTCCGAGGAAATGCTGGAAAATACAGATGTGCTTATCTGGTGGGCACACGCTCGGCACGACGATATAACCGATGAAAATGTCCGTATGATACATAATGCTGTACTTGGCGGTATGGGTCTTATAGCTTTACATTCCGCTCATTATTCAAAAATTATGAAGGCTCTTACAGGCACAACAATGTCGCTTGACTGGAAAAATAATGACAGCGAAATTTTGAAGTGCGTATTGCCAAATCACCCGATTTCACAAGGAGTGACGGAAAATATTGTTATTCCGTATGAAGAAATGTACTGTGAACCGTTCGATATTCCAAACCCCGATGATGTTATCTTTGAAGGAACTTTCAGCGGAGGGGAACATTTCAGAAGCGGTGTTACATTTTTAAGAGGACATGGGAAAATCTTCTATTTTCAGCCTGGGCATGAGGAATATCCTGTTTATCATATGCCTGAAATACAAAGGATTATTACAAATGCCGTCCGTTGGGCAAATTTACCAAATGCACCGAGAAAATTGCCCGAATGTCACGAGAAAAAATGATTTTTGAAAATATTATATAAAAATCCAAAAAAAGACTTGACAAAAGACCTTTGCTTGTGGTAAAATAGAAATACCTCTTGCAGAGGTCTATTTTTTGTGCCATAAAATAAGCGGCACAGGATCTCTCGACAAAAATGTATAGCCGAATTTTCGGAAATATACAGTGAAATTGCCATAGAGGGAGGCACAGGGACTGAAGTTCCTGCGAAATCGAAACGTTCTCTGAAATGAGAGCATTTAATAGGAGGTGCCGATATGAGAGTAAAGGTAACATTGGCCTGCACAGAGTGCAAACAGCGTAACTACAATACCAAGAAGAACAAGAAGAACGATCCGGACAGACTTGAAATGAATAAGTATTGTAAGTTCTGCAAGAAGCATACTCTTCACAAAGAAACCAAGTAAGGGAGAGGTGTGAAAATGGCTGAAAGCAAGAATAATCAGGCAAATAAGTCGTCCAAGCAGTCCTTAGTTGCTCAGGCTGAAGCCAAGGCTGATAAGATCGTTAAGGATAATGCCAAGGCAAAGGCTAAGGGACAGAAAAAGCCTAACGGAATTGTTAAGTTTTTTAAGGATCTTAAGGGCGAAATCAAAAAGGTTGTATGGCCGAGCAAGAAAAAGGTCATCAACAATACCGCAGTTGTGCTTGTTGCAATGTGCGTATGCGGTATAGTAATATGGGGAATCGACAGCGGTCTTGCCGCTCTGTTCAAGCTTAGTCTTGGCGCATAAGCGACTTGAAAGGAAGATAGAAGAATGTCAGAAGCTGCAAAATGGTATGTCATTCACACCTATTCTGGTTATGAGAACAAGGTGAAAGATACTATCGATAAGGTTGTCGAAAACCGTAACCTGCGTGAGCTTATTCCTTTGGTATGTATCCCTACTGAACACGTCAAGGAAATCACCGAAGCAAATAAGGAACGTGAGGTTGACAGGAAAATTTTTCCAGGCTATGTGCTTGTAAAGATGATCCTGACTGATGATTCCTGGTATGTTGTGCGTAATGTGCGTGGCGTGACAGGATTTGTCGGACCTGGCTCAAAGCCTGTTCCGCTTACAGATAAAGAGGTTGCCGCTCTTGGAGTTGATGTCAATGAAACTGTTGTTGAAATCAAGATCAAGGTCGGAGATAATGTAAAGATCACCTCTGGAACGATGGAAGGCTTTGTAGGCGAGGTAAAGAACGTTAATACCGAGGATATGACTGTTGATGTTTCGGTATCAATGTTCGGAAGAGAAACTCTTGCAACCCTTGAAATATCAAAGGTTGTAAAGAACGATGAATATTAATTTGTCGAAAAAACATAAACTGTATGAATCCATAACGGATTCTTCTATATTACGGAGGTGCATTTATTATGGCACAGAAAGTTGTTGGCTTAATTAAGCTTCAGATCGCTGCAGGTAAGGCTACTCCTGCTCCCCCTGTTGGCCCTGCTCTCGGTCAGCATGGTGTAAACATTATGGCGTTTACAAAGGAATTTAACGAGAGAACTAAGAATGATATCGGTCTTATTATCCCTGTTGTAATCACAGTATATGCAGACCGTTCCTTCACATTTATCACAAAGACTCCCCCCGCAGCCGTTCTTATCAAGAAGGCTATTGGTCTTGAAAGCGGATCTGGAGTTCCTAACAAGACAAAGGTAGGCAAGATCACTAAGGAGCAGATCCGTAAGATCGCTGAAACAAAGATGCCTGACCTTAACGCTGCTGATATCGATTCTGCTATGAGCATGATCGCTGGTACAGCTCGTTCCATGGGCGTTGAAGTTGTTGACTAATTGAACGAAAACTGAATTTTTCTTCGCTGCTATGGTGGGAGGAACATTCCGCTACAAGTCCCGATTCAGAATGGGACAGCCCTATAATAGGGATCACCACTTAAAGGAGGATAATTAATAATGAAACATGGTAAAAAATATAACGAAAGTGTAAAGCTTGTTGACAGCACTAAGCTTTATGAAACAGCTGAAGCACTTGATCTTGCTTGCAAGACTGCAAAGGCTAAGTTTGATGAAACAATTGAGGTTCATATCCGTCTGGGCGTTGACTCACGTCACGCTGACCAGCAGGTAAGAGGTGCAGTTGTACTTCCTAACGGTACTGGTAAGAAGGTAAGAGTTTGCGTATTCTGCAAGCCTGAAAAGGAAGAGGCTGCTAGGGCTGCTGGTGCTGATTACGTTGGTGCTGACGATCTCGCACAGAAAATCCTCAAGGAAAACTGGATGGATTTCGACGTTCTCATCGCTTCACCTGATATGATGGGCATTGTTGGTAAGCTCGGTAAGGTTCTCGGTCCTCGTGGACTTATGCCTAACCCTAAGGCTGGTACAGTTACTCCTGATGTTGCAAAGGCTGTAACAGAAGCTAAGGCTGGTAAGATTGAATACCGTCTTGATAAGACAAATATCATCCACTGCCCAATCGGTAAGGCTTCTTTCGGTGCTGAAAAGCTCGACCAGAACCTTAACACACTTCTCGAAGCAGTTGCAAAGGCTAAGCCTGCTGCTGCAAAGGGCACATACTTCAAGTCCTGCGTTGTTTCTTCGACAATGGGCGTTGGTATCGCTGTTAATACCGCTAAGTACGGCGTTTGATTTAAATAAAGATAAGCTCCCATTTCGGGGGCTTTTTCTTTTGTCTGCAAATATGTACAAAAGGTAAAATTTTCTACACCCCTTGAAATTTCGGAATAAATGTTGTATCATATATTTAAAAGTTGAAAACGATTTCAAATTCAGGAGGAATGGATTATGACCGATAAAATCTATGGCGTTCATATGGGTGCTGCGAAATATGCAGTTGACCTAGGCGATGGCTCTGAAAGAGGAGAATATGTCAATCAGGATTATATCATCAATAAGCTCGGCAGACCGCATAGAGCTGTTTCATTGATGTATTGCTACTATCCGCTCGATAAGGAATTCCCCGGCAGAATTTCTGAGGTTATGAAAGATGCTGATATTTCTTTCCAGTGGGATTATCCTTACGATGACTATTTTACATATAAGGGTGGTCTTGAGGGCGATACAAAGGGCGAGCCTTTTATCTGTATGCGTGATGTCCGCCGCCACGGTCAGGACGTAAACCTTACCCTTACCGTTGACCCGAACGTTTCCGATGAACAGCTTATCGCAATCGCAAAGGATCTCCGTCCGTTCGGCAGAATGTTCCTGCGTATTAACCACGAAGCTACGGGAAACTGGTTCTCATTCACAAAGAGAACATCATATGAAAATGTTGCAAAGTTCTTTGTGCATTTCTCTGATATTATCCATGAATATGCTCCTAACGTAAAGACGGTTATGTGCATAGGCGGTATTGAGCATCCCGAAAACGGCGAGGAAATGGAAATGGAAAAGGAATTTGCTTGCTGTGTTCCTGCCGCTGATGTTTGGTCGGTAGATAAATATATGGCTCTCCATTGGGGTTGGCCATTTGATGTTGCAGAGCCTGGCGGAAACTCCCATTCAAGAGGTAAGGTTGAAAATACCTATGAGCTTACAAGGCTTAGTTATGAACGTTTCAAGTTCCTCAATGGCGGCGAGGGTAAGCCTATGACTATGGCTGAATTTAACGCTGACGGAGATGTTACAGGTCCTTACGATCAGGTTAAAATGGTTCGTGATTTCTGCGATATTCTTGAAAAGGAAAAGCCTGATTGGTTCAGCGGCTTCACAATGTATCAGTTCCGTGACAGAGGCAGACTCGGACTTGAAATTGAAGACCCGAATAATCCTGATGTTGGTATTGAACAGCCGCTTCTTATGGCATATAAGGATATTATCCACAGTGACCTTTTCAGTCCTGAAATGAAGCAGAATGATGAGATCACACTTCCCGTAACTCTCCGTTGGGGTGGTGCAGAGGACGCTGACGGTATCGCAATTCCTGTTCATTTTGACAGCAACCCTCATTTCTGCGAGATTGTTTTCGATGAAGAGGACGATGGAAACTATATGCTTGAAATAAATGGCAAATGGTTCTATAAGTCACCAAAGGCTCATACTATCGACCTTATGGGTGCTTTCTTTGAGAAGCCTCTCGATGGCTCGGCAGATATGACCATAAAGCTTTTCGCACCTCCTGCAAGTGGTGAAAATGACAGCACACAGGGTGATGATTGGGATATGAATTATTATTATACACTTAAAAAGCTTCCAAAGGTTCGCATTCTTTGCACTCCTGTTGAAAAATAAAAAATGGGGTATCAGATCATGTGGTCTGATGCCCTTATTGAATATAAAAACGATTTTTTGACTAATATATATCAGGTGATATACTTATGAAAAAGAAAATCATAATTGCGGCATTGATACTTGCGGCGGCTGTAAATCCTGAGCTTGCGGTGAAGCTGATAGGCAGTACGCTTACAGTTTTACGACCTGTTATTATTGGAATGGCTATTGCATTTGTGTTAAATCGTCCAATTTGCAAGATATATGATCTTTATTTGAGATTTAAGGGTGCTATCAGCTCGAAAAAGCATTGCTCGCCATTTATCGCTCCTTCCAAAACCGCAATGTATAAAGAAGCGGAGCATAGAAACTGGATAATTTCTATAACTATTGGTTATATTTTGCTGGCTGTGCTTATTACGGCGGCGGTTGGAATTATAATTCCTCAGACTGCTGAAAGCGTAAGGATATTATCCGCAAAAAGCGATATTTATATTGAAAAAATACAGCATTATTACGCCTCTTTTGCTGAAAAGGATAGATTTGAGATAATTCCTGCAATAGGATCTGCGGTGAAAAAATTGGGCGATAAGCTTCCCGACCTTGTGGCTGGATTTTACGGAAAAACGACAGAATTTGTCGGCGTATTAGGTGATTTTTTCATCGGAATAATCATTTCCGTGTATATTCTCGTTTCAAAGGATAAGCTGCGTAACATCGTCCGCAAAATTTCTGGAAAAATTATGTCAAAAGAAAGCTATAAGCGTTATTCAAAGCTATATTATACCGTTTACGATGTATTTTCACGCTTTGTGAGCGGTCAGATAACAGAGGCTTGTATTATAGGTGTGCTTTGCTTTATTGGAATGAAGCTGTTCGGCTTTGAGTATGCTCTGCTTATAAGCTTTATTATCGGAATAACCGCACTTCTGCCTGTTGTCGGTGCGATAATTGGTACTGTTCCATGTGCGTTTCTCCTTTTTCTTGATGATCCGATGTCAGCAATATGGTTTGTGGTGTTTATTATCGTGCTTCAGCAGTTGGAAAATAATCTTATATATCCAAAGGTTGTCGGAAAAAGTATGGGTCTGCCGTCATTACCGATTTTGCTTGCAATACTTATCGGTGCGAAGTTAGGCGGCTGTCTTGGAATATTGATAGCAGTTCCAGTAACGTCGGTTGTTTATGGTATTCTTATGGAAAAGCTTGAAAAAGATGATGAGAGTATTTCCGATAAAATAAAATAAACTCCTGTACGTTTTTCTGTACAGGAGCTTTTTATCATATTACCAAGGCTTGACAGCTCCGATTATATCGTTAATGCTGTTAAGTCGGTTATCCTCAACATATTTTTCAAGTCCGTCAATGATTTTTACTGCGGCATATGGATCATTGAAAAGTGCCGCTCCGACCTGAACTGTTGACGCACCTGCCATCATCATTTCAACAGCGTCCTCCCATGTAGAAATTCCGCCCATTCCGCATACGGGTATTTTGACTGCATTCGCAACCTGCCATACCATTCTTACGGCAACAGGGAAAACGGCAGGACCGGACAGACCGCCGACGTTATTATGAAGTACAGGACGTTTCGTGCGAATATCAATTCTCATTCCAAGCAACGTGTTGATGAGCGAAACTGCGTCTGCACCCTCAGCTTCGACAGCCTTTGCGATTTCCGTTATGTTAGTAACATTAGGAGAAAGCTTTACCATTATCGGCTTTTTTGTTGCCGCACGGACGATTTTTGTTATTTGTGCCGCTCCCTCGCAGGATACTCCGAATGCCGCACCGCCAGCTTTTACGTTCGGGCAGGATATATTTACTTCAATCATAGGAACATCGGTCTTGTCAAGCTTTTCAGCGACTTCACGATACCCTTCGGCGGTTGAGCCTGCCATATTTGCGATAATTACAGTATCCTTTTCCATAAGATAGGGAAGCTCATGCGATATAAAATGGTCAACTCCAGGATTTTGCAATCCGACGCTGTTGAGCATTCCCGATGGTGTTTCCGCAATTCTCGGAGGGAGATTACCCGTGCGGAGCTTTTCGGTAGTACCCTTTACGCTTATTCCTCCGAGCCTTGCAAGGTCGAAAAATTCCTCATATTCCTTGCCGTAGCCGAATGTTCCCGAAGCAGGGATAACAGGGTTTTTGAAATCAACACCGGCAAAATTTACACTAAGCTTATTCATCGAAATTTACCTCCTCGCCGTCAAATACAGGACCGTCCTTGCAGACGTGAGAATAAAATTCCCCGCCGTCACGGATAGTTCTGCAAACGCATACAAGGCAAGCACCAATTCCACAGCCCATTCTTTCTTCAAGCGAAACCTGTGATTTTATGCCGTTTGCCTTTGCAATTTCAACAATCTTTCTAAGCATTACAGCAGGGCCGCAGGCATAGATAACATCAGGCTTTTCCTTGGCAATTTCCTCTGTAAGAGCGTCTGTTACAAAGCCCTTTCTTCCTGCCGAGCCATCGTCCGTGCAGAGTATTGTTTCCGCACCTGTTTTTGAAAAATCCTCCTGCAAAATAACTGCAGAAGCGTTGCGGAAGCCGCTTATTACCCTTGCATTTTTGCCGAAATGTTCAGCTATCGGGAGCATTGGTGGATTTCCTATTCCGCCGCCGATGATAACAGCCCTTTTATAGCCGTCAAAGCTGAAGCCGTTTCCTCCGAGCGGAGCGATGAGATCGACAAGCTGACCCTCCGCAAGCTGAGAAAGAGCCTTTGTTCCTTTTCCACGAACCTCGAAAACGATACGCAGAGTGCCATTTTCCTTGTCAATTCCGCAAATTGAAATAGGTCTGCGGAGCATAAATCCGTCAACCTTTATGTTGACAAATTGACCAGCCGAAGCCGCCTCTGCCATTTCGGGGCAGAGTATAGTCATATCGTAAATTTCCTTTGCGAGAGCTTTTTTTGATATAATAGGGCAGCTGCCCTGTGTGTATTTCATAATTACCTCCGTATTAAT
>CAYOAV010000005.1:59986-62007 GCA_964402055.1 uncultured Ruminococcus sp. | reverse complement strand
GCACGCTATGGGACCGAATGTTGCAGGTGTAATCGGTTCTGCTGTTGCAGCAGGCGTTCTCCTCAGCATTATCCCTCACTAATCTAACAAAAAAACCACAGATTTTCGTTATGAAGATCTGTGGATTTTTTTTATTTATCACGCATAACATAATCAACAAATTTTTGCATAGTTACGCTTAATTTTGAAGATTTCACAAAGGCGATACCAACATCTCTTGTGTTGATTTTTGAGTTAAGAGGAATTTCACGAAGCTCGCCGTTTTTTAACTCATTTTCAACAAATTGCTTCACAACACAGGAAATTCCCATACCTATTTTTGCAAATTCTATCAGCATATCCATACTGCTGACTTCAAGAATATGCTTAGGCTCAATATTATTTTCCTTGAAATATCGGTCAATATGCTGACGTGATACATTTTCGCTGTCAAGAAGCATTATATTTCCGCTCTCAAAAATATCTGATTCGTTTCTTAATGCAAGATTTTCAATGTAGCTTGGTGTTGATATAAATATATCCTCTATTTCGCCCAATGAACAAAACGATATTTCCGACATATTGTCAGGCTTTACCATTAACCCTATATCAATGATGCCGTCCATAAGCATTTTATGTATCCTTGATGACGATTGACATTCAATCGTTATTTTTATATGTGGATTTTCACTTATAAAACCTTTCAGATACGGCAAAAGCATAGCCTTGCATAAAACAGAGCTTGCCCCAAGCCGTAATCTTCCAATTCCAAGCTCATTTATTGTTTTAAGCTTGTCTTCTCCTGCTTTTATAATGTCAAATGCAGCTTTAAGCTCATTATAGAAGATTTTCCCCTCGTCTGTGAGTGTAACTCCACGATGATTTCGGTTAAATAGAACCGTACCAAGGCTTTCCTCCATTTTCGTGATGGCTTTGCTTATTGCAGGCTGGCTAATATAATTAAGCTCTGCTGCCTTTGAAATACTTTCGCATTCAGCAACGGCACAAAATAAACGGTATCTGTTCAGATTACTTTCAGAAATCAAAGCTTTCAGCTCCCTCTTTATAACTATTTTTTATATCAGTTATTCATATTATGTATTTGAATTATACCACAAAATATGTTATAATGCAAGTATAAGTTAGGCAAAATGTTAATTTGCCGCATTAAATAATGGGTATGTCCCTTATTGAATATATCTGAAAGGACTTAATTTTATGGGTATGACAATGACACAGAAGATCCTTGCCGCTCACGCCGGTCTTGATTCTGTTAAAGCAGGTCAGCTTATTAATTGTAAGCTTGATATTGTACACGGCAACGATGTTACAACTCCTGTTGCTATCAATGAATTTAATAAAGCAGGTTTTTCCAAGGTTTTTGATAAAAGTAAAATCACAATGATTATGGATCATTTTACTCCTAATAAGGATATTAAATCTGCTATGAATTCAAAGCAGTGCCGTGAATTTGCTTCAAAATATGATATTGATTATTATTATGATGTTGGCGAAATGGGTATTGAACACGCACTTCTTCCCGAAAAAGGCATCGTTGGTGCAGGTGATTGTATCATAGGCGCTGATAGTCATACTTGTACATATGGCGCACTTGGTGCATTTTCTACAGGTGTTGGTTCAACTGATATGGCAGCAGGTATGGCAACTGGTATGGCTTGGTTCAAGGTTCCGTCTGCTATCAAATTCAACCTTACAGGTAAGCTTAACAAGTACGTTATGGGTAAGGACGTTATTCTTCATATTATTGGAATGATAGGCGTTGACGGTGCTTTGTATAAGTCTATGGAATTTGTTGGAGAAGGATTGAAAAATCTCTCAATGGACGACAGACTTTCTATGGCAAATATGGCTATTGAAGCAGGTGCTAAAAACGGAATTTTCGCTGTTGATGATGTTACGATCAAGTATATGGACGGTCGTTGCAAGCGTCCTTATACCGTTTATGAAGCTGATCCAGATGCAGAATATGACGCAGTATACGATATAGACCTTTCTTCTATCAAACCAACTGTTGCATTTCC
>CAYOAV010000005.1:0-59886 GCA_964402055.1 uncultured Ruminococcus sp. | reverse complement strand
ATGACGCAGTATACGATATAGACCTTTCTTCTATCAAACCAACTGTTGCATTTCCTCATCTTCCTGAAAACACACGCACAATTGATGAAGTTGGCGATGTAAAAATCGATCAGTCAGTTATAGGTTCATGCACAAACGGCAGACTTGAAGATATGGCTATGGCAGCAAAGATACTTGAGGGCAAACACGTTCATAAAGACGTTCGCTGTATCGTAATTCCTGCAACCCAGCAGATATATCTCGACTGCATTAAACTCGGATATATGGAAACATTTATCAAAGCTGGCTGTGCTGTTTCAACACCTACCTGCGGTCCATGTCTTGGCGGTCATATGGGTATCCTTGCGGCAGGCGAAAAAGCAATAGCAACAACAAACAGGAATTTTGTAGGACGAATGGGACACCCTGATTCAGAGGTTTACCTCTCCTCACCTGCAGTTGCCGCAGCTTCCGCTATAACAGGAAAAATAAGCTCACCCGAAGAGGTTATGTAATAGAATAGGAGATGAATTTCATGAAAGCATCAGGCTTTGTACATAAATACGGAGATAATGTAGATACGGACGTTATTATTCCTGCAAGATACCTTAATTCCCCCGATGCAAAGGAACTTGCACAGCACTGTATGGAGGATATAGACGTCGATTTTGTAAAAAATGTCAAGCAGGGAGATATAATCGTTGCGGCAGAAAACTTTGGCTGTGGTTCTTCCCGTGAACACGCACCTATTTCCATAAAGGCAAGCGGAGTTTCCTGCGTTATTGCTTCAACCTTTGCAAGAATTTTTTACAGAAATGCTATAAATGTAGGTCTTCCGATACTTGAATGTAAGGAAGCATCACAGAAAATCGAAAAAGGCGATAAGGTTGAAATTGATTTTAACACGGGAACAATAACAAATATAACAAAAAATGAAACATATCAAGCAGAACCTTTCCCAGAGTTTATTCAGAATATAATAAATAAGGGCGGCTTGCTTAATTCAATAAAGTGAATAGAGGTGTAAGAAATGAATAAAAATATTGCTGTTATCAAGGGTGACGGAATTGGTCCTGAAATTGTTACCGAAGCAATGAAGGTGCTTGATAAGGTTGCAGAAAAATTCGGTCATACCTTTAATTACGAACAATTGCTTATGGGAGGTTGTTCAATTGATGTGAACGGCGTTCCACTTACAGATGAAACAATTGAGAAAGCTAAAGCAGCTGATGCTGTTCTGATGGGTTCTATCGGAGGTAATACATCAACATCGCCTTGGTATAAGCTTCCTGCTGATAAGCGGCCCGAAGCAGGACTTCTGAAAATAAGAAAATCACTAAATCTGTTTGCAAATCTCCGTCCTGCTGTTCTTTACAGCGAGCTTAAGCAGGCTTGTCCTCTTAAAGCTGAAATTGCTGAAAAGGGCTTTGACATCGCTATTATGCGTGAGCTTACAGGCGGACTTTATTTCGGTGAACGTAAAACGGAAGAAGTAAACGGAGTTGTGACTGCAACAGATACTCTTACTTATAGCGAAAATGAAATACGCAGAATAGCTATCCGTGCTTTTGATATTGCAATGAAACGCCGTAAAAAGGTTACAAGCGTTGATAAAGCAAATGTTCTTGATTCATCAAGACTTTGGAGAAAAATTGTAAACGAGGTTGCAGAAGATTATCCCGAGGTTGAAGTTGAACATATGCTTGTTGATAACTGTGCTATGCAGCTTGTTAAAGATCCTGCACAGTTTGACGTTGTTCTTACTGAAAATATGTTCGGTGATATTCTTTCCGATGAAGCATCAATGATAACAGGTTCTATAGGTATGCTTTCTTCTGCAAGCCTTAATGATACTAAATTCGGACTTTATGAACCAAGCGGCGGTTCTGCACCTGATATTGCTGGTCAGAATATCGCAAATCCAATCGCAACAATTCTGTCTGCGGCTATGATGCTTCGCTATTCGTTTGATATGGACAAGGAAGCTGATGCAATCGAAAAGGCTGTTGATAAGGCTCTTAAAGACGGCTACCGTACAGGTGATATTGTGTCTGATGGTATGAAAAAGGTTAGCTGTTCGGGTATGGGCGATGTTATCGCAGAAAGAATATAACTTTTGAATTAATTTTTTTGAACAGGTATGATTTTGGTCGTACCTGTTTTATTTTTTATTGACAAATCAAAGTTTTTTAAGTATAATTAATATGGATTATTATGTAAAGCAAAGGAATGGCATAAGATGATACTTTCACTTGAAAATGTTAGCAAAATTTATAATGGAAATACAATTCTTGATAATATCGCCCTCACCATTGAGGATAATGACAGAATCGGTCTTGTCGGAGTAAATGGCTGCGGAAAATCAACGCTTCTCCGAATTATTACAGGAGCAGAAGATCCCGAAACACAGCCTGAACCAAATGTTGCAAGAGTTGCTGTTACCAAAAGTGCTTCTATCGGATTTCTTGCCCAAAACACAGGTCTTGACCGTTCTTCAACAATAATTGAGGAAATGACCTCTGTTTTTTCGGAGCTTCTGAAAATCGGTGATGAGCTTCGTGAGCTTGAACAAGCTATGGCATCACCCGAGGCACATAACGATGAAAAGAAATTTAAAGAAATTTCGGAAGAATATGCCCATAAAACTGCAATATTTGAATCTAAGGACGGTTATCTTATCAATGTTAAGATAAATAAGGTTCTCAACGGTATGGGATTCCCTCCCGAAACCTACGACAGAGTAATTTCAACCTTAAGTGGCGGCGAAAAAACACGTCTTGCTCTTTCAAAGCTTCTTCTTGAAAATCCTAATCTTCTCATTCTTGATGAACCTACCAATCATCTTGATTTTAATACAATAATGTGGCTTGAAGATTATCTCAAAGACTATAAAGGTGCTTTGCTCATTGTTTCACATGACCGTTATTTCCTTGATAAGCTCACAACATCGACTTGTGAAATAGAACGTGGCAGATTGAAGCGGTATAAGGGTAATTACTCTGCTTATACAAGGCTTAAAGAAGCTGATGTTGTGCGTCAGATGAAGGAATACGAAGCTCAACAGGAGGAAATTGCCAAGCTTCAGGATTTTATTGACAGAAATCTTGTCCGTGCAACTACTTCAAATATGGCGAAAAGCCGTATAAAGAAGCTTGAAGCAATGGAGCTTATTGAAAAGCCGATTGTAAATACAAAATCAGCAAAAATCAAATTTGAATATGATATAGTTCCGCCTATCGATGTTCTTACTGTAAAGGATATTGATATTTCTGTTGGAAGCGGATTTGAGCGAAAAACCTTGGTTGATAAACTTTCATTTGATGTCAAGCGTGGTGAAAAGATAGGCATAATTGGTTCAAACGGAATCGGAAAATCTACTTTATTGAAAATAATACAGCATATTCTGCCCTGCTCACATGGTTCTGTTGAATGGACAAAAAATATTAAGATCTCATATTTTGATCAGGAAAATTCTCAGCTTGATTTTAATAAAACTGTAATGGACGAGGTACATTCACGCTATCGTACAATGAGTGATCTTGAAATACGCTCGCTACTTGGAGCGGTGCGAATGGTCGGCGAAAATGTTTTTAAACCAATAAATGTAATAAGCGGCGGTGAACGTGCTAAGCTATGCTTTGCTATAATGATGCTTGAAAGAGGAAATGTTCTCATTCTTGATGAACCGACAAACCATCTTGATATAAATACAAAGGAAGTGCTTGAAAAAGCTCTTTGCGATTATGACGGAACCATTATATTTGTTTCCCATGACAGATACCTTCTTAATAAGCTGGCAACAAGAATAATTGAGATCACTCCGAATGCCGCAGAAAGCTTTAATGGCGGTTTTGACGAGTATATGGAGGTAAAGCGTGCGGCACAGCTTTCTGAACAAAAAGAAGCTGAAATTAAAAAGGCTGAAAAGAATAAGCAGGAAACTGCAGAAAAAAATATCAAAAATTACCGCAGTAAGGAACAACGCTCCGCTGACGCAAAAAAACGCAATCGTATAAGGGAGCTTGAAAAGGAAATTGAAAAGCTTGAAGCTGAAATGAATAAGCTTCAGGAAGAAATGGCTTCGCCCGAAATATGTCAGGATTATCAGCTTATGCAAGAAAAATGTTCAGAATTTGAACAGAAAAAAATTCTTTCCGCTGAATATTCTGATGAATGGCTTATGCTTTCTGAGGAAATAGAGGGATAATATAAAATCAACAAATTGCACAATATAATCAGCTTGTAAATTGTGACAAAACACAAAAATACTTTAAAACGCCGTATATGTATTGACATAATATATTATACGGCGTATAATATATGTATACTAACACCAAGGAGGTACATAATAATGGCTTTTCCGGTAAGTGCAGCGTTACTGGACGCACTTGTACTCTCGGTCGTTTCCAAGGAAGATACCTACGGATATAAGATAACGCAGGAAATTCGCAAAGCGATGGATATGTCTGAATCAACTCTTTATCCTGTTCTGCGCCGTCTTTTAAAAGGGAATTTCCTTGAAAGCTACGATCAGGAGTATATGGGAAGAAACAGACGATATTACAAAATAACCGATGTCGGCTTAATTCAGCTTGAAGAATATCAAAAGGAATGGCTTATTTACAAAGAAAAAATAGATAAGCTTATGGTATATTCCGATGACGAAAGGAGTGCAGATAATGACTAAAAAAGAATATCTTTCAGAGCTTGAATCGCATCTTGTATCTATTTCTGAAGAAGAAAGAATAAATGCTATACAGTTTTATGACGAATACTTCGAGGACGCAGGTCCTGAAAATGAACAGCAGGTTATATCAGAGCTTGGAAAACCGTTTGCACTTGCCAAAAGCATAATTTGCGAGCAATCAGCGTATTCAAAAAGCAGATCCTACTCAAATTATAAAGCAAGCATTTCAATTAACCTTGATAAAAATTCTTCAAAAAGTGATTTTACAGCATCAGAACAGCCTCATACTCAATATACCGCATATAATTACGGTGATAATGTGAGAGAATATACCTCTGAAAACACCGAAGAAAAATATGGTCAGTCTCAAAATGATACTTATAGTAAATATGAGCAATATAAGGAAAGCTACACAGCTCCTAAAAACGGAAATGATAAATATGATACCTCATATAAAAGTACAAGAAGCCAGGTTCATAATCATCGGAGCTATGTTCATAACCATCAGGTTAACGTTGTTTCCTTTATTATATTTATTCTGCTGATAATATTTGTTATTGCACCGTTTGTTCTTGTTATTGGAGCTGTTTCCTTTGCAATGATTATTAGTTCAATTATCTGTATCATAGTTGGGATAGTATGTGCTTTTACTGCTATTTTTAAAATTAAGCTGTTTTTCTTAGGCTTAACGCTTTTGCTAGTAGGACTTGCAATGATGTTTGCACCGATAGGATTTATTCTTGCGACAAAGCTTATTCCAAAAATTGTGAAGTATACATTCGGCAAGCTTGATAAGCTGTCTGGAGGTACATTATGATAAAAAAATTTACTAAAGCAGGTATATTCCTTATTCCAATAGGATTCGTTATTGCTATTATCGGAGGAGTTATTATTGCAATTGAGCTTAATCCTTATGTAGCTACATCAAGTGACGTAGAGGCTTGTGAAGAAGTGACGATTACCGATTATCCTTATTCTGGAAACGATTCCGATTTATTTGCTACCTATGCATCAAATGAAGTTGATTCCGTTGAAATTAATTGCTCTTCCGTAGATGTAAATGTATTCAATAGCGGCGACTATACAGTTGGCTCAAATTTCAACTGTATTGATGTCAAATGTGAAGACGGCATTTTAAAGATAGATCTTAATTATTCCGAATTAGAATGCTTTGACGAACTCGAAATAAATGTGGGCGTACCAAGAAGCTGTGAAAACTTGACGATAAACAACGCATCTGGAAATATCAGCATTAATGAATATAAAGGAAATTGTGCTTACATAAATGCTATTAGCGGTAATGTTGATATATGGGGTACTGATTCTTCGGAAAGTTTTTTTATTGAGTCTGTTTCAGGAAATGTTTATATTTATAATTCAGATATAACAAATCTTAATACAACAGTAACCTCTGGAGATTTTACATTATATAACACATCGCTAAGCAAAGACAACAAAATAAATGTTAAGTCGGGTGATGTTGAACTTACACTTAAAGGATTTCCAGCCGATTATACAATACAAGCAGACGTAACTGCAGGTCAGCTTGAATGCGATTATGATCTTGACAGCTATAAGTCATCAAAAGACACAATTGCATTATCGGTTTTTAGCGGAAATTGTACGATTGAATATTATGATTACGAGTAAAGGAGATATTAACAATGAAAAAGCTTTTAAGATCAAAGGACAATAAGGTCATCAGCGGTGTATGTGCAGGTATTGCAAATTATTTAGGAATTGACGTAACCGTTATTCGTGTAATTTGGGCTGTATTAGCCGTATTCTCATTCGGAATTGCTGCTATTGCATATGTTGTATGTGCAATAATAATTCCACTTGATGATGATACATCAATAATGTAATTCCTATACAAACATTAAAACGTCACCTTATCGTTGAGATAGGGTGACGTTTTTTTGATGGTCTGAACTTTTATTTAATCATTTCAAGAAATTCCTTCTCATCAATGATGGTAAGTCCAAGCTCCTCTGCTTTTGTGAGCTTTGAGCCTGCTTCTTCTCCTGCGAGGACATAGGTTGTCTTTTTTGAAACAGAGCCAGACGCTTTACCTCCAAAGCTTTCAATTATAGCCTTTGCTTCATCACGTTTAAGCGTTGGCAATGTTCCGGTCAGAACAAAAGTCATTCCGCTGAATCGAGAGTCATTAGAAGCTTTTGAAATATACACCATTTCAACACCTTTTTCACGGAGAGCATTGATAAGCTTAATAAAATCAAGATTAGAAAAAGCATCTGCAACATTTTCCGACATTATTTCACCAAAGCCGTCTATTTCGGATATTTCTTCGACGGTTGCTGATATGATTTTGTCAATGCTTCCGAATTTTTCGCATAAAAGCTTTGCGGCGGCAGATCCGATGTTTCTTATTCCTAAACCGAAAATAACTCTATCAAGCGGATTTTTCTTTGATTTTTCAATAGCGGCAACAAGATTTTCGGCAGATTTTCTTCCAAAGCGTTCAAGAGTTTCAAGCTCTGTTACTTTAAGATTATAAATATCGTCAATATTTTTTATAAGCTTTGAATCAAGTAGCATACCAACAACTGCTTCACCCATTCCATCAATATTCATTGCCCCTTTGCTTGCAAAATGAATGATGTTTCTTTTAATTTGAGCAGGACAGTCAGGATTTGTGCATCTAATAGCCGCTTCATCAGCGTAACGTGTTGTTTTTGAACCGCATACAGGGCATTTATCAGGTAGTTTATATGGTACAGAGTTTTCTGAATGAGAAATTGAAGCAATTACTTCGGGAATGATCTCCCCTGCTTTTCGCACCATTATTTCATCGCCGATTCTTATATCCTTTTCGTCAATTAATTCCTGATTATGAAGCGTTGCACGGCTTACGCTTGTTCCTGCGAGCATTACTGGTTCAAAAATAGCAACAGGAGTAATTGCACCTGTACGTCCTACGTTCACTTCAATATCAATAAGCCTTGTTTTCTTTTCTTCGGGAGGAAATTTGTATGCAACAGCCCATTTAGGAACCTTTGTTGTTGCTCCAAGGCTTTCCCTCTGTGCAAAGTCATCAACCTTTACAACAACGCCATCTATATCAAAGGAATATTTTCCTCGCTTCTCGCCTATTTGGTTGATACATTCATTGATCTCTTCATAGGAATCGACTCTTGTATAATCTGAAATGACCTTAAAACCAAGCTCTTTAAGATAATCAAGTGACTGTTTATGGGAAGTTAATTCCTTTCCATTTATCTGCTGAACATTGAAAACGAAAATATCAAGCTTTCTTTGAGCCGCAATTTTGGGATTTTTCTGACGTAACGAACCTGCGGCAGCATTTCTAGGGTTTTTAAATGGAGCTTCACCGTTATCTTCCTGTGATTTTACAAGCTCTTCAAAAACAGAAACAGGCATATAAACCTCTCCCCTAACCTCAAGATAAGGAATGCTTTCTTTTAATTTAAGAGGAATTGACTTAATAGTTCTAAGATTAGCAGTGACATCTTCGCCGATAAAACCATCACCTCTTGTTGAACCTCTTACAAAACTTCCGTTTTCATATTCAAGAGAAACTGAAAGTCCGTCAATTTTAGGTTCAACCACATATTGCGGAGCTAAAACTTCAGAACTGCAGCGCTCTGTAAAGGCTTGAACCTGTTCAAAATCGAAAACGTCCTGCAAGCTACCCATCTGAACGGTATGAGTTACCTTTTCAAACATATTAAGAGCTTCGCCGCCAACTCTCTGCGTCGGAGAGTTTTTATCATACAATTCAGGATATTTTTCCTCAAGCGATTTTAACTCCTGCATCATCATATCGTAGCTGTAGTCATCAATAGTTGGATTATCCATAACATAATAGCTATAATTATGTTTTTCAATTTCTTCTTTAAGCTTTTCAGCTTTATCTATAATCGACTGATCCATTTGGTTACCTTTCTAAAATAAGTTTTTACCTTTAAATTATATCATTTTGTGCTTTAAAAGTCAAATAAAAAAAGTTGCTTTATCTGAATGTATCGTTTAGATAAAGCAACTTAATTTTATTATTTTAAAATTTACTTTTTAAGCTTAAGAGCTTCCTCTGCCTTTTCAGCAATATTTTCAGCACAAAGTCCGAATTCCTTAAGAAGATCAACAGCAGGACCAGAATGTCCGAATACATCGTTTACACCGACCTTAATTACAGGAACAGGACAACATTCTGTAACAACCTCTGCAACTGCAGAACCCAGACCTCCGATAACGCTATGCTCTTCGGCAGTTACAATAACGCCTGTTTCCTTAGCTGCTTTACAAATTATATCCTTGTCAATAGGCTTAATTGTGTGCATATTGATAACTCTTGCGAAAATACCCTTTGCCTCAAGAATTTCTGCAGCTTTTCTTGCTTCGCCAACCATAAGACCTGTTGCAATAATTGTCAGATCCTTACCATCACGAAGCTCAATGCCCTTGCCAAGTTCAAATTTATAGTTATCCTTATCGTTAAAGTTTTCAACAGCAAGTCTGCCGAAACGCATATAAACTGGTCCATTGAAATTGAGAGCAGCCTCAACAGCGGCTTTTGTTTCAACATCATCAGCAGGACAAATAATAGTCATTCCAGGGATAGTTCTCATAAGAGCAATATCCTCATTACACTGGTGAGTAGCACCGTCTTCGCCTACAGAAATTCCTGCGTGAGTTGCACCGATTTTTACATTAAGATGAGGATAACCGATTGAATTACGAACGATCTCATATGCTCGACCAGCGGCAAACATTGCAAAAGAACTTGCAAAAACCTTTTTGCCTGTTGTTGAAAGACCAGCCGCAACACCCATCATATTTGCTTCAGCAATTCCGCAGTCAATAAAACGTTCAGGGTGAGCTTTTTTGAAAATACCTGTCTTTGTAGCCGCCGCAAGATCAGCGTCAAGAACAATAAGATCCTCATATTTATCAGCAAGCTCAGCAAGAGCCTCACCATAGCTTTCTCTTGTAGCCTTTTTAATTACATCAGCCATATTATCAGTCCTCCAAGCTTTCTAATCTTTTGTTAAGTTCATCCATTGCCTGAGCATACTGTTCTGCATTCGGAGCAGTTCCGTGCCAGCCAACCTGATTTTCCATAAAGGATACGCCCTTGCCCTTAACACTTGTCATAACAATGGCAACAGGCTTTCCGTTTATTTTTTCAGCCTCATCAAAAGCCTTTTCAATGCTGTCAAAATCATGAGCGTCCATAGTGATAACGTGCCAGCCAAAAGCCTCAAACTTGTCGGTTATAGGCATAGGCGAGCAGACATCTGTAATTTTTCCGTCAATCTGTAAGCCGTTATTATCAACGATTGCAACAAGATTATCAAGCTTGTTATGTGCTGCAAACATGGCAGCCTCCCAAACCTGACCCTCTTCAATTTCGCCATCACCAAGAATTGCATAAACCTTATATGCGGCAGAAGAAAGCTTACCGCCAAGTGCCATACCAGCAGCGGCGGAAATTCCCTGACCGAGAGAACCAGTACTCATATCCACTCCGGGAGTACCTTTCATATCGGGGTGACCCTGAAGCATTGCTCCTATATGACGAAGTGATTTAAGCTCATTCTTATCAAAAAAAACTCTTTCAGCAAGAACTGAATAGAGTGCGGGTGCACAATGACCCTTTGAAAGAACAAAACGATCTCTGTCCTCCCATTTTGGATTTTGGGGATCGACATTAAGCTTTGCAAAATAAAGATATGTAAGAACATCGCTGATAGAAAGTGATCCGCCTGGGTGACCTGATTTCGCGTTGTAAACACCTTCAATTACGCCCATTCTTACCTTGCAGGCAGTTTTTTCAAGCTGTTTTTTTATTGTTGCATCCATATTCATACCTCCGTATATTTTAAATGCCCATTATAGAACATTCATAACATAATTAAGTGCCTCGGCAACCGAACCGTTATCACAGTCAGCTACAGTAACCTTGGAAACAATTTTTTTTACTTCGTCTACTGCATTCGACGGAGCAAAAGAAATATCGGCAGCTTCAAGCATCTCGATATCATTGTAAAAATCTCCGCAAGTTACTACGGTATATCCACTTTTATTGTAAAGCTCAAGCATTTTTTCTAACGCATATCCCTTTGAACAATCGTTGGGAAGAATTTCGTAAAAATAACTGCTTGAACGCACAAATGTAAGCTTTTCAAAGCTATTTTTAGCAACGTAAGCTTCAAGCTTGTCTATTTCGTCAGATTCAGCGGCAAATAAAACCTTACACCAGCCATCAGAAGAAACATTATTGATATTTTCATTTGTCACCAAAACATTTTTATATGAAATATCAATATGATATTGCTCCTTTTGACTGTCCTGAATTATAGCTATTCTGTCTGAAAAGTCAATTTCTCCACCAATTGACGGAAATTTTTTAAGTATCTTCTTTACTATATCGTAGGCAGAGCTGTCAACGAATTTTTGCCATGTAAAGTTTTTTTCTTTACAGTCATAAATTCCACCACCGTTCAGAACAATCATAGGTTCATCAGGTTTAAGTGCGTCAAAGTATTGTGCCGCAGACTGTATAGCACGTCCTGTGGCAACGGTGAAATTTCCACCGCAAGCTCTGAAAGTCGAAATAGCTTCAAGATCCTTAGGGTTAAGCTTTTTATTGGCCGGAAGTAAAGTTCCATCCATATCAGTTATAAAAATAACCTTTGATAAATCCTTCATCGCTTTTCCCTACATTCTTTTTAATTTATCCAAAACTAATTTGAAGTAATCGGGTAATTCACTGTCAAATTCGTAATATTTTCCATCGACAGGGTGAACAAAACCAATTTTTTTTGCGTGAAGGCATTGACCTTCACATAGTTTTGAGGCTTTACCATAAATATCATCGCCAAAAACGGGGTGTCCAATATAGGACATATGAACTCTGATCTGGTGAGTTCTTCCTGTAAATAGTTTTAGCTTTACAAGAGAATATCCGTTGTATTCCTCCAAAACAGTATATTCTGTCTTTGCTGGCTTTGAGTTTTTTTCGGTAACGCACATTTTTTTTCTATCAACAGGATGTCTGCCAATAGGAGCTTCTATAATACCCATCTGCTCTTTTAATCGCCCGTTTATAACAGCACAGTATTCTCTTGTAAATGAGTGAGCCTTTATCTGTTCCGCAAGCCCAAGGTGTGCTTTATCAGTCTTTGCAACAATAAGCAGACCGCTTGTATTCTTATCTATTCGATGAACAATACCTGGTCTAATAACTCCGTTTATCGATGAAAGCCTATCCTTACAGTGATACAATAGAGCATTTACTAATGTTCCGTTATAATTACCTGGAGCTGGGTGAACAACCATACCCTTAGGTTTATTTACAACCAAAAGATCATTATCTTCAAAGACAATCTCAATCGGGATATTTTCAGCTTTTACATCAAGCTCTGTTGGTTCGGGGATAATGACAGAAATCTCATCACCATTTTTTACCAAACAGCTTTTATTAACAAGCTTACCATTTAAAGCTATCTGACCGTCCTTGATAAGCTTCTGTGTCATTGAACGGTTTAATTCATCGATGTTTTCGCTTAGCCACTTATCAATTCGTGTTGTTTCGTTGATTTCAAGTCCATTTACGTTTAAAATCATTTTTTCACCTTGTTTTCTACAAAACATACATAAATCACAAGGCAAATAGCTCCGAGAACAACACATATATCTGCAAAATTAAAAATTGCAAATTGGAACAGCCTTACTTCAATGTAATCTATAACATATCCAAGACGTATTCTGTCGATCAAATTTCCCAAGCCGCCTGAAATAACTGCTACCGCACTGTAAACCATAAAAGGACTTTTGTTTTTTTCCTTTATTATCCACACGGTAAGAGCTACAAGAAGAATGATCGTCAGAATAATAAGAAACCAACGTGCTCCCTCGAAGCTGCTGAAAGCTGCTCCACGGTTTTCAACATATCGCAGTCCGATAATATCCGTATCACCTATTTTGATAAGATCACGGACGCTGTTTTCTGCAAGAATGTTATTAACCATAAGATACTTAAGCAACTGATCAGCTGCAACGAGGAATATAATAATAATAATTGAAATTATAAGCATATTGTTATCCACAGTACGGATAAACCGCACTATTTTACTTTAAGATTTTTGCAACTTCCTCTGCACATCTTTCGCAAAGTGTAGGATAAAGTGCATTTTTACCAACTGATTTTGAATAAATCCAACATCTTTCGCACTTTTCACCCTGAGCCTTTTCAACGTCATAGGAAAGCTTATCTGTCATGAAGTCACTGCCAAATTCACCCTTGCCGTTATCAACTATTTCAACATCTGAAACAATAAATACCTTAGCGAGTATATCTGAATAACTGTCAAGCTTTGAATGAAGCTCGGAATCACCGTTTACATAAATAATAACCTTTGCTTCAAGAGATGCACCGATGAATTTAGCGGCACGCTTAACCTCAAGAGCCTTAGTTACGTCTGTTCTGAGCTGATAGATGAAATTCCATTTCTCAATAAATGCGTCATCAACCGCAACGTCAATAACAGATGGCATATCATTCATCATAATGCTGTCTGTATTATCATTTTCAGAATGAGGCATATATTTCCAAATTTCCTCTGCTGTGAAAACAAGTACAGGAGCAATAAGTCTTGAAACCGCACTGATAACGTAATACATAGCTGTCTGAGCAGAACGTCTGTCAGCAGATTTTTCGCCTGTGCAGTAAAGTCTGTCCTTGATAATGTCAAGATAGAAGTTTGACATATCAGTTACACAGAAATTGTGTATGCTATGAATTGCAACATGGAAATCAAAAGCATCATAAGCTGCTTTACACTTTTCAATAAGAGCGTTAAGACGAAGAATTGCCCATTTATCGATCTCGTGAAGCTCATTTACAGGAACAATATCATTTTTTACATCAAATCCTGTGTTGTCGCCAAGATTTCCGAGTATATAACGTGCTGTATTACGAATCTTCTTATATGTGTCAGTAAGCTGCTTAAGGATCTCATTTGAAATTCTTATATCTGCATGATAATCCGATGAAGCTACCCAAAGTCTGAGTATATCAGCACCGTATTTTTCGGTTACTTCACTCGGAGCAACTCCGTTTCCGAGTGATTTATGCATAGTTTTTCCTTCACCGTCAACAACCCAACCATGAGTACATACTGCTTTATAAGGAGCTTTGCCGAATACAGCAGCCGAGGTAAGAAGTGAGGACTGGAACCAACCTCTGTACTGGTCAGCACCTTCAAGATAAAGATCAACAGGTGTATCGAAGCCTCTTTCGTTCATAACAGCCTTATGTGTTACACCGCTGTCGAACCATACATCAAATATATCTGTTTCCTTTGTAAATTCAGAACAACCGCATTCACATTTTAATCCTTCAGGGATAAGCTCTTCTGCATTGTGGATATACCATGCGTCAGAACCTTCTTTACGGAAAATTTCAGAAATTTTGCTGATAGTACCATCATTTACAATTGGCTTACCACAATCCTTACAATAGAATACAGGTATCGGAACGCCCCAAGTTCTCTGACGTGAAATGCACCAGTCACTTCTGTCATTAACCATTCCCTTGATACGTTCCTCGCCCCATTCGGGAATCCACTGCACCTTGCTGATATTCTCTATAGCTGTATCCTTGAATCCCTTTACAGAACAGAACCACTGCTCAGTAGCTCTGAAAAGAATAGGATTTTTACATCTCCAGCAATGAGGATACTGGTGGACAATCTTTTCAAGTGCGAATAAAGCACCGCTTTCTTCAAGATCCTGTGCAATGATTTTATTAGAATCAGTTGTTGAAAGACCTGCATACTTTCCTGCGTCAGCAGTCTGAATACCCTTAGCGTCAACAGGAACAACAATTCCAATTTCAGGATATTTTTTGCAGACCTCAAAGTCGTCAACACCGAAGCCAGGAGCTGTGTGAACACAACCTGTACCGCTTTCAAGTGTAACATGATCTCCGACAATAACAAGAGAATCTCTGTTCATAAACGGATGAGCCGCAGTCATGTATTCAAGCTCTCTTCCTGTAAATGAACCTTCAGTTGTATAATCTTCAATTTTTGCGGCAGCCATAGTAGGCTTAACAAGCTCTGCCGCCATAATATAATTTTCTCCATTTGCCTTTACCACGGTGTATTCATAGTCTGGACCAAGGCAAATAGCAAGGTTTCCAGGAAGAGTCCAAGTAGTGGTTGTCCAGATAACAAAATATGTCTTATCAAGGTCAAGACCCATAGCAGTAAACTTGCCTTTATCGTCAGAAACCTTGAATTTTACATAAATTGAATGGCATGGATCATTTGCATATTCTATTTCAGCTTCAGCAAGAGCAGTCTGGCAATCAGGACACCAATAAACAGGCTTAAGACCCTTGTAAATATATCCCTTTTTATACATTTCGCCGAAAACTTCAATTTCATTAGCTTCAAAGCCTGGTTTGAGAGTAAGGTACGGATCGTCAAAATCACCCCATACACCCAAACGCTTAAACTGCTTCATCTGATTATCAACTTGAGTAAGTGCATAATCGTGGCAGTGCTTTCTCAACTCAACAGGAGAAATAGCTCCCTTATCAACACCAAGCGCCTTAAGAGCCTTAAGCTCAATCGGAAGTCCATGCGTATCCCAACCTGGAATATATGGTGAACAATATCCATTCATATTCTTATAACGTACTATAATATCCTTAAGTACCTTATTAAGAGCAGTACCCATATGAATATCGCCGTTTGCATACGGAGGACCGTCATGAAGAACATACTTAGGCTTTTCGCTGTTCTTTTCGATCATTTTGTAATAAGTTTTGTTTTTTGCCCATTCTTCGAGCATAACAGGTTCTTTCTGAACGAGATTTCCTCTCATGGAAAATTCCGTTTTGGGAAGATTGATAGTTGAATTATAATCCTGCGCCATTTGAATATATCTCCTTATACTAAGTAGAATAAAGCAGCTTTAGATACAAAAATATCAATAAACTGCGTATTTTATTTGTTTTGACCAAATCTAAGATTTCCGAACTTGTTTTCACCTGCTGACTGCATACCATCAAAAGGTGAAGCATTGACTGTCTTTCTTACAGGTGTTTCAACAACTCTCGTTGCGTCCATATTCACATTTTCGGTTTCAACCTGCTGTTCAACAGGCTTACTTTCAACAGCTGCCGGAGCAGGAACATCCTCGCTAGGTTCATCATCATCAAATTCGGGTATTGCCGTGATCTGTTCAAGGTGAGCCTTATACATTGTAAGAAGATTTTGTTTAAAATCGGAAACCTCCTGCTGCATTTTTGAAAGACAGTGCTTTTCCTTTTCAAGCTGAACTCTGGTATTCCCGATAATTTCGTCTGCTTTAACGTGAGCTTCGGCAATAATTTTTTCAGCGTTTTCATGAGCCTCCTGAATTACTGCCCTACCCTGCTTCTGAGCACCGATAAGAGCATCCTTAAGAGCGTCTTCATCCCTTTTATATTCACGGACGCTTTCAACAAGAACCTCTATTTTCTTTTCAACTTCCTCTTTATCCTTTTGCATCTGTGTTATCTGCAATGCGATCTCACGAAGAAAATCATCGACCTCTTCAGGTTTATATCCAGGTCTTGTTTGCTCAAATTTTTTATTATTAATATCCTTTGCTGTAAGCATATTTTCACCTCTAAATATATTTTTTTACATTTATATGAATTCTATCCTTTTTTGTAATGCCGTTAATACTGCTCAAAATGAATTTTCCTGAACCTTTTACTGAAAAAACATCTCCGCAACTCAATTCACGGCTTACTGAATTGCATATTCTGCCATTGACCGTTAATCTTTCGCTTTTTATGAGAGCGGCAGATTTTTCACGGCTTAGCCTCAATACAAGGCTGACTATGCAGTCACATCGGAGTGATGAAACTGTGCCATCTATTTCCTTGAAATGTTCAATTATTTCGATATCAGGTAATTCTGTTTCAGTTATTTTTACGCCGACAGAACCAATTTTTTTCAAGTCATATAACAGCGAATCGGCGACAGTAGCATAGACAAAGCTGACCGTTCTTCCTTCATTTACGATGATATCACCGATCATATTTCTGTTTATCCCACATGACATAAAAGCACCTAGAAAATCTCTGTGTGACAGCTTACTTTCCTTACGATATGTTATTTCAAGTGCCGTTATTGGAAACATTTTCTTATCCTTTTCAGTATACTGCGGAAAAAATCCAAGAACGCATCTTGAAGCGTTATCAAACCCACCATAGAATAAGTAATCCTCAAAGCCGACATGAGAAAGAACAATTTTAGCTGTTTCTCTTTGATTTTCATTGAGAAATGTTGTAAATTTTGTGATAAATCTTCTTTCGCAAATTTCGGCATTATCGGCAATATGTGCGGCAAAAAGCTTGTCTTCCGCAGAAGAAAACAATCCCGAAGGCAACTTCATCAGATAATCACACCATTATTTTCAAGTTCACCAACAAGGTCTTCACCAACAAATCCTACATTATAAGGTGTAATTATAAATGTATTATTTGCAACAGGTTTTATATTGCCACCATTAGCATATGCAACACCGCCCAAAAAGTCTATAATTCTTCTTGTAACATCTGGTGTTGTGGATTCAAGGTTAAGAACAACGGTTTTCTTAGAGTTGAGATGGTTGGCAATTTCTTTTGCATCAGCAAAAACCTCAGGCTTAACAAGAATTACTTGAAGCTGTGCTGTTGCACTAATGTTAACAACCCTATTTGTTTTAGCTTCATCATCTCTGTCATAATTGCTTGGCTGTTCATTCAAATAATCATCTGAACGATCGTCCTCCTCAGGACCTATTCCGATCGCCTCTTTAATAGTATCAAGAAATCCCATAGTTTACATCCTCTCTTTTATTTTCTGGAACCAAAAATACCGGAACCAATTCTTACTATATTTGAGCCATATTTTATGGCTTCAACGTAATCTGCAGACATCCCCATTGAAAGAATATCCATCGATACGTTTTCTGTCCTTTTTCTTTGCATATCATTGAAAAGTATTTGCATTTTCTCAAAATATGCTTCGGAATTATCTTTAGGTGGAATTGTCATAAGGCCCTTTACTCTTATGCTCGAAAGCTCTGAAAGGGATGAGAGCATTTCCTCCAGTCTATCAGGAGCAACTCCCGATTTTGACTCTTCCTCATCAATATTAACTTCTGCGAGAACATCCATAATAACACCGTTTTTTTCAGCATATTTGTTAATCTCTTTAGCAAGACCAACGCTGTCAACAGATTGTATACATTTAACGGAATTGATAATATATTTTATCTTATTGCTTTGTAAATGTCCGATAAAATGAACCTCTGCAGGCAAATAGATGTCTTTTTTTTCAAGATATTCCTGAACTCTGTTTTCGCCGATAATTCCTGCTCCGCATTCGATAACCTTATTTACAATTTCTGCAGGAACAGTCTTGGTAACAATCATAAGCTTAAGAATATCATCATCTTTTCTATATTTCGCCTTAGCGTTTAAAACGTTATAAAGCGTTTTTTTATAATTTTCACAGATATTTTCATACATCTGCCGTATCATCTCCATTGGAAATTTCTGATGTCGCTTCGGAGGTTGAATCCTGATGTTCAGAAGAATCAACAGCTTGTTCCATAACCTCTGCAGGAATTTCACCGCTTAAAATGATATCTTCATAAACGCTTATATAGTCCGTATCCGAATTAATTGCGGAAAGAACATATTCATCGCATTCATAGATTTCATCTATCTTTTTAAATGCAATTTTTTGACCAAGAAGAACATACACACCCTTTTCGTTACTTTTATTAAAGCGTATAGCCTCTCTCGGTATTTTTATTCCACTATAATCGTCAAGAATTATTTCAACTCTTTCCGTTCGGTACTGAACAAGGTTATAATTAAGCTTTTCGCAGGATAAAACTATTATATTTTCATCGGGATTATCAGTTTCTATAACATCGGAAATTGTTGCAATCAAAAGATCGGGTGTTGAAGAAAGTTTGATTTTTACTTCTTTTCCAGGATTAAATAAAGCATCCTTCGGATTAACAAGTCCAACAAGCTTCCACTCATAGCCATCAACAATTTTTCCAATAGCCTTTTTGGATACTTTAGAGTTATTATAACCCTCGTTTTTGATTACTTCCTTTATATCCTCGGCTGTCAGTAACGAAACCTTATCCGTTGAAAGAATGCTTTCATAGCCGTCAACATAGCTGATAAAATATCCCGAATCAGAAACTGTTATCATGTCAATCGGTGAATTTTGCTTTGCCTCAAGTAACTTTATTTCCTTTTCAAGCTTTTCTATTCTATCGTTATAGTCGTCTTCCTCACCTATGACTATCTGATATATACCCATAAGCATCTGAAAATTATCGCTTTCGCTTTCAAGTGATGAAACATCACCCTTGGCGGCAAGCGTCGTTATTGTGCTGTATTTTTCATCAATAAGTGATGAAATAAATTCTGGCTGAGCAACAACAGTAGTTCCTGGATTTTGCTCTTTTCTTAGAATATTAAGCTCATTTTTCAGCTTTTCAATCTGCTGATTGATATAGATATCATTATTGCTTTTATAAACATAAGCGACAACGGAATCCTTGGCGACCTTACTTCCATCCTGACAGGGATAGCTTAAAATACCATTTTTACCACCGTTTACCACAGTTTCGTTTCGGATATAAACACCATCAAAGGTGATCTTTTCGGCTGATGAATAAACGGTTGCTGTTTCAGTTGTATATTCTTCCTCAAAAACCTGTACTCCCTGATGAAACACAGTTACAAGCAGGAAAACAGATAAAATAAGGACAAGAACCTTACCTGTGATTGTATCCATGAATAATTACTGTTCAAAATCAAGAATAGGAATCGGCTTACTTGGAACAATGGTTGAAATAGCGTGCTTGAAAACAAGTTCCTGCTTTCCATCGCAATCCAAAATTACCGTATAATTATCAAAACCCTTTACAATACCTCTGAATTGAAAACCATTTGTAAGGATAAATGTTACATAAATCTTATCCTTTCTTACCTGATTCAAAAAAACATCCTGCAAATTCATATTCTTATTCATAGAAACACTCCTAAAGGCAATACATAACGTAGTACACGCTTACAATGTATAAAATTACTGTTCATCAATTCGCCAAAACTATTTTCCGAACAATGAATAAAACAATTCTTTCATACACATAAATATTATATCACAAAAATTCGTTTTTGGCTACTATTTTTTTACAATCTTCAATAATTGTACTAAATGCTGTATCTTTTGCAATTTCAACCCACATAATTCGTTCATCTCGACGAAACCATGTAAGCTGACGCTTGGCATAATTGCGAGAATATTGTTTAATTTTGGCGATACATTCCTCTTTTGAACGTTCTCCTTTAAAAAACGGAATAAACTCTTTATAACCAATAGCCTGACAGACAGTACCAAGCTGTTCATTATCATATACTGCACGACATTCTTCAAGCAATCCATTTTCGAGCATTAAATCAACACGATTATTTATACGCTCATAAAGAATGGCTCTGTCTGTATAATTCAAACCAATAATACAAGCATCATATATAGGCTCCTGTCGGCTCATTTCCTTATGCTTGCTGAATGGAATGCCTGTTATTTCATAGACCTCAATAGCACGGATTATTCTTGTCAGATTCTGAACAGGAATTTTATCAGCTGTTTCAGGATCAATGCTTCGCAGTTTGTTATGCATATATTTACTGCCATATTCTGCCGCATGTTCTTCCAGCTTTTTTCTAACACTTCCATCAGTTAATGCGTTATCGAAGTTGATATTATCAATAAGTGAGGAAACATAAAGTCCCGTACCTCCGACAAGAATTGGCAACCTTCCTCTTTCTGCTATTTCCGATATTTTTTTCTGTGCAAGCTTCATATAGTCGGCAACGCTGAAATAATCTGTCGGTTCAAGCTCGCTTATCAGATGATGAGTTATTCCTTGCATCTCTTCCTGCGTCGGCTTAGCCGTAGCGATATCCATTCCTTTGTATATCTGCATGGAATCAGCAGAAACTATCTCGCCGTTATATTCCTTTGCAAGCTCAATCCCGACTGCTGTTTTTCCCGATGCTGTAGGACCAACGACAGCAAGAATCTTTTGTTTATTATTCATCAGACAATTCTCCTGAACTGTTTATCAAGTTCGTATTTAGTCAGCTTAAACATAACAGGTCTGCCATGCGGACAATAGCGTATATTATCATCTTCAAGAATAGTACGCACTATTTCTGCAAGCTCCTTCGGACTATTTTCATCATTAGCCTTTATTGCCGCTTTGCACGCAAAGGTATGATACATATCGTCAAGAATAACAGGCAATGGATTGTTTCTGTTTGAAGCAAAATTGCTAGCAAGCTCAATTATAAGATCTGAGGGATCACATCCATCAAGTATTGCAGGTATGCCGTTAACGCTTACAGATGTATTGCGTTTCTCCTTGAAAGAAAAACCAAGCTCAAATGCTGTCTGCTTATTCTGGATAAGAGCGTCAAACTCTTCATTTGAGAGCATAACATCAATAGGTTCAAGCATCATCTGACATTGCAGATTTTGCTTTTTTGATTTAAGCTTTTCAAACAATATTCGTTCATGTGCTGCGTGTTTATCTACCAGTATTATTTCCTTATCGACCTCTGCAATGATATATTCCTTGAATGCCTCCCCTATTATTCGGAAAAATACCTCTTTTTTCGGTTGTTCAATCAAAGGAACATTATTGACCTCATTTATATATTTATATCCACTACTATGTTCAGTAGCAGGCGGCATTGAGGGTAACTCTTCATCAAGCGGTTCGATTTTATATGGTATATCTGTAAGTGAACTATCGCTTTTTATATCGTTATATTCAATATTTACCGTAACATTTTTCTGCGGTTCAGCCTTTAGTTCTGTTTTTTCATTATCAAGTCCATTAAAACCATTCATTGGATAATACGGCTTTTCTGTATTTTTTATATTTACAGAAGCAGTACCTACAACAGAAGTATTTTCCATTCTTCCAACATAGCTTCCGACATCATTTACACTTATATGCTGTTCTGATTTGTTAATGTTACCATTGTTATTATCAGAGAACATAAGCTGTTTTCCAATATCGTAGCTTTCTGGAAGAGGCTTTGTATAGTCAGGAACAGGCTGTTTGATTTCCATTTGCATAGGTTCAGAATTATTATGCAAGGCTGTTTTTACCGAAAAGAAAATGCTGTCATGTATAAGCCTGTCATCATTAAAACGAACTTCAATTTTTGCAGGGTGAACGTTTACGTCCAACATTACGGGAGATATTTCCATAAGAAGGACGCAAGCAGGAAATTTTCCCTCCATAATGCTGTTCTGATAAGCTTCTTCAAGTGAATAGGAGCATATGTAGGATTTAACATATCTTCCGTTTACAAAAAAATACTGAAAATTCCTTTTTGGTCTGCCTTTTAGCGGTTTAACGGTAAATCCGTGTATTTTTACACCATTCAGCTTGTATTTTACAGGAATAAGTGATTCAGCAAAATCCTTACCCATAACAGAATATATAGAAGAATAAAGATCTCCGTCACCTGGAGTGAAAAAATCCTGATGATTGTTCCTTATAAACTTAAACGCAATTTCAGGGTGAGAAACAGCTATTTTACTTGTTATATCAGCAATAGCATTCCCCTCAGCAACATCTTTCTTTAAAAATTTCAGACGTGCAGGAACATTAAAGAAAATATCACGGATAATGATAGTTGTTCCGTCTGGACAGCCTGTTTGCTCATTAAGCTTTTCCTCCGAACCCTCGATTATATAATGAGTTCCATACATACTTCCTGCAACCTTGGTCAAAACCTCAACTCTTGCAACAGCACAAATAGACGCAAGGGCTTCCCCTCGGAAGCCAAGCGTATTTATACTGTTAAGATCCTCTTTTGATGTTATTTTACTTGTTGCATGACGTAGGAATGCTGTCGGAACATCTTCGGGTTCCATTCCACATCCGTTATCCGTGATACGGATATAGGAAATACCGCCGTTTTTAATTTCAACGGTTATATTATCCGCACCGCTATCTATGGAATTTTCAATAAGCTCCTTTATGACAGAGCTTGGACGTTCGATTACCTCGCCTGCCGCAATCAGCTCCGAGGTTTCCTTTTGAAGTAGATTAATTCTTCCCATATATCTCCATTTTAGAGTGAATTGCAAAGCTCTTTAAGGAATTGCTTTGCTTCCTCTCCGCTAAACTCATCCGCATTTGTTTTTCTTAACCTGTCAAGAACAAGCTCATCGTTCATTGCACCAAAGGTTATTTGCATATTGCTATCATCGTGTTTTTTTACCTTCTCGTTTGCCTGTTCGCTTTCCATTTCAGACAAAAGCTCCTTAGCACGGCTCAAAACCTTATTTGGCAGACCTGCAAGCTTTGCAACCTCGATTCCATAGCTGTCGTCAACGCCGCCGGGAACGATTTTTCTCAAAAACCTTATATCTTCGCCTATTTTCTTTACCGCAACGCTGTAATTTTTAACCCCTTCAAGTCTGTTTTCCAATTGAATAAGCTCATGATAGTGAGTTGCAAAAAGTGTTTTACAGCCAAGAACACGTTTATTTGAAATATATTCCGCAACAGATGTCGCAATACTTATTCCGTCAAAGGTTGATGTACCTCTGCCTACCTCGTCAAGAATAACAAGACTTTGTTTGGTTGCGTTTTTCAGTATATCTGCGACCTCACTCATCTCGACCATAAAGGTTGACTTGCCCGCTGTTAAATCATCAGATGCTCCTACTCTTGTGAATATCTTATCAACAATGGTTATGCTCGCTCTTTTTGCAGGAACAAAGCAACCAATTTGTGCCATAAGTGTTATAAGTGCGACCTGACGCATATATGTAGATTTACCTGACATATTCGGACCTGTAATAATTTGCATACGGTTGCTGTTCATATCAAGATATGTGTCATTCGGTACATAAATCTCATCATCAAGCATAAGCTCAACAACAGGATGTCTGCCATCAACAATATCGATATTTCCGTCTATCGCAATATCAGGCTTTACATATTCATTCTTCATTGAAACATATGCAAATGAACATAAAACGTCAAGCTGTGCTACTGCCGAGGCTGTTTCCTGAACTCTTAGGATTTTTTCAACTATAAAATCTCTTACTTCAGCAAAAATATTGGCCTCAAGCGATAAGATTTTTTCATTTGCACCAAGTATCTCATTTTCAGTCTTTTTAAGCTCGTCTGTAATAAATCTCTCACAGTTTGCAAGTGTCTGTTTTCGGATATAATCTTCTGGAATTAAGTCATAATATGATTTTGTAACCTCAATATAATATCCGAAAACTCGGTTATATCCTATCTTAAGGTTTTTTATACCAGTTTTTTCACGCTCACGCTGTTCAATTTCTTCAATAATATCTTTTCCTGAGTTTATTATGTGGCGGAGATTATCTAGTTCGGAATTAAAACCATCCTTGATAACTCCACCCTCCTTAGCAGTTGCAGGCGGCTCATCAACAATAGCTCTTTCAACTAAGTCTGATATATCTTCAAGCGTATCTATTTTACCGTTCAGCTCACAAAGAAGCTTTACCGAAAATTCATTCAGTATTTTTTTTATTTCGGGCAATTGCAAAGCTGTCTGCGATAAAGCCTTAACATCACGAGGTGTAGCTGTTTTATACATTATCCTTGTCATAAGACGTTCAATATCATATACCTTAGACAAAGAATCTGATAGTTTTTGACGAAGAACAGATTTCCTGCAAAGCTGTTCTACTGCGTCAAGTCTGTTTGTTATTATTGCAAGCTTAACGAGCGGCTGTTCTATGTATGATTTCAGCAAACGCTTACCCATTGAAGTATTGGTATGATCAAGAACCCAGAGCAGACTGCCCTTTTTTTCTTTATTACGCATAGTTTCGGTAAGCTCAAGATTCTTTCTGGCAGTATAATCAAGCTCCATAAAGAAATTATCGTTATATCGCTTTATTTCCGTGAATCTTCCTACAAGCATTTTTTGTGTATTATAAATATAACCGAATAAACCACATACACAATTAGCTTCGATAGTTCCTTCATGCAGAGATAATTCATCAAGATCATCAACATTAAACTGCTTTAAGACTATTTCTTTACGCTGAACAATATCAAAATCATCGTTATCAAGAAGCTGTACAGAAACATTCATCTTTGTTCTGATAAAATCCTGAACATTATTATAATCAAGAAAAACTTCGTTGAATAGTATTTCAACAGGTTCAAATTTTACAAGCTCATTTATAACTTCAGTTTCAACATTTTTTTCCGCCTTATTGAATAGATGAACCTCACCTGTTGACATATCTGCAAAGCAAATTGCACAGCCTGAGTCTGCTGCGTATATAGCCGCAATATAATTATTTCTAGATTCATCAAGAAGATTGCTTTCCGTAACAGTTCCAGGAGTAACTATACGAACAATATCACGCTCAACAATTCCGCCCTTTGCGTCCTTAGGGTCTGTCAGCTGTTCGCATATTGCAACCTTCTGACCTGCGTCTACAAGCTTTTTTATATAAATCTCACATGAATGATAAGGAACGCCACACATCGGAGCACGTTCTTCAAGTCCGCAGTCACGTCCTGTAAGAGTAAGCTCAAGAAGCTTAGAAACCAAGTTTGCGTCATCAAAAAACATTTCATAAAAATCACCAAGTCTGAAAAACAGTATATGTCCAGGGCATTTTTCTTTAACCATGAAGTATTGCTTCATCATTGGTGAAAGCTTTTGCATATCAATTTCCACAGAATCATCCTCCGTATATGTCAATAATAACTCTGACAAGCAGCGTCAATCCCTTATTGAAAATGAAATGATACTGTACCTTGCTTTTGTATCAGCAAAGTACAGTAATCTGCTTAGTGGCAGCCTGCACAAGCAGAACAATCTCCGCCGCAATTCACGCTAATCTCTTCACATGGACATGTAAGCGGGTCTTCTCCGTTTGCAGAGTAAGTGATTATCATATTAATCTGATTCAAAAGGCTGTCCATATCGGATTTTGCCTTGTTGTATCTTATCATATTTTCATTAGCCATAATAGTTCCGTAAAGCGATTTAATAGCGTCATCAAGCTCGGAAAGACGTTCTTTGTTCTTTTCTTCCTTTGAAACCTCCGCATTAAGTTGCATACGCTTCATATTAAATTCATTTATCATATTCTGAAGATTTTCGTCCTTATCGTTTGCTTCCTTTGCAACATAATATGCAGAATAACGCTCATCCTGCTGTATAAGAACTCCAAGCTCCCTTGCTTTATCAATAACCTTCATTATTATTCCTCCAAATCAATAATTTCACCGCTGACCGCCCAATTGAAGGTCTGCGTAATTTTTACTTTTTTTCTTTTACCTATAAGTGAGCTGTCACCTTTAGCTTCAACGATGATAAATTCATCACTTTTTCCGGTTATATATCCTTCGTGCTTGCTTTCAGCGTCAAACAACACTTCAAGTTCACGTCCGAGAAAACGTTTGTAATGCTCTGTCGAAATCTCACGCTGTACAGCAAGAAGCTCCGTCATCCATTTGCTTTTATCCTCATCGCTTGTGTTATCGACCATTTCTGCCGCTTTTGTACCACTACGTTTTGAGTAAATGAACGAATAAATATTATCAAATTTCACCTTTTCAACAATTTCCTTTGTTTTAAGAAAATCCTCGTAGGTTTCATTCGGAAATCCGACGATAATATCTGTTGTAAGCGAAAAATCGGGATCCTTGCTCCGAACATAGTCAACAGTTTCCATATATTTCTCAGCTGTATAACGACGATTCATTTTTTTGAGAATTTCATCACTTCCCGACTGAAGTGGAAGATGAAGATGTTTACAAACCTTATCACACTCAAGAATGGTGTCAATAAGCTCGGGAGTGCAATCCTTCGGGTGAGGCGACATAAAACGTATTTTAAAATCACCGTCTATGTTGTTGATTTTTCTTAACAATTCAGAAAAACTTATAGGCTTGTCCAGACCCTTACCATAAGAATTGACATTCTGACCGAGCAGCATTATTTCCTTATAGCCTTTATCTGCAAGCTCTTGTATTTCAGATAAAATATCTTCAACCTCGCGGCTTTTTTCACGTCCTCTCACATACGGAACGATACAATATGAGCAGAAATTATCACAGCCATACATTATCGGAACACCTGTTTTAAAGCTATTCTGACGTACAGAAGATATTTTCGGCGGCAATGAATTATGCTCATCTGTATCGAATATAAATTTACGCTTTGTCAAAACCTCATAAAGCAGTCTTGGCAGCTCTGAAAGAGCATGCGTTCCGAAAATAAGATCCACCTGTTTATATGTGCTACGGATTTTTTCTACTGTTTTACTTTCCTGAGCCATACAGCCACATAATCCTATTATAAGATCTGGATTTTTTTCTTTCAGATGCTTAAGCTCCCCTATCATACCATAGACTTTGTTTTCAGCATTTTCACGAACTGCACAGGTATTATAGAGAATAAGCTGTGCCGAATCAGGTTCAGATGTTATTCCATAACCGCAGATCGAAAGCAGACCGAGAATCCTTTCACCGTCACTTACATTCTGCTGACAGCCAAAGCTATGTACATAACACAATGGTATCTCATTTTCTTCATTTATTATGTTCTTAATTTTTTCAATATATTCTGTCAAGCTATTATCTCTCCTCAAAATCTATTAAGTTTTATTATATCACTTTTTCATCAAAATTGCAACCGATAACACAAGATTTTCACACTTATCAAAAATAATGCAGATAAAATGCAACGTAAACCTTGCAAATTATCTGCATAATTCTATCCCGTTAAGACTTAACTGTTTGTACAGTCGCACTCAACCGTGTTTTTTTCACAGCAACCATACTTCGTTGCCGCATTTGATGACGGCTGCGGGAAGAACTGTTCCGATGGAAATTCAAGCTTTCCGAATACATCGCATGGTGATTCGCTTGTATCAGTAAGCGAGCAGTCCTTACATGGAATGCAATAATCATACGCTGGAATAATTATTGAAACAGGACGTGAAAGCTGGATTATCGAGAATAAACCAAGTGAAACGACAAGATTTCTTTCAGCTGTTTCACCCTCGCCCGTCTGAACAAATTTCGTATCAAGTGCAATCGGGTCAAGCACACGCACCGTTGCTTTTGGCATAGTTGCTGAATTACTGCAGCAGCCACAGTCGCAGCATTCGGGATCGCTGACTGTAATTTCCTGCTCGCTTGTAAATACCTTTGAACTGCCCTCACTGCCGTAAAGAATAACTCTTTTATTCCATAAAGCAGTGCCGCAAAGTATTGTTCCAGTCTGATTTCTGCAAATGCCTTGTGTAAAAGCTTCAGCTGTTATTTTGAAACGATAGGTAATGTCTACAGCATAAAAACCTGACTTAAATGGAACTGAATCAACAGAAATGCAAGTAACCTCAACTTCGGCACAGCGTGTTTTAACAATATCCATATCATCGGTTATTGTTGCCGAACTTTCAGTAAGCGTTATCGGAAGATCGTAGATACAGTCACGGTCGGAACAGCTGTCAAAAATCCGCTGAACATCAACGCATACCGCTTCCTTGAAGCAGTTGTTATTTTCGCTCATAAAAAACCTCCTGTGAATATATTAAAGTAAGGGTTCACCTTAAAACTTCAATATATATTATTCACAGAAGGCTATAAAGGTTACTTTTTATGAAAAAATATCAGCTGTTTTTATCTGTAGTATGGAAGTTTTTAAGGTTTCCTATTTTCTCATTCCTTTCAGAAAGAACCTTTTCTACCTCGCTCCATTCAAGCCCCTGATTTACGCAAAGAACCATAATATGGTAAATAAGATCGTTGATCTCATTCATAAGCTCGTCATTATCACCATTTTTAGCGGCGATAACAGTTTCAGTTGCTTCTTCTCCGACTTTTTTGCAGATTTTATCTACACCTTTTTCATAAAGATAACAGGTGTATGATTTTTCGGGAGCGTTGCCCTCATCAAATGCTTTTTTGCGAAGCTTCAAAACTTCAAAAATTTCTTCATAAACTGTCATAGTTATACTTCCTTTTCATTTAAATTAACCAACTTCATTGTTTCCATATCAAGCTCACGATAATAGCAGTTATTAGCAACTCCGTTAAAGCTTGTATGGCAGATATTACCCTTATCAGGTGTTACTTGAAATACAAGTGAGTTCTGCTCACAGTTGACAAAAATATGATTAAGTGTGAACGTATTTCCCGATTCTGCACCCTTAAACCAAAGCTGATTGCGTGACGTACTCCAAAAAACAGCTTTTTTTAGACGGATAGATTCCTTTAACGCCTGTTCATTTACATAAGCAACAAGAATTACCTCTTTTGTCAATATATTCTGAACTGCTACAGGAATAACGTGATTTTCCGATGAAATATTATTTATTTTTTCCCAATCGAGCATAAGCTCGTTAGTTTCTTCGATAAGTCCCATATTCAAGCTCCTTTTCTAAAGAAAACTATATCATTCTGACAGGAATACCGTGTTTTTTCAGGTCATTCTTCACTTCTCCCACTATTAGCTCCTTATAATGGAAAAGCGAAGCCGCAAGTGCCGCAGACGCATTTGTTTTTTCAAAAACTTCTGTAAAATGTTCAAGCTTTCCACAGCCTCCGCTTGCGATAACAGGTATTTTTACAACATTGCATACTGCGTTAAGCATATCAAGATCAAAGCCACTCTTTACGCCGTCTGTATCCATTGAAGTCAGAAGTATCTCTCCTGCTCCAAGCTCTTCGGCTTTTTTTGCCCATTCAACTGCATCTATATTCATATCAATCCTGCCACCGTTTATTACTACCGTATAATGACCGTCATTACATTTTTTTGCGTCGATCGCAACAACAACACATTGACTTCCGAAAATATCAGCAGCCTCCTTTATAAGCTGTGGATTTTTTACGGCAGAGGAATTGATAGAAACCTTATCGGCACCTGCACGAAGCGTATCACGAAAATCATCTATCGTCCGTATACCACCTCCGACAGTAAGTGGTACAAAAACCTCTTGTGCAGTTCTGCGTACAACATCAAGCATAGTTCCCCTGCCCTCATGAGAAGCAGTTATATCAAGGAAAACAATCTCGTCAGCACCCTGTTTATCATACTCTGCGGCACATTCAACAGGATCTCCTATTTCCTTTATTCCTACAAAATTTACACCCTTTACAACCTTTCCGTCACGCACGTCAAGGCAAGGAATTATTCTTTTTGCAAGCATTTTCATATCCTCCTGTCAGACAAGCTCCGAAAAGTTTTTGAGCATTTTTAATCCTGTTTTACCACTTTTTTCAGGGTGAAACTGCGTACCATAAACATATTTGCCATCGTGAACCAATGCTGTAACCTTTCCGCCATAATCACAGTAAGCGGCAACATTGTCAGCATTACATTCTGCGGCAAATGAATGAACAAAGTAAACATATTCGCCCTCGTCAATATCTTTGAGAATTGGACATTCCTTGTTATAAACAAGGCTATTCCATCCCATATGCGGAACAGAAAGATTTTCTCGTTCAAGCTTTTTTACACCGCCTGCAATCAGTCCAAGACCTGCTGTTTCACCAAATTCATAACCCTTATCAAAGATAAGCTGCATACCAAGACATATTCCAAGAAACGGCTTTATTTTCGCTTGATCCTTTATCAAGGGAACAAGACCGCTTTCATTAAGCTTTTTCATCGCCCAAGGAAATGCACCAACTCCAGGAAGAATTATCTCATCTGCATTTTCAATAGTATTTATATCCGATGTAAGTATATTCTCTATTCCGAGATAGTCAAGTGCGTTTTTTACGCTGAAAATATTTCCTGCACCATAATCAATAATAGCAATCATTATAATACACCCTTTGTTGAAAGAATTTCGCCGCCGTTATTTTTTACGGCAATCTTCAAGGCATGAGCAACAGCCTTGAAAAGAGCTTCAATAATATGATGGTCGTTCTTTCCGTATTCTTTTCTGATATGAAGCGTCAATACTGCGTTGAAAGCAAATGCACGAAAAAATTCTTCCGTAAGGCAGTTATCAAATGTTCCTGTTCTGTCATCGCTGAAATCGGCATTAAAAACAAGATATGGACGGTTACTTATATCTACGCACGCAAAGCCGAGAGCTTCGTCCATTGGAATAAACGAGCTTCCGTAACGCTCAATCCCCTTCATATCACCAATAGCCTGTTTAAAAGCTTGTCCGAGAACAATTCCCGTATCCTCTACTGTATGATGTGCGTCAACATATAGATCCCCCTCTGCTTTTACAGTAAGATCAAATCCACTGTGAACGCATAAAGCCGTGAGCATATGGTCAAAAAAGCCAATTCCAGTTGAAATATCTGCAATTCCGCTTCCGTCAAGATTTATACTTACAAAAATATCGGTTTCACGGGTTTTTCTTGAAATTTCTGCCTTTCTCATATCAACACCTCTTACATTTCGGAAAGAATTTCATCAAGTGCAGAAATAACTGCAGCATTTTCTTCTTTTGTTCCAGCTGAAATTCTTATGTAGTTGCCCATAAAACGGACAGCAATTGAGCGTTCAAGAAGCTTTGAATGAATTTCCTTTGCCGAAGCGGTTTTTATAAAAATAAAATTAGTTACTGATTTAAAAACCTTTTCAAGCTTGGTATACTTGACAACAAGTGATTCAATTTCTTTCTGAAGTTCATTTCTGCTCTCAACAATATCTGAACAAAGCTCCTTAAGAAGCTCTTTTTCACTAAGTATTACAGTACCGATAGCCTGCTCCAATGAATCAGTATTATATGGAGATTTTACAGCACGCAAAGCGTTTGTTATTGTAGGACAGGCAACAGCGAAGCCTAACCTTATTGCGGCAAGACCTATAGCCTTTGAACAGGTTTTAAGAATAATAAGATTATCAAGCTCAGGAACCTTATCAAGAATACTCTGATCCCAAAAATCCATATATGCTTCATCAACAACAACAAGACAGCTTATTCCCTTGATAAGACGAATTACCTCCTCGCGTTTAAGACCGAGCGAGGTCGGATTACAGGGGTTTGAAAAAACAAGAGCCTTAATATCATTGTTATTGCAATACTCAATTACTTTATCAACATCAATTTTCAACGTTGCATTATCCTTAGGAAGATTGGTTACTTTAAGCTCGTAAAGCTCACTATAAAATGCATACATTGAAAAATCAGGAGAAAGCGTCAAAACCTTATCGCCTTTTTCAAGAAAGCAGCCACAAATTATGCTGATAAGCTCATCAGAACCGTTTCCAGCTGTAACATACTGTGGATCAATTCCGTAAAGCTCTGAAAAGGATTTTATTACCTTTGAAGCTGTTGGATCAGGATAACGATTGAGTGCAACATTTTTAACTGTATCAGCAATTTTATCTCCTAATTTTTCGTTAATATTAAAGCAGGATTCGTTTGCGTCAAGTCGTATATTATAATTGCCCTCAATCGGGTCATAAGCTTCAACTCTTTTAAGCTTGCTGTTTAATTCGTACATTTATATTTCCTCCTGCGGAATTATTCAAATCTAACCTTGATCGCATTAGCGTGAGCAGTAAGTCCTTCACGTTCCGCAACACATATAATATCATTTTTTGCATCAAGAAGAGCCTGTTCGGTATAACAGATGAAGCTTGAACGCTTTGTAAAGCTGTTTACAGAAAGTGGCGAGAAGAAACGCGCTGTGCCGCTTGTGGGAAGAACGTGGTTCGGACCAGCATAATAATCTCCGAGAGGCTCGGGAGCATACTTTCCGAGGAAAATAGAACCCGCATTATCAAGCTGACCGAGATACTGCATAGGATTGTCAACCTGCATTTCGAGATGTTCAGGTGCAAGACCATTTGCGAGTTCAATCGCGTCCTGAATTGACTTTGCGACTATGACTGCACCATAATTATCAAGCGACTGATCTATTATATCCTTACGGGAAAGCGTTTCCTTCTGACGTTCAATCTCAGCAATGGTTTTATCTGCAATATCATTGCTTGTTGTTATAAGTATAGCTGATGCAAGCACATCGTGTTCAGCCTGTGACATAAGATCTGCCGCAAGATACTTAGGATCAGCTGTTTCATCTGCAACGACCAATATCTCGCTCGGGCCTGCAACCATATCTATATCAACCATACCAAAAAGAAGCTTTTTAGCTGTTGCAACAAAGATATTTCCAGGACCTACGATTTTATCAACCTTAGGAATTTCCTCTGTACCGTATGCCAGAGCGGCAATTGCCTGAGCACCGCCTGCCATAAAAATCCTGTCAACTCCGCAAATTGCAGCCGCAACAAGTATATCCTTATTGGGAGTTCCGTCCTTTTTCGGAGGTGTAACCATTATAATTTCCTTTACGCCCGCAATTTTAGCAGGAATTGCGTTCATAAGTACGGAGGACGGATATGCCGCTGTACCACCTGGAACATAAAGACCAACTCTTTCAAGTCCTCTTACACGCTGACCGAGAATAACTCCGTTAGGCATAGGATTGATAAAGCCCTGCTCCTTCTGACGATTATGGAAATCTGTAATATTTTCCTGTGCATTGAGCAGTGCATTTACAAATTCTGGATCAGCCTCGGTAAGAGCATCATTTATAACATCTCTCGGAACTTCGTAATACTGCGGAAGCTTTCCATCGAATTTAAGAGTATAATCCTTTACAGCCTTATCGCCGCCATTTTTTACGTTTTCGATGATCTCGCTTACAATCTCACCGACTTTTTTATCCTTTTCTCCGTTACGCTTTTCAACTTCCTTAAGGAAATTTTTTTCATCCGTACCGTTTGCAATAATCTTTTTTATCATTTTATGTACACTTCTTTCCGTAAATCAAAGATTTTCTTCAATCGATTTTATAAGCTCTTCTATTTCCTGCTGACGCATTTTAAGGCTTACCGTATTTACGATAAGGCGAGCGGAAATAGGTGCAACGTCCTCAAAAACTTCAAGTCCGTTTTCTTTAAGAGTAGTACCTGTTTCAACAATATCAACAATTGCGTCTGCAAGCTCAAGAAGCGGAGCAAGCTCAACGCTTCCTTCGATTTTTACTATATCAACATCCATTCCTTTTTTCTCAAAAAAAGAACGTGATACGTTAGGGTATTTTGTTGCAATTGTCTTTACATTGAAGCCCTCATAAAAGTCTGTACCTTTTTTTCCAGCAAGAGCAAATTTACATCTTCCGAAGCCAAGATCGGCTACTTCAAAGAATTTGCCGCTCATTTCCATAATAGTGTCTTTACCTACAACACCAATATCACATACGCCATGTTCAACGTATGTAATGACATCAGCCGCCTTGGCAAGTACAACTTCTATACTATCGCCAACAGGGAGGATAAGTTTTCTTCCTTTATCACGAACGGCTGAACAGTCATAGCCTATTTTTTCAAGAAGTCCGACTGTATCCTTTTCAAGTCTGCCCTTAGTAAGAGCAATTCGCAGTTTTCTATTTTCATTATACATTTTATGACAATCCCTTTCTGTACTTTACAATTTACCTATCTTACAAAGCCTTCTCTGTGACTTCATCCGAAACACAAATCATTCTCTTTATTCCTGTTTCATTGGCAAACTGTTCAGTTTCTTCTATCGTATCAAAAACGGAATTAACAACAATACTTCCCTGTGAACCAAGCTTTGACGCAAGCTTTAAGCCCTCGGCTTCATATCCGCTTTCAGCAAATATAATAATATCGGGATTTTTCTGAATAAACTCACCATTGTGCTTTAAAACAGCGGAAACAGCGTCAACATTTACTGCAAAGCCTGTTGCAGGCACATCATAACCAAACTCGGAAAGCAGATTATCATATCTTCCTCCTGATAATACAGCGTCGCCATAGCCTTCAAGGTATCCTCTTATCACAACTCCTGTATAATACTGCATTTTGTTTACAATACCTAAGTCAACTGTGATCTTTCCGTCATACCCAAGCTTCAACAAAGCAGTATATATTGATTTAAGCTCATCAAGAATTGCGTCTATTTCCTTGTCGTTAAAAAGCTCTGCCGCTTTGTCAAATACTTCAATACCGCCAAAAAGTCTTGGAAGCTGTTTGAGTGCGTAAACAACCTTGTTATCACCTATGGAATCCAGCAGATCGTTAAGTGCGGGATAATTCTTTACTTCTATAAGGCTTCGTATTTCTTCTCTTGTTTCGTCATCAACGGGAAGCTTTTCTGCAATTGTTCTGAAAAGACCAATATGACCGATTTCAAGTCGGAATTTATCCTTATCGCAAGAAGATAAAACCTCAACAGCGGTAGCAATTACTTCAAGGTCGGCTTTTTTTGATGATGAACCGATAAGCTCAATGCCCATCTGCTTGGTTTCATCACTTCTTCCCTTGAGAGCGGATTTGCTTCTGTAAACATTCTGATTATAATACATTCTTAAAGGAAGTTTTGCTTCACGAAGTCTTGTAGCCGCAATTCTTGCTATTGGCATTGTTGAATCAGGTCTGATAACAATAAGCCTGCCCTTGCTGTCCGTGAGTTTATAAAGACTTTCCTGTGTAAAATGCCTTGATCTCATATTAAAAACATCAAAAAATTCAATTCCTGGAGTTTTTACCTCACAATATCCTTTTGAACAGAAAATATCCGATATCCTCTGTTCAACTCCGTTCCGTACAGCACAGTCTTCAAAAAGAAGATCCTTTGTACCCTCGGGAGTTATCAAATCATATCTTTTCATAGCTTTAGCTCCTGTAATTCATTGTGATAAAGTGTTATTATAGTAACATATTACCTTGAAAATGTCAATAGCTTTGAGTTCAATTGAGCATTTTTGACGTTTTGAAGTGTTACCATACAAACTATTTTGTTGATTTTATCAAAAAAGGCTCATTTGATCCGATTTTGGAAGATCACCCATTGCTCCGATAGCTTCAAGTGTTTCAATAACGGTTTTTGTCGCTCCACTTCGTTCCTGAAGTTCATCTATTGAAAGCAATGGTCCTTTTTGTACTGCCTCATATATCGCAGTTCCAGCATTGGCACCAATTCCTGCAGCGGCACAGAAAGGCAAGCGTATCTTCCCGTCCTCTATTGTATAATCCGTACCATGGGATTTATAAATATCTATCGGCAGGAACTCATAACCTCTCTGCATCATCTCATTTATTATCATAAGCATATCCATCGTAGACGTTTCCTTTGCGGAACGGTCATTGCCCTTTTTCTTAAGCTCATCCAGCCTGAAACGTACTGCTTCTTTACCTGCAACAGCTGTTTCTGCGTCAAAATCTTCACCTCTTACAGTGAAAGTTGTTGCATAGAAAGCAAGAGGATAATAAACCTTGAACCATGCAAGTCTGTTGGCGGAAATAACATAAGCTGCGGCATGAGCCTTCGGGAACATATACTTGATTTTTAGACAGCTATCAATATACCACTGAGGTACACCATGAGCAAGCATATCCTGCTTCATTTCCTCCGTAAGCAGCTTAGGTGCTTTTCCCTTTCGTGTGATCTCCATTATTTTGAAAGCAGTTTTCGGCTCAATTCCGTGATAAATAAGATAAGTCATAATACCGTCACGGCAACCGATAACCTCGGAAATGGTGCAGATCTTGTTCTTAATAAGATCCTGTGCATTTCCAAGCCATACGTCAGTACCATGTGAAAGTCCCGATATCTGCAAAAGGTCGGAAAACTTTTTCGGCTGAGCGTCCATAAGCATCTGACGTGCAAAGCCTGTACCCATTTCTGGGATAGCAAGTGTTCCCGTCTGGCTGTCTATCTGCTCAGGAGTAACTCCAAGAGCTTCGGTAGATGTGTAAAGGCTCATAACCTTTTCATCGCCTGGAAAAATATCATCAGTTTTTATTCCTGTAAGGTCTTCAAGATGCTTATATAAAGTCGGCACATCGTGTCCAAGCTCATCAAGCTTAAGAATAGTATCATGAAGCGAATGGAAATCGAAGTGTGTTGTTATAAAATTTGAATTCGGGTCATCGGCAGGGTGCTGAACAGGTGTAAAATCATATACATCAAATTTGGAAGGAACAACAACCATTCCACCAGGGTGTTGGCTTGTCGTTCTTTTAATTCCTGTACAGCCTATCGTAAGACGTGATATCTCTGCCTTAGTGGCTGTCTGCCCTGTTTCTTCAAGGTAGTGCATAACATAACCATAAGCGGTTTTATCTGCGACTGAACCGATAGTTCCCGCCTTGAACACGTTATCAACACCGAAAAGCTCCTCTGTGTATTTATGGGCATTAGTCTGATATTCTCCCGAAAAGTTAAGGTCAATATCAGGTGCTTTATCTCCGTCAAAGCCGAGGAATGTTTCAAATGGAATGTCATGTCCGTTACGGTTCATTGGCGTTCCGCAATCAGGGCAATCCTTTGCAGGAAGGTCAAAGCCTGAGCTTATAGAACCGTCCGTAATAAACTCACTATGCTTACATTTCGGACAAACATAATGAGGCGGCAGAGGATTTACTTCGGAAATTCCTGCCATTGAAGCAACAAACGAAGAACCAACCGATCCTCGTGAACCGACCTGATAACCATGCTCATTTGAATTTGCAACAAGCTTTTGTGCAATCATATAAAGTACAGCAAAGCCGTGTTTTATGATTGAATTAAGTTCCTTTTCAAGTCTTTTTTCAACAAGCTCGGGCAAAGGATCGCCATAGATTTCCTTACATCTTGCCCATGTTATCCTTTGCAAATCCTCCTCTGCACCCTCAATTTCGGGAGTGAAGGTTCCGGGTGGAATAGGAACGATATCAGGATTTACCCAGTCGGCAACCATATTGGTATTAGTTACAACAACTTCGTAGGCTTTTTCCTTTCCAAGATATGCAAATTCCTTAAGCATTTCATCTGTTGTTCTCAAATAAAGCGGTGGCTGATTAGCTGCATCTGCCATTTTTAATCCGCCCTGCTGAAGTATTCTTCTGAAAATTGCATCAGATTTATCCATAAAATGGACATCGCAGGTCGCAACAACAGGGATTCCAAGCTCTTCTCCCACTTTTACGACCTTTTTATTCAGCTCCTGCAGATCCTCTATCGTGTTAATAGACTGCTGATCAGGGTCACGTATAAGAAACTCGTTATTTCCAACTGGCTGAATTTCTAGATAATCATAAAAGCTGGCTATCCTCTTTATTTCTTCCCAAGGTCTGCCGTCCTTTATAGCGGTGAAAAGCTCACCTGCTTCACAGGCACTTCCGAGAATAAGTCCCTCACGATGCTTCATAACCTCTGACATAGGTATTCTTGGCTTACGTCTGTAATATTTCAGATTACTGTATGAGATAAGCTTGTATAGATTTTTTAGTCCAATAGCATCTTTGACAAGAATAATCTGATGATACATTTTCAAAAGTCTTGGGTCAACGTCCTTAACGCAATCGTTTATTTCGGAAATATTATTTATTCCATTTTCTGAAATCAATCTAGATGCAAGCTTTATAAAAATTCTTGCCAGCATTTTTGCATCATCGTCTGCACGGTGATGGTCAAATTCGCCAAGCTTAAGCTCCTTTGCAACACTGTCCAGCTTATGCCTTTTCAGTTCTGGAAGCATACTTCGGCTCATTACGACAGTATCAACCTCTGTAAAATGAAACTCTACTCCATAACGATGACAGGCAGCTTCGATAAATGAACAGTCAAATCCTGCATTATGAGCAATAAGTACAGGTGCTTCACCGCAAAAATCAATAAATTGATGTAAAGCCTCTTCCTGGGATGGGGCATCTTTCACATCATTATCTGTAATGCTTGTAAGCTTTGTGATTCTTGGCGGAATAGGTTTTTCAGGATTAACAAAGGTCTGAAAGGTTTCCTCAATTTCAAGATTACGCAGCTTTACAGCACCTATTTCAATTATACGTTCTGCTTCTGCATTAAAGCCTGTTGTTTCGATATCAAAAACGATAAGCTCGTCCTTCAAAGATTTATCACGGTAGAGCTGAACTGCTTCTTCACAATCGTTTACAGAATATGCTTCACAGCCATAAATCACCTTAAAATCGCCGCCGCCCTTGCGGATATCGGCAACAGTAGAGCTTGCTTCTGGAAAAGCCTGAACAACACCGTGATCGGTTATTGCTATCGCCTTATGTCCCCAGCTGAATGCACGTTTAATAAGCTTTGAAACAGGTGTAATTGCGTCCATCATTGAGATATTGCTATGCAAATGAAGCTCAACACGTTTTGTATCAGCATTATCAGTCTTTTCAACACGTTTAACTTTGATTATATCGTTTGCTTTAAACACAAGCTCGTTTTCAAAGGTATCAAATTCTGTTCTTCCTCTTACAAGAACTGTACCGCCCTTGGCAAATTTTGCAAGAACGTTTTCGTCTTCCTTGTTTTCAAAGCTTTTTATTGAAATTGAACCCGTATAATCGGTAATGCTAAGGCTTACAACACGTTTTTCGCCGTTTTTTGTTCGAATTTCTTTTTCCTTATAATCAAAAGCGTCACCCCAGATAACAACATTGCTTACCTTTCCTTGAATATCTCCGATATTTACAGGCGGTGCTTCGATTTTTCTTCCCTTAACAATTTCAGCATTTTCGGCAAGTATAGGAAGATCTTTGTAATCGATAGTAACAATGTTATCAGCAGATATTTCCGTATCAAAAGCCACCGAGGGATCGGGAGGTGCAATTTCAGGCATAGGAATATTAGCCATATAGCTTTGAATATCACGCTCATGACTTGAATTTCTGTTATCTGCGGTTGTTAATGAACGAAGCTCAACCTTCGCTTCAACCCCAAAAGCTTCACGGATAAGCTTTGACATTTCAGTTTCAAAGCCTGCTTTAATAAGAAGCTCTGCTCCTGTTCCCTTTATTGCAATAGTAACATTTTTGTCCTCAACGCTGTACATTGCACCCTTGAAGCAACCATTTATCAGCGAAATTTTCTTTTTTAATCTTAAAACAAGCTCTGGAAGAACATCTTTACTAAAAAGATTTGGTGCATATCTGCATAAAAGTATAATACTAACGTTAAGAGCCTTTCCAAGAGCGACTTCAAACTCATTTATGTAATCACTGCTCTGAAGCTGAGTAAAGGAAGCATATATGTATATATCCGAAAGATTTTTTGTATATTGAAGCTTAAGAATATCGCCCTTTCCGATTGAATTTGGTATAAGCTCCGTATATTCCGAAAAAAGCTCTTTGATAAGCAAATAGATTCAACTCCTAACGTTAAGGTGCAATTTTATTTATTTCTTCAAGAAGCACGCTAAGTATCTCATTTTCAGGAACTTTGCGAATAACCTCTCCCTTTTTGAAAAGGACAGCACAGCCATCGCCGCCTGCAATTCCAATATCAGCTTCACGAGCTTCTCCCGGACCGTTCACTACACAGCCCATAACAGCAACTGTAATATCCTTGTCAATGTACTTTACAGCTTTTTCAACCTTATTTGCAAGTGAAATAAGATCTATTCTTGTTCTTCCGCAGGTTGGACAGGAAATAAGCTTTACACCGCTTCCCTTTTCTATTGCTTTTAAAATATCCTTAGCAGCATAAACCTCATCAACAGGATCAGAGGTCAAAGATACTCTTATTGTTTCACCTATCCCATCGCAAAGCAAAGAACCTATTCCAACTGCGGATTTTATAACTCCCATATGAGCAGTTCCAGCTTCGGTAACACCAAGATGAAGCGGATAGCTGCTTTTTTCTGCAAGAATCCTGTAAGCGTCTATCATAGTTTTTACATCAGAAGATTTTATAGATATAACTATATCGTTAAAATCACATTTTTCCAGCAAAGCCGCATGATTAAGCGCACTTTCTACAAGTGCTTCTGCTGTTGGAGAGCCGTATTTTGCAAGAAGCTCTTTTTCAAGCGAACCTGAATTTACACCTATCCTTATAGGGATATTTTTTTGCTTACATATATCAGCAACAGCTTTAACTCTGTCCTGTCCTCCTATGTTCCCTGGGTTTATCCTTATTTTATCAATTCCAAGCTCTGCACTCTTTATTGCAAGGCGGTAATCAAAATGAATATCAGCAACCAAAGGAACAGAAATCTCTTTTTTTATCGCAGGAATAAGTTCAAGAGCCTTTTCATCGGGGATAGCCGCTCTTATTATCTCACATCCTGCATTTTCAAGAGTCTTTGCCTGTTCAACACTGCCCTCTATATCGTAAGACGGAGTATTAAGCATTGACTGAATATATATCTTTTTTCCATCAAACGTTAAATTCTTTAGCTTAACAGGTGTTATCTGACGCATAAAGCCTCCATTACTTCATAAAAATATTTTTCACATCATTAAATGTTACAGTTATCATTAAAAGCATAAGCAGAGCAAGACCAATAAAATGAATCATCCCCTCTGTTTCAGCCTTTATAGGTTTTCTTCTTATTGCTTCAACAACAAGAAATACAAATCTTCCGCCGTCCAGTGCTGGTATAGGAAGAAGATTGAAAATCCCTATATTTACGGTTATAAGCGATGCAAGCTGCAAAAGAAAATCCCAATCAAGACCTTCATCTGTTACCGATGAACCAATCGTTGTAACTATTCCTACAGGACCTTGTAAATCGTTAAGTCCATATTTTCCTGTTATAAGGTCACGAAGCGACATAAAAACGATCCTTCCGCAATAAACAGTATTATTAAACGAATAAGGAATAATATTTTTGATAGAAATTTTTTCTGCAAGAACTTTAAAATCATACTGCAATGTAGTTTTTCCGCTTTCTTCATCATAAATCATCGGAAATTTCACACCGTTAAGATTTATCTTTTCACCATTACGTTTTACAACAAAATCAATTATACCATCCTCATCGGTGCTTAAAAGATATGTTATATCTCGTGCGGTGAAAATTTTAGTATCGTTTATTTTTATAATTTCATCATTAAGCTGAAGTCCATAATCGGGACTGACAGCTTTTTCATCAAAATAAACTATTGTGGAAGAAATTCCAACGCCGCTAACGATCATTGCAACAATTGAAATCACAAATCCCAGAACAAGATTCATAAACGCACCTGCAAGAATAACAGCCATTTTTACAGGGACAGGCTTTTTTCGGAATGAATTCGGATCGTCCGAATCCTCATCTTCACCCATCGAGCAATAACCGCCTAGAGGTAGAAGTCTTAACGAAAAAGTAGTTTCTTTTCCTTTTTTTTGATATATTACAGGTCCCATTCCTACAGCAAACTCAGTGACCTTTACCTTGCATAGTTTAGCAACAAAATAATGCCCAAATTCATGAACTATAACAATGATCCCAAAAATAATTATGCCAATCAGAATTGATAAAAAACTCTTCATCATACTCTCCCAAATACAAATTCTCTTGCCGCCATATCAGCTTCTGTTACATCTTTGTACGAAGATATATTCATAAAACCAAATTTATCAAGAGCCTCAACTGCAAGCTCTCCAATTCTGAGGAATGAGATCTTACCATCAAGAAAAAGACGTACTGCTTCCTCATTTACGCTGTTTATTATACAGGGATAAGCTCCTCCAAGCTTTATAGCTTTAATTGCCGCACTTAAACAATCGAAGGTTTCGTAATCAGGTCTATAAAATGAAAGTGTCCCATAATCTGTCAAGGACAATGGCTTTACATCGCAGTCAAGTCTTTGTGGGTACAGAAGTGCATACTGTATCGGAATTTTCATATCAGGTGTGCCAAGCTGACCTATGACGGAATAATCGTCATATTCAACAGCAGAATGAAGAACGCTTTCTCTGTTTATAATAATCTCAATTTGTTCAGGGGAAACACCAAAAAGCCATTTAGCTTCAATAAATTCAAGTCCCTTGTTCATAAGTGTTGCAGAATCTATTGTAATTTTGTTGCCCATACTCCAATTAGGGTGTTTTAAGGCAGCGGCAGGAGTGATATTCAACAAGTCCGATTTCTTTTTTCCTAAAAAAGGGCCTCCCGAAGCTGTTAAAATAATTTTTCGGAGTTGTTTTTTATCATTCCCTTGTAGGCATTGAAAAATTGCAGAATGTTCGCTGTCTATCGGATAAATCGTAACTCCTTTTTCAGCGGCTGATTTCATAACAATTTCTCCGCCTGCCACAAGTGTTTCTTTATTTGCAAGTGCGATATTCCTTCCTGCTTCGATAGCTCGCAAGGTTGGTAATAGTCCAACCATTCCGACTACTGAATTAACAAAAAGGTCAGCTTCTTCAACAGCAACCTGACAAAGTCCCTCTATTCCACAGACTACCTCAACATTCATATCAGAAACGAGCTTTTTCAGCTCAATGTATTTATCTTCATCATAAATACAGATAAGTCTTGGTTTAAATTCATGAGCTTGTAGTGAAAGAAGCTCTGTATTGCTTTTTGCAGCAAGAGCTGTAACCTTTATGTTATGCTTGCGGCATACATCAAGTGTTTGTCTTCCTATTGAACCCGTTGAACCGATAAGAGAAATTGTTTTCATGTTTTATTATGCTCCATAAAAAAGAATGTGTCTATATCTTAACCAATTTTAGGGTATGCGTGAACAGCATACCCTAAGCTTTAATAAAAAATCTTGATATATTCAAACGAAAGTGCCATAAACGGTGCTACAACAAGTACACTGTCAAATCTGTCAAGAACACCGCCGTGACCTGGCATAATTTTACCGAAATCCTTAATATTATTCTGACGTTTGATAAGCGATGCAGAAAGATCACCAATCATACTTAACAGACTTGTTACTAAGCCAACAATTCCCGTCCATACATAATTTACGGAAACATCATAGCCCTTAGAATTCATTATCATTGCATAAATAATAACAAAAAGGTAAAGTATAATTATATTTCCGACAATACCACCTATTGCACCCTCAACAGTCTTTTTTGGTGAAATATCAGGACAAAGCTTATGCTTACCAAAGAATGTTCCAACAAAATATGCCGCACCGTCGCTTAGCCATGCCGCCGCAAGACAAAGCACAACATAGAATGCACCGTGCAAATCGTCCATTTTATTAAGCAAAACAAGACAATTCATAGCTGCAGAGGATAGCAAGGTTGTCGCTATCATAAAACAAAGCTTATCAAAGCTCAAAGTCCTATGATATGCAATAAAGCCGCTAAGCATTACAACCGCACAAAGTGCCGCAGCAATATATTCAGCATTTATACCAAAGTAATTGGTAAGAAATGGGAGAATAGCGGCATAGACAAGACAAACAGCACTATGCAGCTTAAATTCAAGACATTTGCAATTAGAGAACAATTCATACACGATCATAACGGACAAAAATGCAACTGCAATCTCAAATACAACTGTATCCGCAAGCAGTACAATAATAACTCCGATTGTGATTCCGACGATTGCTGTCAAAATTCTTGTAAGCATATTTTTTACTCCAAAATATCGCACATATTTACTATATTATAGTACAAAACTGTGCATAAATATTCATATATTTGCCTGTTTTTTTATCTTATACTCCACCAAACCGCCTTGTTCTGTTACTGTATTCCTCCAAAGCTTTGTCAAGCTCCTTCGAAGTAAAATCAGGCCAAAAAACATCAGTAAAGTATAATTCCGCATATGCAGACTGCCATATCAGAAAATTTGATATCCTCTGTTCTCCACCAGGGCGGATAAGCAAATCTACATCGGGCATTGTTCCTGTATAAAGCAAACTTGTTATTAAGCCTTCATCAATATCCGACAGCTTTATCTCTTCATTTGCAAACATCTCGGCAGCTGATTTAGCGGCATGAACAATGTCATCTCTTCCGCCGTAATTCATTGCAACTGCAAGAGTCATCTCGTCAAAGTTTTCAGACGCTTTCTCAAGCTTGAGCATCTTGTTACGCATTTCAGGTTCAAACCGTGCCTTATCTCCTAAAAAAATAAGACGCGTCTTATCTTTTGCAAAATTTTCGGCTTCATCAAGATATTCCATGAACAGACGCATTATGATATTGACTTCCTGCTCGGGACGTTTCCAGTTTTCGGTAGAAAAAGCATAAAAGGTGATATACTTTACACCTATATCCTTGCAATAACGTGCGATCTTGCGGAAGGCTTTTGCCCCCTCCGCATGACCAGCAGTCCTTGGAAGACCTCTTTTTTTCGCCCAACGTCCGTTTCCATCCATTATAAAGCCGATATGCCTTGGAGGATTATCAACATTTCTCATCAGATAGACATAATTTCCTTTTCTTTGTCGGAAATAACAGTATCAACCTTATCACAGAAATTATCGGTAACCTTCTGAACATCCTTTTCGATATCCTTCATATCATCCTCGGTAATTTCGTTATTCTTCTTCAAGGTCTTAAGCTTATCAAGCGTATCTCTTCTAACATTTCTGATTGTAACCTTAGCTTCCTCGCCAAACTTCTTGACCTGCTTTACAAGCTCTTTTCTGCGTTCCTCTGTAGGCTGAGGGAATGCAAGTCTGAGAACGTTACCATCATTTGTAGGATTAATTCCAATATCGGAAGTCTGGATTGCTTTTTCGATAGCCTTAAGCTGTGACTTATCCCAAGGCTGAATAACAAGTATTCTTGCCTCTGCAACAGAAACAGCCGCCATCTGCTGAACAGGTGTTGGAGTTCCGTAATAATCTACAAGAACCTTATCAAGAACAGCTGGGTTAGCTCTTCCTGCTCTTACCGTTGAAAGCTCATGTTCAAGGCTCTTAAGACATTTTTCCATTTTTTCCTGTGCTTTTGTTACATTTTCGTTCATAATATACTCCTTTACTGCGGCTTTTCGCCTGTTATTTTGTTCTGTCGATTACAATTGTACCAACCTTTTTGCCGAGGCAGGCATCAAATATGTTATCGGGTCTGCTTAAATCAAAAACTATTATCGGGATATTATTATCCTTGCACATTGAAGCAGCTGTGCTGTCCATAACAGCAAGATTCTTTACAAGAATATCATTGAAGCTAAGCTCGTCAAATTTTACTGCGTCAGAATATTTATTTGGATCCTTATCATAAACACCGTCAACCATTGTCGCTTTAAGGACGATATCAGCGTTTATTTCAGCCGCACGCAAGGTTGAAGCTGTATCAGTTGAAAAGAAAGGATTTCCTGTTCCGCATCCAAAAATAACAACTCTGCCCTTTTCAAGATGACGAACCGCTTTATTTCTGACATAAGGTTCTGCCACCTGATGCATTGCAATAGCAGTCTGAACACGGACATTAACTCCGAGAGATTCAAGAACATCTGCAACAGCAAGTGCATTCATAGTAGTTGCAAGCATACCAATATGATCAGCTCTTGTTCTGTCCATCGCACCGCTTGAACGACCTCTCCAGAAATTGCCACCACCGACGACAATTCCCATTTCAACGCCGATATCGGCACATTTCTTTATGCTTTCGCATATCGGTGTAATAACCGAATAATCAAGTCCACTTTTCTTATCCCCTGCGAGAGCTTCTCCGCTAAGCTTCAGAAGCACTCTTTTATACTTAGGTTCTTCAGACATAAAAACATACTCCTTTGTAAATTCTATCTATTTTATTTTACTACATTTTAGCTCTTATGTAAAGTACCGAATTAAAAATTTTCTATAAATATTTCAGACAATATGTGAAAGAAGAAAATCAACAATTTCGAAATAAGTCTCATCAGTCAGCGTTATTCCATCATTTTCTACCTTTGATTGAGGCATTTTGCCGTCATTTCCAACAAAGTAACTATTTATATCTATGTAATAAACGCTGTTTTCATCTGCAAATTTTAAAGCACTTGAATTAAAGCTGTCAATATCGGAGTTGGAAATGCCATCCTTTTCTTTTTCAACAGTTATCGGAAGAACTGAAACAAAATATATATTCAATTCTGATTTACTGTCTTTAAGTTGATTTAATATAAATGAAATCTCCATCAAGCTATCTGAATTTATACAATCGTTATCCAGCATAAAATACAAATTTTTAAAGCTTTTGTCTTTAACAAATGCCAAAATTTCATTTGAGACAAAACCTCCGTTATAAAGATTTTCAATTGGAATAAGCTTGGAAAATCCTGTCATTTGCCCGTTAGCGATTATCACAGCATCATTGAAATATGTCATATCAGCAGGTTGACTTTTCGGCACTGGATTTACGACAGTTTTTGAAATGTACAGCTCATTAACCCCACTATCTTTGCTTTCTTCTTCATCGATATATTTAGCGGTTTGAATATATTCGTCATCTTCGTTTGTCATATATAATACAAAACAGGCGATGAAGCTTGCAAAAATAAATAATAATACAAACGAAAATCGAAACTTTGCATATTTCTTTTCTTTTTGAATCTGCAAGACAACTCCCACCTCTTTCGTATCAAATATTTTTTAAACTGACATTATGTAAAAATCAACAAAATATACTATAATCATTATACACCTTTTTATTATCTACTTCAATATTTTTATTGATTATTTAAAATTTATTAAGATTTTAAATTGTATCATTCTGTTAAAATTTTATTAAGGTCATCAGCATATCTTGCACAATCGTGAAAAAGTTGTGTTTTGATATTAGATGACGTACTGCGAATATAAAGTACAATTACATAAGGCGAATCTGAATAAACTGCTGCTGCTGCACCGAGAGTGTAGAAATCGTCCTGTGGAAGATATCCGTATTTTTCACATACTGTATATTCCTCAAGTTCATCTGAAAAGAGATCATTATGCTCGCTGTTTGCAAGAAATTCCTTCATTAATCCGCCATTCTGATGCTGTTCATTGAAGAAAAATATATCCTTAAAATAGACAGCTGTTTCCCTTGCAGTTAGCTTGAACCAATAATTATCGTCCGTCATTCTCTCATCACGTCCGAGATTTTCTGCCAACTCATTAAAGCATTGATATCCAACATAATTATACAGCATTTTATACGCAGTATTATCACTTTTTTCAATAGCCGCCTTTGCAAGCTCTTTTATACTGAAAAAAGTGCCTATAGGTTCTCCATTTATCAGCTCGTAGCTTGAATTAAGCATATCCTCTGACATTTCAAAAGACTTATCAAGGTCGGATTCATTACCTAAAATAGCTCTGACATATGGTGCCTTTATGATACTTGCTGCTGAAAATCGTACATCTGCGTTATATTCAACAGAAGCACCACTTTCAAGATTAACATATAAAAAACCTGCGTCACCATATTTTTTTATAAGCACATCATAAAGATTTTCCAAAGCCTGTGAAACACCTTCAGCTTCTTCATCAATGCCTGATGTTATTAAAACTGAAGGCTCACCCTCTGACATTGTTTCAAAAGCAAACTGTGGACTGTCAATAAACGGAGATGTCAGCAATTTAGGAATTTCAGGCTCAGCTACTGTTGTTTCGGTTTCAGTTTGAACCGTTGTTTCTTCAGGTTTTTTTCCTCCGCTTACTATGACCTTTACAACAGTTTCACCAGGGATATAGCGTTCCTCCTCCTTTATACTTTGAGAAAGGATAACGCCCTCATTGTAATCAGTATTATAGTCGTATTCTATGTCAAGAGTAAAAAATCTACTATAACAGCCTGTAACATCGTCAACAGTATAGCCTACTATTTTGGGCATTAGTTCTTCCACATCAGCAGGCTTTCGGGAAATTACAATACAAGCAACAACCACAAATGCTATCAATGACAGAACAATTATTATAATACTGATCAGCTTTTCCTTGTTTTCAGTCATATTAATCCCCTTTCAAAGGCTTATTCAACGGATTTAAGCGAGGTGGCCATATCAATTTTTTTTAATTTGAAATACAGCATAAGATTTACAAGCAGTGCAAAAGCAATTGTAAGAGCCGCAGACGCAAGAAAGCAATATGGCGGAATATCAGGTGCAAACATTACCGAATCAACCTCGCAGGTTTTGATAACAAATTTCTCAAAAAATATTCCAACCAGCAAGCCTACAATCATACCCATAAAGGCTGAAATTGAATTTTCACGGTAAATATACGCCGCAACCTCTCCATCATAAAAGCCTAAAACCTTAATAGTTGCCAGTTCGTGCATCCTTTCATTTACATTTATATTTGTAAGATTAAACATTACAACAAATGCAAGTGCTCCTGCACATACTATAATCAATATTACTATAAACGAAAGACTGTCAACAAGCTTACTAAAGCTTTCGTTGCCATCCTTTGCATAAGAAACCATAAGTATATCATCACGGCTGACAAGCTTTTCTGCATCTAGCATTTCAACATTTTTCGAATTAAGGAACATAACATTGTTTTTCAGCTCATAATCAAGTCCTAGCTTATCAAAAAGTTTACTTCCGATAAATGCATAGTTAAGAGTGTAATTTTCCATTATACCAATAACCTTTACAGGGTTATTTTCATTAAAATATACGCTGTCACCAACCTTGACATCAAGAAGACGTGAAAGCTTTTCGTTTATAATAACTCCATCATCTGAAATATCGTAATGTTCGCCTGATTTTCGGTTATGGATATTAAAAAATGGTGCAATATCTTCATCAGTATCAGTGACAACAAGATAAACCTCTGCTGAACTGTTTTCAGAATATATTTCATCGGTTTTCTGCATTGCAAACATTGAATTGAAATCGGATGAGTCTTTTTTTATTTCCGCATAATCCGCTTTATCCTCGTCAATTGCGGCAATTGCATCATACACGAATATATTGGAATACTGTCTGTCAACAATGCTGACGATAGAATGTCTTAAAGCAAATCCTGTAAGCAAAAGTGCTGTGCAACCTCCGACACCTATTATCATCATAATAACACGGCTTTTGTAACGGAAAAGATTGCGAAATGTAACCTTTGTAATGAATTTCATATGGCTCCAGACAGCTGTTATCCTTTCAAGCCAAATTCTTTTTCCATTTTTCGGCGGTTTAGGACGCATAAGCTCCGCAGGTTTGGACGAAAGCTCTATTCTGCAAGCTAAAAAAGCTGATAAGCCTGTACAAAGGCAAGCTGCCACCGCACAACCAAGCATGTAATTCCATCTGAACCCAGCTGAAAATGTATCAAAAGCATACATTGAATTATAGCATATAAAAATAAGCTTCGGAAGAATCTTAAGACCAAGCGTAACACCAAAAACAACACCAGGGATACTTGCAAGAACAGCATAAAGGATATACTGCCCCATAATTTCGCCGTAGCCATAGCCAAGTGCCTTTAACGTTCCCGTCTGGATACGCTGTTCTTCTACCATTCTTGTCATTGTTGTCCAACATACAAGCACAGCAATAAGTACAAAGAAAACAGGAAAAACCTTCGCAATAGCGTCTACCTTATCGCAATCGTCGTCATAGTTTCCATAAGCGGGATATATATCTTCACGGCTGAAAACATACCATTGAGCATCCTTAGTATTTTCGTATATCTCATGTTCAGCCTTGGATATTTCAATCTGTGCTTCATCAAGCTTCTGTTCGCCGTCTAATATTTCATTTTCTGCCTGTTCAAGCTCTTTTGCAGCATTTTCCAATTCAGATGAATTGTTCTCTATTTGTTCATTGAATGTTAAAATATACTGGTCAAGTCCATTTTTACAAGCAGATTTAGTTCCGTCATCATATTCAGCAGGAACGGACATATATCCCGTCAAAAGCTTCACAAGTGTTTCATCTGCCGCAAAAACATCATCTTTATTTATATTATCAATAAACAGCTTGATTTCATCATTTGTAGCGGCTATTTCATTGTACTCTAAAATTGCATTATTCAACTCTGCAACGACAGAACGCATCTGTGTAACAGCAATTTGACCGTTATTATATGAGATCTGACCTTCTTCGAGCCGTTCTTTACTTTCAAGAAGAATTGCTCTTTGTTCTGAAAGCTCACTTTTTGCTTTATCTATTTCTTCATATGCTTCTGCTGTTATCTTTTTTACACGATTTTCAATGGAGCTTTTACCGATCTCTTCAAGCAAATTGATTTTCTGGTCAATAAAGCTTTCATATTCATCTGTAAAGGGATTCAGCTTTTCGGCACTGCTTGACTTTACATAGACATCTGTGTAAACATCAATATCAAAATTCTCATATGGTACAAGCACATATCCGCTCAAAGTACCATTTCCAATAGATGTGGTTCCGCGTTCTGTTGAAATATACATCGGAAGCTTTACATAACCAACAACGGTATATTCTGTTTCTTTAAGTGTAAACTCGGCATTTTCAGGAACAGAAAATAATGCTTTTTCTCCGATTTCAGGTTTATCTGTCATCAGGTAATCAATTACACATTCATTACTGCTTTCGGGTAGTCTTCCATCAATTATTTCAGCCTTATTCAGCTTTGCATCGCTATTATATGAGTAAAGCTTTATAGCTTTACGGTTTGCTAAATCGCTTTCCATAAAAACATCTGCGGAATAGCCGCCTTCACAATAAAAATCTTCGTCAGCAGATGCTATTTCTTCAATCTCATCGTCCTCAAAGCCAAGCGTTGACATAATATGTATATTATCAAGACTATATTCATTAAAATAGTTCCAAGCATTCTTTTTCATATCAGGTGATGCGGCTTTAATTCCCGAATAGAAACCTGAACCAAGGGCAATAATTGCAAAAATAGCGATAAATCTGCCAAAAGTTTTGCCTATACTTCGAAAGGTATTCTTCAATAAGGTTTTTTTCATAATCAATTACCACTCAATTTCTTCGATAGAAGTTGGATTTTCATTCAATACTACGCTCTCAACCTTGCTGCTTTTTATTGTTATTACACGGTCAGCCATAGGTGTTATTGCAAGGTTATGCGTTATCACAACAACAGTTGTTCCTGTATTACGGCAGGTATCCTGCAAAAGCTTTAAAATTGTTTTTCCAGTCTTATAGTCAAGGGCACCTGTTGGTTCATCACAAAGCAGAAGCTTGGGCATTTTTGCTAATGCTCTTGCGATTGATACACGCTGCTGTTCTCCGCCCGAAAGCTGTGCAGGGAAATTATCCATTCTATCGCCAAGACCTACCTCACGCAAAATTTTTTCTGCTTCTATGTATTCCTTACATATCTGTGTTGCAAGTTCAACATTCTCTTTTGCTGTTAGATTTTGAACAAGATTATAAAACTGAAATACAAAACCAATATCAAAACGTCTGTAAGAGATAAGCTCCTTTTGAGTAAATTTTGCAATATCAGTTCCGTCAACGATTATTTCGCCTTCATCACAGCAGTCCATTCCCCCAAGAATATTCAAAACGGTGGTTTTTCCTGCACCGCTTGCTCCGACTATTACAACAAATTCGCCTTTTTCTATATTAAAGCTAACACCATCAGAAGCGTTAATAGTCACCTCTCCCATTTTATATCTTTTATAAACATCTTTAAATTCAACAAAGCTCATTTTTATCTTCCTTTACAAAAATACAATTATATTGTAATTATAACATATTTTAATATAAAATAAAAGAGTTTTTTACAAAAAAGAACGACAGAATTATGCTCTGCCGTTCTAAAATTTTTATTTTTTATCAAAGTATACAATGCCAAGTCCAACTGTACTCATATAGCATCTGCCGTATACGTTCATATCACCGCTTATGAAAACACCATTTCCTGTGCCACCAAAAGTATGAGCGTCATCATTTATTCTTATCCAGCTTGCTCCGTTATCCTCGGACATATATACGCCCTTTATATCAGTATCAGTAGGAGTTCCGTAAATATAAATAACATAAGGGTCATCATCATTTTTAGCTTTGCCAAGACCAACTGCTTCACAATACTTTATTCCATCAATAAGTGAAACTTCCTCGCCATGGTTTGTTGCCTTAAACAAACCTGCTCCACCAGCGATGTAGAATGTTCCCTCTTCTGAAGGATCGGCACATAATCTCTTGTAGCTCGGACTTACAACAGCCATTCTTGTAAAGCTTGTGCCCTTATCAGAACTTAAATATACAACACCATTTCCACAAGCATAAACATAATCGCTGTTATTAGGATCACCAAGGAAATAAACATCACTGCCTGTAATCCCCGAACATTTTACCCATGTTTTGCCGAAATCCTCTGTATAATATGCACCCAATGAATTTTCTGCACTCCAGAAAAGACGTGAGCCATCTGCATTAAACGCAATCCTTCCATTGTAAAGTATCTTATCTTCCTCGGGGGAATTGAGAATGTTGTTCCAGCTTGCACCTCCGTCAGTGCTGTAAATAAACTTCATTTCACTGTCACTGCCGCCAACCTTTGCCCAATAATCTCTGTTCTGATAAGCAATTGCTATACTTGTACATGAACCTATCTGACCATTATGACGTTCAGCAGCTGAATATATATCATTATGTACGAATCCATCATAGTCAAGAACTGCGGATACAAGCGGATAATTCTCCATTGTGATTATATCCATAGGAACAGTTTCTTCAATTCCCTTTGCGCAGAAATAGAACTCTGGATTTGCGTCCCATATGTTATCACAAGCAAAGACACCATTTCCAGATGTAACCATAATTTCATTAGTATTGAACGGATTTATTTCAAGAGAACTGCACCAATGTATAGCGTAATCCTTTATCCATGGGATTCCGCCATCATTCATCAGCATACTATCAAGAATATTTGTCCAAGTCACTCCTCCGTCCAGAGAAACGAAAAATGCGTCGCCGTAAGCACCGTTTGCCTGCTCATTCCAGTTATTAGTTGTAACAGCAAGCAGTCTGTTTTCATCTGACGGGTCGATAACAATATCACCAAAGGATGAACCGTCAGGAGATATATTATCAACCGAACCATCAGCGTTATATCTGCAAATAGCACCTACGCCTGAATTCCAAGGGCCTTCATTTGTAGCATATACAACATAAAGGTTACCTTTTGAATCCAGCTTCATTCTCTGCGGCATATAGCTTTCTGTTGCATTTTCAAGAGCATTCCAGCTTGCACCGCCATCATCAGAAACAAAGATATTAACATCGTTCTTCCTTGAAACGGAAACATAGATTTTTTGTGAAGTGCCATCTTTTTCAGAGGACGAATCAAAAACTATTCCATTGATACCATTTGCATTATCAGTGGAAGTAACAGGAAATGATGAAACCTGTTCCCATGTTTTTCCTCCATCGGTGCTTTTTATCAAACCGCCTGTTCTGCCACCTGCAAAAATAATACTGCCGTTGTTCGGGTCAATAGCTATTCTTTCTCCATTTCCTCTGCCCATACCGTTTCCGTGAGCCTTTATCTTATCTGTAACTTCAACAACGTCAAAGCTTTTGCCATAATCATCTGAAACAAGAACCGCAGTTTTTCCACCGCTGAAATACTCTGTTCCTGCAAGAAGATATACCTTGGAAGCGTCGTTCGGGTCAACTGCAAGACCGTCAATACCTAGTAAACCCTTATCCTCATCGCTGACCCAATAGCTCATTGATTCCCAGCTTTGCTTATCTTCATTCCAGCGATAAGCACCGCCAACGTCAGTTCTTGCATAATAAACATTTTCCTCATTTGTGCTGAATACACCTGTAACGAATCCGCCGCCACCCATTTCGACCTGACCATAACTCCAATCAGATTTTTCAGCTGTTTCCTTTTCGGAACAACCTGTCATAAGTCCAACTGACATACATACAGAAAGTGCAGCTGCACAAATCCTTTTTAAAATGCTATATTTTTTCATTTTGACATTCCTTTCTATTAAGAAATCGTTTTCAGTATAGTAATTTTACTACATTCTTTTGAAAAAGTCAATGATTTTTTTGTGAATGTAACATATAAATTCAATAATGAGTGCCATATTACCTCTTTATAAATATTTGTTGCTCAACGCCTATATCACTTTCAAGACAATATTTTACATTTACTGTCATTTTATCAACCTGCTCATTAAAATCGACCTCCTTTGATATCACGGTTATTTCTTCATTTTGCAGGAAATTCTTTTCATACAGCTTAATTTTTTCTTCAAGCAGAAGTTTTGACTGCTCTGTGGAATATTCTACCTCATCAACAGTGTAAGGCTTTATCTCTGTTTCAATAAACCCTATCGGCATTTCAAGTCCAAGAAATTGTAAAAGCTCTTTTTTTTCGCTATATTCATATTCAAAACAACTGCTTTTATTAAGATAAAGTGGAATACGAATACCAAAAAGGAAAATAGTTTTTTTATGTTGTTTGCTGCCATAATTTATGATACTATCAAAATATGGCTGTTCAAAGGTTATCTCATCTTCATATCTGCCGATTATTTCGCCCATCGCATGAACAGGATAATCATGCTCGAGCTTTCCATTAATTGTTCCGCTTATGAGAATATCTCCCTTTTTCACTCCATCATAAAGCATTGGCACAAGCATTCCCATATAAACATTCCGTATGTCAACGATCTGTGCGTCACGGGAAGCTATGATATTGCATGGCGATGATTGTGGTATAATTTCAGGCTTTTCTGTAAGCTCGCTAATATCTACAAGAATTCTGCAGCCTGACGATCTTATTCCAATCCATCTGAAGGTATCAAACGCTGTCAATATTTCCTGTTCCAATGAACGTAGATCTAACGATGGTATAAATGCCCCAATTTCTATACCATAATCGGCAAGTATCATTTTAACACGCTCATCCGAAACACTTTTATTTCCATATACTTCTATTTTCAAAACAGTATTTGAGAATAAACAAACAATTGCAATCGAAATAATCAAACCGACAATTATCCCCGATCTTCTTTTATACCTTTCTGCTTTGAAAACAGCACCCACTTTTTCGATGTTTTCCAGCTTCAAATTATTCTTATAAGCAAAGGCTTCCAATTCACCAAAATCGTACCAATTAATCAATCCTGAAATTATACAATCCTTTTCACATCGTAATTCCTTTACACAAAAACCTGTCGATCTAAGCTTATTTATAATATCTCCACTATCCGCTGTTATCAGTCTGAAACGAACATTACCAAGCATAATTCCTCCTATTCAAATTCAACTGAATTTATAATTCCATCTATCACAACACCATCTGTATTATAATCAGAAACTGAAAGGTTTTCTCCCCATACAGAAATGATAACGGTTGCTGTTTTCAGACGAACATAAACATCATTAAGTTCAATAACACGCTTACAGTTTTCTATTTCGATATGAGTGTTATCAGTAAAATTCATATATGTATTCAAATAAAGACGTTTTTTTATAAACTTAGCTGCAGCTGTGTTACATAGCTTTTTAGCACTGACAAGCATAGATATTTCCTCCAATTTTTCTGTACCCTATAAATTATATTAAAAATTTAATTAACATATACTTTTGTTGAACAATATTTAAAGGAAGGGAAACATTATGAGAAAAATCAGAACAGTATTATTTTCAGTCATTCTAATTGCGTATGCCGCATCGTTGATCATTTTTGGTAAAACTGTTTCGGAATATGTTATTAACGCTTTAAAAAATTGTATAAACGTCATTATTCCATCGCTTTTCCCATTTATGGCAGTTTCTGGATTGATAATTTCAACAGGACTTTATCATACGATTGGAATCCCTTTCTCGTTGATTTCAAGATATGTTTTCAGAACAAAGCCTGAATTATTTTCAATTTTTCTAATAAGCTCCGTGGGAGGTTATCCAATAGGAGCAAAGCTTATTACAGAGCTTTATAATAATGGAGAAACAGACCGACATACCGCTGAAAAAATGCTTGGTTACTGCTATATGGGCGGTCCTGCTTTCTTTGTCGGTGCGGCTGGAACGAAAATATACGGTAGTCTTTCGGCAGGAATGATTATTTTTGCAAGCATTTTTACGGCAAATATCCTTACAATGCTTTTTTTCTCGGCAACATCTGAAATTCCTCCAAAAAACATAAAAAAGAACAAGCTTTCTTTCAGCATAGATAAGGTAACGGAATGTATTAATTCAGCAGGCAAGGGCATCGCAGGGATATGTTCCGCAATAGTATTTTTTGCTTCTGTCATAGCTGTGCTTGACGAATCAGGAATTATTGATGTATTATCTAAGTTTATTTCAGAAATAACCAATATATCATCGGATACCTGCAGAATTTTTATTAAATCTATGCTTGAAATAAGCTGTATTTCAGATGCACCGTCTGATATAAGATTTATGCCGATAATTACAGCTATACTATCCTTTGGTGGGCTTTGCGTTATTATGCAGATAGAAGGAATAATTAACGAGGAATTGTCAACTGATAATTTCTTATCCTGTCGTATAATCACAATGATTTTATCATATTTCTGCTGTAAAATATTAATATTGTTTTTTGATATAACTAATTATATACAAGTCTTTGCTGTAAATGGTAAATTGATTCGTCAAAATCCACCAATTCCAAGCTTGTTTTTGTTAATTATGACAATTTTATTATTATCAAAAAATTTTATAGAAATTAATAAGAAAAGATGATATAATTAATTTACTTGAAATATAGTCTGAACTCTCGAAAGGAAATGATTCTCAATGGCTAAAAAGAAGTATTTCGGCAACAATATCCCTCCTAGATGTGAATATTGTACATTCGGAACAAGGGCAAAAGATGGAGGTAAGGTTCTTTGTGAAAAACGAGGACTTGTTGACGGTACATCGCAGTGTTCAAAATATCTGTATTCTCCGCTTAAGAGAATTCCTGTAAAACAGCTCAATATTCCTGGAAATTTTGATGAGGATTAAAATATCAATAAACAGATGCTTTGAATAAGTAATCCGCTGATCGGAACGTGTTGATCAGCGGATTTTTTCTTATTTTTCCATAACTATTATATTTTCGACAATCTCCTTAAATATCGGACCGCAGCTGACATTTCCCGAAACGCCGCCCTCAACAAGTATGGTAACAGCATATTTCGGCGAAATAGACGGAAAATATCCTGTAAACCAACAATTCATTATTTCATTTCCGTTCTCGTCAAATCTTCCTGTTTGTGCCGTTGATGTTTTTCCTGCACTGTCAATCAACTCTGAATAAGAATGTGAATTATCTGCAGCAACAACTCCACACATATAGCGTTTGAGCTTTAAAGAGGTAAGCAGAGAAATCACCCTTTCACCTTTTTCTTTTGTAAAAAGCTCATCATTTCTGTCTGTACGCAGTCCTTTGACAAGACTGACATCAGGCATAATACCATTATTAGCAATTGCACAGGTCAATCTGCATATTTGTAAAGGAGTTGCAGTAAGCTTACCTTGCCCAAATGAAAAGTTTCCTTTTTCAGCCTTTACTTTAAGCTCATTTACAGTTGGAAGATATCCGCTATCAGAATACATACCATCGGCAAGCTCTGTTCCTTTTCCAAAGCCAAAGCTTTCCGCTGTTTTATAAAGCAAATCAGGAGAAAGCGTTTCACTTAATGCTATAAAATAAGGATTACAGGAGTTTATCATAGCCTCTTGCATTGAAATTTCACTATGTCCTCCCCATTTATGGCAGTTAAAAATCTGTCCGTCAATATCGATCGAGCCGATACAGTTATAGGTAAAATCCTCGCTTATTCCAGCTTCAAGAGCCGTTGCCGCTGTGACAAGCTTAAAAATTGAACCAACGCTATATGCAGAAAATGCACGATTTATAAAGGGTGAATCCTCGCTGTCAAGGCTTGCTGACAGATTTTCGGGATCAAATTCAGGAAAGCTTGCACAGCTGATAATATCGCCATCTGAAATATCCATAACTATAACCGCACCTTTATCATAACCACTGTTTTTGAACGCATTTTCGCATATATTCTGAATATCGATATCAAGCGTTGTAATAACACCGCTGTCAATAGACTTTGGAATTATTTTTTCGTTTTCAAGTCCGACAAGCACCGAACCTCTTGCGTCAACGTTGTATTCAGCACGGTTTTCGGTATAATTACTGCGGAGAAAGTCATCAAAAGCAAGCTCCAGACCGCATACTCCCTTTCCGTCAGATGTATAACCGACAATATGACGTGCAGGCTGATCGCTCTCTGTTCTTATAGTGCGTCTGTAAACTGTTACATTCCTTATATTTTCTGATAAAACCTCACAAAAAAACGGAAGATTACCCGACATTCCTCTTTCAAAGGCTTCGCTGTTTATGGCATATTTCAAAGCTGAAAGAGAATTGACATTATGTGGATCAAGCACGGCTATATATTCTGTTCCCCTATTGTTAAGACGTTTCCCGTTTCTGTCAAGAATGGACGCATATTCGCTTTTTTCGCAAAGAATGTATCGACCGTTTGACAATGCGGCTTCTATAACCTCGCTGTCAGATGAAATAATCGCAATTCGTGTAATCAAAACAACGGAAAAAGCTATTGATAGAGCCATAATAACTGTAAGTTTTTTTAACATATAAAAAACCTCCCCTGACATTTTTGACAAGGGAGGATTTAGTTATTCAATACTATTTTTCTTTTTAGCCGATGTAAGAGTATTTTTCATAAGCATTGCAATTGTCATTGGTCCAACTCCGCCAGGAACAGGTGTAATATATCCTGCTTTTTCAAAGCAAGCATTATAATCAACGTCACCGCAGAGCTTTCCATTTTCAAGACGGTTCATACCAACGTCTATAACAACCGCACCGTCCTTGATCATATCCGCAGTTACAAAATTAGCTTTTCCGACTGCCGCAACAAGAATATCAGCATTTCGGCATATTTCGGCAAGATTTTTTGTTCTTGAATGACAAATTGTAACAGTTCCGTTTCTTTTAAGAAGAAGCATTGACATAGGCTTTCCGACGATATTGCTTCTGCCGATAACAACACAATTCTTGCCGTCAATTTCAATTCCGCTTTGGTCGAGCATTTCTATCACCCCAGCAGGTGTACAGGGCAGGAATTTATAATCACCAATCATAATATGGCCGACATTTTCGGGGTGAAAAGCATCAACATCTTTTTCTGGAATGATAGTATTTATAACAGCAGTTTCATTAATATGCTTTGGCAAAGGTAGCTGCACAAGAATGCCGTTTACTTTTTCATCATTGTTAAGTTTTTTTACCAAATCAATAAGTTCATCTTGTGTTGTTTCCTCTGGAAGTGCATATTCAAACGATTCAAAGCCAACTGTTTCGCAGGCCTTCTTTTTGTTATTAACATAAACTCTTGAAGCAGGATCATTTCCAACGATAACAACTGCAAGTCCAACGGATATTCCCTTTTCCTTAAGAACCTGCGTTTCCTGCTTGACCTGTTCCTTAACTGCTGTGGAAATTGCCTTTCCGTCAATTATCTGTGCCATTTTCGTTCTCCTCC
>CAYOAV010000004.1:63491-68601 GCA_964402055.1 uncultured Ruminococcus sp. | reverse complement strand
AGCGGTAATCTTTATGTTATCAAGGGCAAACTTTATTAATGATGACGTAAAGCTGACTGATCAATAATTTCAGACCCGATTTTCTGTAAAAGGAGAATCGGGTCTGATTTTTTTAAGCTTTTAATTGCTAAAGTCAACGAAAAAATATGTTGAATATTGTTGTTTTGCACAAACTTTTTTGGAAGTGTTTGTAAAAACTTGAAAAAAATATGAAAATGTAATATAATATTTATATCATTGAAAAATTGTGTATATTTGTACGCTTAAGGAGTTGTATATAATGAGACTTGTTACACGTTCGGATTTTGATGGTCTTGCCTGCGGTGCATTGCTGAAGGACGTTGGAGTTATCGATAACTGGAAATTCGTTCATCCTAAGGATTTACAGGATGGGCTTGTTGAAATAACCAAGGATGATTGCCTTGCAAATGTTCCATATGTTGAGGGCTGCGGGCTTTGGTTCGATCATCATTCAAGCGAGCAGGAAAGAGTCAAGCTTGAAGGTAAATTTGTCGGAGAAAGCAGAATTACACCGTCCTGTGCAAGAATCATCTATGATTATTACGGCGGCAGAGAGCGTTTCGAGCATTATGATGAAATGATGGTCGCTGTTGATAAGGTCGATAGCGGAAATCTTACCCGTGAGGAAATTCTTCACCCCGAGGGTTGGATTCTGATTGGTTTCCTTATGGATCCGAGAACAGGTCTTGGAAGATGGAGGAATTTCACCATTTCAAATTATCAGCTTATGGAAAAGCTCATCGATTGCTGCCGCACAATGTCTACCGAGGAGATACTTAACCTCCCCGATGTCAAGGAGCGTATCGAGGTTTATAACGAGCAGACCGAAAAATTCATCGAAATGGTCAAGGCTCATACACGCACCGAAAAGGATGTTATCATCACCGATTTAAGAGGTGTAGATCCGATATATTCGGGCAACAGATTCCTTATATACAGCCTTTATCCCGAGCAGAATATCTCTGCATGGATCGTAAACGGCAAGGGCGGACAGGGCTGTAGTGCCGCTGTCGGTTATTCAATACTTAACAGAACATCAAGCGTTGACGTGGGACATCTGATGCTCAAATACGGCGGAGGCGGTCATAAGGCTGTCGGTACTTGCCAGTTCAGCAATGAAAATATGGATTCAGAGCTTCCAAAAATGCTTGATGAGCTTATCAACGGCTGACGGAGGTTGAAATGATCGAATTTCGTTATGATACACAGCTTCTTATCGAGGGCGAAAACCTTGACGAGGACGCAATTGATGAATATTTCCGCAATAATTTCAAGGGAGATAGCCTGCTTGCAGTCGGAGATGAGGAGCTGATAAAAATTCATTTCCATACAAACGAGCCATGGAAGGTGCTTGAATATTGTGCATCTCTCGGCGAGATATACGATATCGTTGTTGAGGATATGGATAGGCAGTCGCGTGGACTTAAGGGCTGATATCGATTTTTTAAGTGCATTATGCTGTATTTAACTTAGCAACTTAACCTTGTTTTTAGATTTTTTTTAGATATTTTTCATAAAACGTTGACTTTTTTTGAAAAAGGTTATATAATTGTATTAAGGTTTTTATTGAAAATAAAAGGCAAAGCAGAGAATCCAAGTTTTCCTGTAAACGGAGTTCCGCTTGAAAAAGGAATTGCCGAGATGAAATTTATGGAGGAATCAATATGTCAAGAAAAAATAAAAAGGCTGCCGCAGCACAGAAGCCTGTTGAAAAGAAAAAGGTTGAAGCTGCTGCTCCTGCTGTAGAAGTTAAGCCTGTCGAAGAGGTAAAAAAGGTCGTTGCAGAAGAGGTCAAAGCTCCTGTAGCAGAGGCTAAAGCTCCCGTTGCAGAGGTTAAAGCTCCTGTTGCAGAGGTTAAGCCTGCTGTGGAAGCTAAAAAAGAGGAAAAGCCTGTTAAGGCTAAGACTGAAGCTGAAAAGCCTGTTGAAAAGAAAAAGCCTGGCAGAAAGCCTAGCACAAAGAAGGCTGCTGAAGCTCCTGCTGCTCCTGCTGCTGAAAAGAAGCCAAGAGCTGCAAGAAAGCCTAAGGCTGTTGTTGAGCTTACTCCATATCAGGACGCTGTTGAAAAGTCCAAGAAAAAGTTCTCTTCAATAAAGACAAATAAGGTCAAGTATCCTATCGCTGTAAATATCGAGCTTAATGGCTCTGTTGAGGGCGTTTTCTACGTTTACCTCAGCGAAGCAGGAAAGCCTGATGTTGAGCCTTACAGATACGATGATTACGATGTATATGTAAGAGCTGATGCTGACGCTTACGCAAAGCTCCTTGAAGGCAAGCTTAGCGTTTATGACGCTCTTGCTGACGGTGTTCTCCATGTTGAGGGCAACGTTAAGAAGGCATTGATGTTTGTTCTCTCTGCTTTCTGATTCGGATATGAAATTCCGACGCCGCACTTGAATGTGCGGCGTTTTGTTATGCTTTTTTTAAATTTTTAAAAAAAGGGTTGCATTTTGGCTTGAAATGTGTTATAATATTTGTAACATTATTTTAGAAAGGTCGGATTGCTTCCGGCCTTTTGTTTATATTTTGGAAGGAATGATGAAATGTCAGGAAAAAACGCTAAAAGCGGAAAGGGCGGAAATACCATCGCTAAGGTCTATGATATGGTAAAGCCTATCATTGACGAGCTGGGACTTTCGCTCTGGGATATCGTCTTTGAAAAGGAGGGTGCGTACTGGTATCTGCGTGTCTATATCGATAGAGAGGACGAAATGGCAAGTATGTCCGACTGCGAAAATGTTTCAAGGCCGCTTTCAAAGCTTCTCGATGAGGAAGACCCTATCGAGCAAAGCTATATTCTTGAAGTCGGTTCACCAGGCATCGGGCGTAAGCTTGTCAAGGAGGAGCATTTCGAGAAATTCCTTGAATGCCCGATAAGAGTTCGCTTTATCCGTGAAAATGAAAACGGCGAAAAGGAAATTATTGCAGCTCTTATGGCATGCGATAAGGATACGATAACAGTTGCAAGAGATGGAGTTGAAAGCGTTATCCGCCTTGCAGATACAGCATTTGTCAAGCTTGCCGATGATGAAGATCTTTTCGGCGACGATTTTGAAGAATAATCAGGAGGAGTTATAAAAAATGAGAAAATCAAGAGCCAAGGGACAGGAGATAAATAAGGAACAGCAGTTTATCAAGGACTTTTTTGAAGCACTTGATCTGCTTGCACAGGAAAATAATATTTCTATCGATGTTCTTGCCGATAAAATCGGTCAGGCAATACTTAAAGCCGTTAAAAAGGAATATGATTATTGTGATGACTTTGTTGTGAATGTCGATCCCTCAAAGCAGATATTCGATGTATGCGTTCTGCGTACAGTCGTTGACGATGAGCCTATCGACCTTAATGAGATAAATATCGATGAAGCAAGAGCAGTCTGCGACCCGAACGCACAGCTCGGCGAGAGAGTTCCATTCAAGCTTTCTCCATCAAAATTTGGAAGAATTGCCGCACAGCAGGCTAAGCAGTCTATCCGTCACGATATGAAGGAATTTGAACGTGATAAGATAATGGGTCAGTTCAAGGATAAAATACACGAGGCTGTTTCCGCAACCGTCCAGAAAATCGAGCCTGCAACAGGCAATATGACGCTCACCATCGATGGAAACGAGGTTTATATGCTCAAAAAGGAGCAGATACCAGGCGAGGTGCTTAAAGAGGGTCAGATTGTCAAGGTCTATGTTTGCGAGATACTTAACCCTGAAAAAAGACCTGCCGTTAAGATTTCAAGACGTCATCCCGAGCTGGTAAAGCGTCTTTTTGAGCTTGAAATTCCCGAAATATATGACGGAGTTGTCGAGATAAAATCCGTTTCAAGAGAAGCAGGCTCAAGAACTAAGGTTGCCGTTGCTTCAAAGGATCCGAATGTAGACCCAGTAGGTGCTTGCATTGGTCCTAAGCATTCGAGAATTGAAAAGATAGTTGAGGAGCTTGGCGGCGAAAAGATAGATATTATCGTTTATGATGAGGATATTACGGTATTTGTTGCACACGCTCTTGCACCTGCTGATGTTATCAGCGTTACAAAGGATGAGGGCGAGGAAAAGAAATGCACAGTTATCGTTCCGAATAATCAGCTTTCGCTTGCTATCGGAAATAAGGGTCAGAATGCAAAGCTTGCCGCACGTCTTACTGATTATAAGATCGATATCAAGCCTGAAATGTCTGCTGAATAAAGCGGAGGTGGCTTATGCCGACAGTAAAAAAAATACCGATGAGAATGTGTATAGGCTGCGGTGAGATGAAGCCTAAAAAGGAGCTTATCCGTGTTGTGAAATCACCGGAGGGTGATATCAGCCTTGACATTACAGGTAAAAAATCAGGCAGAGGTGCATATATCTGCCACAACAGCGAATGCCTCGGAAAGGCGAGAAAGGCAAGGAAGCTTGAAAAGAGCTTTTCCTGTCGGATTGACGATGAGGTTTACGAAAATATGGAAAAGGAGCTTTCGGAGAATGAATGATAAGCTTTTCGGACTCCTGTCCATATGCAGAAAATCGGGAAGAATGGCGTTCGGGTTCGATATGTCAAAGGAAGCCGTTGAAAAGGGTAAGGCAGAGCTGATATTGCTTGCCTCGGATATATCGCCGAAAACGGAAAAAGAGGTTCGGTTTTTTGCAAAAAATACAAAAGTAATAAAAACAGCGTATAAGATAGACGATTATTTTTACGGTATAGGTAAAAAGGTCGGAGTTGTCGCTGTCTGTGATAAAGGCTTTGCTGAAAAAGCTGAAAGCCTTGTAAACGCAGAAATAACAGCGGAATAAAGAATCAATGGAGGTAAATCAGCCTATGAGCAGCAATAAACAGTCAAAACAGAAGCTCAGCGATGTTGCAAAGGATCTTGGCATCGCTAATCAGGAGCTTATCAATTTTATCGAGGAAAAATTCGGAGAGGTAAAGAAGTCTGCGGCAAGCCTTACAGCGGAGCAGCTTAATATAGTTTTTGAGCATTATACACAGATTAATCAGGTGGAAAATTTCGACGGCTATTTCGCAACAAGAAATGAGCCTAAGCCTGAGAAAAAAGCAGAAGAACCCAAGCCTGCGAAGAAACCTGCTAAAAAATCCGATGATACAGCTAAAAAA
>CAYOAV010000004.1:59572-63391 GCA_964402055.1 uncultured Ruminococcus sp. | reverse complement strand
CTAAAAAAGCCGAGCCTAAGCAGGAAAAGCCAAAGAATGAAAAACCTGCTGAAAAGCCTGTAAAATCCGAGCCTAAAGCAGAACCAAAGGCAGAGGTCAAGGCAGAGCCGAAATCCGAACCCAAGCAGGAAGTAAAGACAGAGGTAAAGGCTGAACAGCCAAAGCCACAGCCTAAGGAGGAGCATAAGACTGAACAGAAGCCCGCTCCACAGAATAAAAATGAGCAGAAAAATAATAAGGCTGACAGATTTAACGCACAGCAGGCTCTTAAGGCAAATGAGCAGAATAAAAATAAGAAAAATGAACAGAAGCCAGTTCAGAATCAGAACCAAAACAAGACTAAGCTTGATATAAAATTCGCTGACGCTTCAAGCGGTTCTGTCGATCAGAAGATCCATAAGGTCGATACAAGAGGTTCTTATGTTGAGATTGACAAATATAACGAAAAATATGAGAATATCGCTCCCGTTCAGAACGGCAGACATAAGGATAATTTTTCAAAGAAGCAGAAGCTTACTCAGAAATCACAGCAGAGAAAACAGCAGCAGTATTCCAGTAAGCATGAAACCGAGGCCGAAAAGCTCCGCAGACTTGAGCTTGAAAGAGCAAGAAAGCAGCAGCTTAAGGTTCTTATCCCTGATGAGATCGTCGTTTCCGAGCTTGCTTCAAGACTTAAGGTAACAGCTACCGAGGTTATAAAGAAGCTTATGGGTCTTGGCGAGATGTGTACAATAAATCAGGTTATTGATTTCGATACCGCTTCACTTGTTGCCGAGGAGCTTGGTGCAAAGGTTGAAAAGGAAATCATTATCACTATAGAGGAACGTCTTATCGATGATTCCGATGATGACGGCGAGGGCGTTGAGAGAGCACCTGTCGTTGTTGTTATGGGTCACGTTGACCATGGTAAAACCTCACTTCTCGACCATATCAGAAACGCTCACGTTACAGCTACCGAGGCTGGCGGTATCACACAGCATATCGGTGCATACAGAGTAAATTACAACGGCAAGGATATAACATTCCTTGATACACCTGGTCACGAAGCGTTTACTTCAATGCGTGCAAGAGGTGCGTCCGTTACGGATATTGCTATCCTCGTTGTTGCCGCTGATGACGGTATTATGCCGCAGACAATTGAAGCTATAAACCACGCAAAGGCTGCTGAAATTCCGATAATCGTTGCAATAAATAAAATGGATAAGCCGGGTGCAAATCCCGAAAATATCAAGCAGCAGCTTACAGAACACAGCCTTGTTGTCGAGGAATGGGGCGGTGACGTTATCTGCGTTCCTATTTCCGCTAAAACAGGTATGGGTATTGATGAATTGCTTGAAAATGTACTTCTCGTTGCAGAAGTCGCAGAGTATAAGGCTAACCCGAACCGACTTGCAAAGGGTGCTGTTATCGAGGCTCGTCTTGATAAGGGCAGAGGTCCTATTGCAACGCTTCTCGTACAGAACGGTACGCTTCATACAGGTGATATTATTATCGCAGGTACTGCAGTCGGCAGAGTAAGAGTTATGACAAATGATAAGGGCGAGGTCGTAACAGAGGCTGGTCCTTCCTGTCCTGTTGAAATTACAGGTCTTGCAGAGGTTCCGTCAGCAGGCGATACCTTTAACGCAGTTGAAGATGAGCGTCTTGCAAGAGAGCTTGTTGAACAGCGTAAGCATGAAGCAAAGCAGGAGCTTTTCAGCCAGTATCAGAAGGTTACTCTTGATAATCTTTTCAGTCAGATCGAGCAGGGCGAGATAAAGGAGCTTCCTATTATCGTCAAGGCAGACGTTCAGGGTTCTGTCGAGGCTGTACGTCAGTCACTTGAAAAGCTCTCTAATAATGAGGTCCGAGTAAAGGTTATTCACGGCGGTGTTGGTGCTGTTTCCGAGAGTGACGTTATGCTTGCAGACGCATCAAACGCAATTATCGTAGGCTTTAATGTCCGTCCTGACCCTGTTGCCGAGGAAAGTGCAAAGCGTGACGGTGTTGATATTCGGCTTTACAGAATCATCTATGATGCAATTGAGGAAATCGGCACAGCTATGAAGGGTATGCTTGCACCTAAGTTCCACGAGGTAAATCTCGGCAGAGTTGAGGTTCGTCAGGTTTATAAGATAACAGGTGTTGGTACTGTTTCAGGTTCATATGTACTCAGCGGTAAGATAACAAGAAATGCCGAGATAAGAGTTGTCCGTGACGGTATAATCATTGCCGATGATAAGATGTCCTCACTCAAGCGTTTCAAGGACGATGTAAAGGAAGTTGCAGAGGGCTATGAGTGTGGTATTACGCTTGAAAAGTTCAACGATGTCAAGGTCGGAGATATTTTTGAAGCGTATATGATGGAAGAAACTAAGGCTGATTAAAATTAAAAGGAGAATATATGCCTAATTTTAAGAATATGCGTCTTTCAGAGGATATAATGAGAGAAATTGCAGGTCTTATAAGGGAGCGTGTAAAAGACCCGAGAGTTAATACAATGGCTGTTTCAGTCGTTCGTGTTGAGCTTTCGGGCGACAGCTCGCACTGCAAGGTCTTTATTTCAAGCTTTAATGGCTTTGAGGACGCACAGAACGCAGTAAAGGGTTTGCAGAATGCCTCGGGAATGCTCCGCAGGGAGATAACAAACAGGCTTCATATAAGAAGATGTCCCGAATTGCATTTTACACCCGATAATTCGATAGAACATTCTGCGGAGATCTCACAGATACTTCATGATGTCCTCCCCGCAGACGACAGCGAATAAAGGTTGTGATAATTTGCTGATTGATTATAAAGAGGCGGCGGCTTTTCTCCGTGAAAATGACTGCTTCCGTATTCTTACACACGCAAGTCCCGACGGCGATACAATAGGTTCGGGGTTCGGACTTTGTGCTATCCTCCGTAAAATGGGAAAAAAAGCCAATGTTTATTGTGCTGATGAGCTTCCTAAGCGTTATGATTTTATGTATGAGTCCTATGAGGAGCAGGATTTTGAGTATGAGCATATTATTGCTGTTGATGTAGCCGATCCTAAGCTTCTTGGCAAGAGCTTTTCACATTATGCGGATAAGATCGACCTTTGCATAGATCATCATATTTCAAACACCGATTATGCGGCGAGAACCCTTGTTCAGTCGGATTCCGCCGCCGCTTGTCAGGTAGTTTTCAAGCTTATGAGCAGTGAAAAGCTTTGCGAATGCGATGAAGAAATTGCAAAATGCCTTTATACGGGAATTGCTACCGATACAGGCTGTTTCAGATATGATTCATGCAGCCCCGAAACGCATATTGCAGCCGCAGAGCTTATGAAATTCAACATCAATGCAGGAAAGATAAACCGCCGTATGTTCGAGCAGAAAAGCAGAGCAAGGCTTGCCGCAGAACAGCATGTTTTGGGCAGTATGGAGTATTTTTGCAATGAAAAATGCTCCGTTTCAGCAATCTCACTTGCCGACACAGAAAAAGCAGGCTTGCCGATGGACGAATTTGAGGGCATCGCAGGTCTTACAACGGCACTTGAAACGATTCAAGTCGGTATTTTTATCCGTCAGAAGGAGGAGAAAAAATTCAAGGCTTCGCTCCGTTCAACGGGTGATATTGACGTTTCCGCAATTTGTGCGAAATTCGGCGGCGGCGGTCATAAAAAGGCGGCTGGCTGTACCTTTGAAACAAGCATTGAGGACGCAAGGGACAAGCTTGTCGGAGCTGTCGCAGAAGCACTTGGAGAAGAAATATGAACGGCTTGAATGATGAGCTTAACGGAATAATCTGCGTGAATAAGCCGCAGGATTTTACCTCTTTTGATGTTATCGCAAAAATGAGGGGCATTTTAAAGCT